>NZ_JBEXMD010000006.1:0-343613 GCF_040610315.1 Amycolatopsis sp. NPDC004169
GTCCGCGGGTACTTCGCCTGGTCGCTGCTGGACAACTTCGAGTGGGCGATGGGCTACACGCAGCGGTTCGGCCTGGTGCACGTCGACTTCGAGACTGGAGGGTCGGACGGCAACCCGACCCTCCAGGTACGCGACCCGACCCTCCGGGTACGCAACCCGACCCTCTGGGTGCGCGGGCCGACCCTTCGGGTGCGCAACCCGACCGCCCAGGTACGCGACCCGACCCTCTGGGTGCGCAACCCGACCGCCCAGGTACGCGACCCGACCCTCCAGGTACGCGACCCGACCGCCCAGGTACGCGGGCGGACCCTTCAGGTGCGCGTGTCGTCCGGGCAGGGGCGATGGTTCGGGCGGGGCCGAAGGGTGCGGGCCGTAGCGTGGGGGCATGGAGACGATCGCGCTGGCCGAGGTGGCCGCGGTGCTCGCCGATCCGAGCCGGGCGACCATGTGCCTCGTGCTGCTCGACGGGCGGGCCTGGACCGTCGGCGAGCTCGCAAAGGCGGCCGGGATCGCCCTCTCGACCGCCAGCGAGCACGTCAGCCGGCTGGCCGGGGCCGGGTTCGTCGCCCGGGTCAAGCAGGGGCGGGCCAGCTACGTCCGGATCGCCGACCCGCGCGTCGCCGAGCTGATCGAACACCTGGCCCAGCACGCCGAGCACCGGCCCGTCACCGGCCTGAAGCCGTCGTTGCGGGCAAAGCGGCTCGGGTTCGCGCGGACCTGCTACGACCACCTCGCCGGCGAGCTCGGCGTCGCCCTGCGTGACGGCATGCTCGCCGCCGGCCTGGTCGGCACCGCCGACGGGCTCGCCCTCACCCCGCGCGGGCGGACCGTGCTGGCCGACCTCGGCGTGCCGGTCGCCGCCGGGCGGCGGCCGCTGCTGCGTGACTGTCTGGATTGGACGGAGCGCCGCGACCACCTCGCCGGGGCGCTGCCCGCGGCCCTGCTCGACCGGGCGGTCGAGCAGGGCTGGGTGGCCAGGGACGGCCACCGCGCGGTCAAGGTGCTGCCCGCGGCGGGGGCGCCGTTCGCCGCGCTCGGTGTCGATCTCGACGCGCTCGGTGGCGTCGCCGCGCCTTAACACACCGGGTGTGCGCTACTGGGCAGCGGTACACGAACGAGTTAATCCGGCCGCTTCACTATTCTGAGTGCCCCACGGCACTCGGGAGGGAGGCGGCATGGACCAGCTCCCCGTGCTGCTCGGCGTCGGCGGTGTCGTCCTCCTCGCCTCCGTGCTGGCCGTGCGCGTGTCGATCCGGCTCGGCCTGCCCTCGCTGCTGCTGTACCTGGGGATCGGCGTCCTGCTGGGCGAAGCCGGCTTCGGCATCCGGTTCGACAGCCCCGAGCTGACCCAGTCGCTCGGCCTCGCCGCGCTCGTCATGATCCTCGCCGAAGGTGGCCTGACCACCCGGTGGTCGGCGGTGAAACCCGCGCTGGGCCGCGGGATCGCACTGTCCACAGTGGCCGTCGTGGTCAGCGTCGCGGTCACCGGCGCCGCCCTGCACTGGCTGCTGGGCCTGGACTGGCGGCTGGCGCTGCTGTGGGGCGCGGTGCTCGCCTCGACCGACGCGGCTGCGGTGTTCTCGGTGCTGCGCACGGCGGGCATCGGCAAACGGCTCACCGGCGCGCTCGAACTCGAGTCGGGCATCAACGACGCGCCGGCCTACATCGCCGTCGTGGTGCTGGCCGAAGGCACCACTGTGGACTGGACGCTGCCGCTGCTGGTGGTCTACGAGCTGACCGCGGGCCTGGTCATCGGCCTGGCCTTCGGCTGGCTCGGCGGGCTCGCGCTGCGCCGGGCCGCGCTGCCGGCGACCGGTCTCTACCCGCTGGCCACGGTCGCGGTGTGCGTCGTGGCGTACTCCTCGGGCCAGCTGCTGCACGCGTCCGGCCTGCTCGCCACCTACGTCGCCGCGCTGGTGCTCGGCAATTCGCGGCTGCCGCACCGGTCGGACACGCTGTCGTTCGCCGAGGGACTGGGCTGGCTGGCGCAGATCGGGCTGTTCGTGCTGCTGGGGCTGTTCGCCTCGCCGGAGAGGCTGCTCGACGCGGTCGTTCCGGGCCTGGTCGCGGGCGCCGTCGTGCTGCTGCTGGCGCGGCCGCTCTCGGTCGTGCTGTCGATGCTGCCGTTCCGGCTGCCGTGGCGGGAACAGGTGTTCCTGTCGTGGGCCGGGCTGCGCGGCGCGGTGCCGATCGTGCTCGCCATGATCCCGCTCTCGCGCGGCCTGCCGGGCGCGCAGCGGCTGGTCGACGCGGTGTTCGTGCTGGTCATCGTGCTGACGCTGGTGCAGGGGGCGACGCTCGGCCCGCTCGCGCACCGGCTCGGGCTGGCGAAGAAGTCCGAGGCGCACGAGATCGAGGTCGACTCCGCGCCGCTGGACGAGCTGGGCGCCGAACTCCTGCAGGTCCGCATCCAGGTGGGGTCCAAGATGCACGGCGTGTACCTGTCCGAGCTGCGGCTGCCGGTCGGGGCGACGATCAGCCTGGTCGTCCGCGACGGCGCCGGGTTCACGCCGCAGAAGACCAGCCGGCTGCAGGAGAACGACCAGCTGCTGGTCGTCACCACGAGCGCGGTCCGGGACGCGGTCGAACGCCGGCTGCGCGCGGTGGACCGGGCCGGCCGCCTCGCGCGCTGGAAGGGCGAGTCCGGCCGCTGAGCACGCTCTGTGACCGCCGTCTCAGAATGTGAGGCGGGGGTTGGCGGCCCGGCGCGTTCTCGGTACCTTCGGGCTCAGGTCATGAGTGCCAGCGCGAAGCCCCGGCTTGCTGGCCGGCAACCCTCCTACCGCGGTGGGGTGCCCCGGGTGAAGACCGGGCCGGTCGCGCCGTGCGACGGGCAAGCGCGGGCCCCTCGCCGGGGTCCCCCGGATCGCCGAGGAGGCACCCCGATGACTCTCGCCATCGACCGCACCCAGCCCGAAACCCGCGAAGCCCCCGCCATCCCCACCGTCGCCGGGGCGTCGCTGCGGGTGCCGCTGGTGACCGGCGGCGACATCGGTTACGCCAACCTCGACCACGCCGCGAGCGCACCCTGTCTCGACGCCGTCCGCGCGAAGGTCGACGAGTTCCTGCCCTGGTACGCCAGTGTCCACCGCGGCGCCGGCTTCGCCTCGCAGGTCTCCACCAAGCTCTACGAGCGCACCCGTGACGTCCTGCGCCGCTTCGTCGACGCGCGGCGGACCGACACCGTCGTCTTCACCCGCAACACCACCGACTCCTTCAACCTGCTCGCCCGCAGCCTGCCGCGGCACACCACGGTGGTCGTCTTCGACACCGAGCACCACGCCGCGCTGCTGCCCTGGCACGGGCCGAACGTCCGGCGGATCCCCACCCCGCGCACCCGCCTCGCCGCGGTGTCCGCTGTGGACGAGGCGCTGGCCGGCGCTCCGCAGGGACCGCGGCTGGTCGTCGTCACCGGCGCCTCCAACGTGACCGGCGAGCTGCTCCCGGTGGCGGAAATCGCCGCCGTGGCGCGGAAACACGGCGCCCGGGTCGCCCTCGACGCCGCCCAGTTGGCCCCGCACCGCCGGATCTCGCTCAAGGAACTGGACGTCGACTACGTCGCCCTGTCCGGCCACAAGCTGTACGCGCCCTTCGGCGCCGGTGCCCTGATCGGCCGCGCGGACTGGCTGCGCGCGGCCCGCCCGTACCTCGCCGGCGGCGGCGCGACCAAGCTCGTCACCGAGGACGCCGTCGTCTGGAACAGCGGGCCGGAGCGCCACGAAGCCGGTTCGCCCAACACCGTCGGCGTGTACGCCCTCGGCGTCGCGTGCGAGACGCTCAGCGCGAACTGGGACGCCGTCGTCGAGCACGAGCAGGCCCTGCTCACCCGGCTGCGCAAGGGGCTCGAGAGCATCCCCGGCTGCGCCGAGCTGCGGCTGTTCGACGCGCCGGTCGACCGGGTCGGCACGGTCAGCTTCGTCGTCGACGGCTTCGACCCGGGCTGGCTCGCCGCGGTGCTGTCCGCCGAGTACGGCATCGGCGTCCGCGACGGCGCCTTCTGCGCCCACATCGCGGCCAAGCGGCTGATCGCCGTCACCGGCGGCGACGGGCAGCAGGCGGTCCGCGTCAGCCTCGGCCTCGGCAGCACCGAGGAACACGTCGACCGCGTGCTGCTGGCACTGCGGCAGATCGTCGCCCGCGGGGCCCGCTGGGAGTACGCGAAGGTGGACGGCCGCTGGGCCCCGGTGGGCGACCCGCGGGAGCTGCCGCCGTTCTGCTGAGCGCTAGCCTGGGCCGATGGGGAGAGGGCCGCGTTACTGGTTTCCGCTGGCACTGCTGGGTTTCGCGCAGATCGGCGCGGTCACCGTGCAGCTGCTGTGGCGCCGGAGCCCGGCCGAAAGCGAGTCCGCGAACCTCCTCCTGTCACCGGCGGTCCCACCCGGTGCGACCGAGTACAGCCGCGCACTGCAGTGGCCGCTGGACTTCCACGTCGGGGACAGCAGCCTCCCGGCCGGGCCGGTGTGGCTGGTCACGCTCGGCGTGGCGGTCCTCGGCACGGCCGTCTGGTACGCGTTCGCCCGGCGACCGGGCCGGGTGGGGTGGTTCGCCCTCGGCACGATCGCCGCGCTGCTCGCCGTCCCGCTGCTCGACCTGGTCGGGTCCTGGCAGTTCCGGCTCGGCGACGGCCTGCGCGGCCCGCTCCTGGCCACGCTCGGCCTGCTGCTGCTCGCCGCGTACGAGCGCAGCCGGTTCGTCCTGCTGACGGCGGCGGCGTTCGCCCTGGTCGCCGTGGTGCTCTCGGCGGACATGGCCGGCATGCTGGCCTCGGCGATGATCCTGCTCGCCGCCGCGCTCGTCGCCCTGCTGCGGGGAAACCCGAGCTCGATGCCCTGACCCGATGGGGAGTCCGCGGAGGGCCTGGTTCCCGTTGGCCGCGCCGGGCTCGCCCTGCTGGTGACGTGGCCGCCCGGCCTCCCCACCGCCGAGCCCAGCCGCACGACCTACGCGAGCGCGCTCGCCGTGGCCGCCTGGCAGCTGCGGCCCCGGCGTCCGGGCCGGTTCGTGCTCGGGGCGCCGGGGTGTTCGCGCTGGTCGCGACCGTGTTCCTGCCCCCGGTCCCCGGCGCGCTCGCGGCCGTGGGCGTGCTGTTCGCGGGCGCCTTCGCCGTGCTCCTGCGGCCGCGCCCGGACGGGCCCGCCACGGCCTGACCAGCGCCGTGGACAATGGACCGGTGAGCACCGAGCCCAGCCACTCCGAACCCGACACCGCCGCGGCCGCCGAAGCCGGTCCCGATCCGGCCGCCGACGCGCCCGAGAACCCGGAGGTCCCGGCGAAGCCGCTGCTGCCGAAGCGGCGGGTCGGCTGGGTCTTCGCCGTCGCCGTCGTGTTCTGGGCGATCGACCTGGTGACGAAGAACCTGGTCGTGGCCAACCTGGAGGGCAAGGAGCCGGTCAAGGTCCTCGGCGGGCTGATCTACCTGCAGGTGATCCGCAACCCCGGTGCCGCCTTCTCGATGGCCACCGGGATGACGTGGGTGCTCGCCCTGGTCGCGCTCGCCGTGGTCATCGCGATCATCTGGCTGTCGCGGCGGCTGCGCTCGATCGGCTGGGCGATCGGCCTCGGCCTGGTGCTCGCCGGGGCCACCGGCAACCTGACCGACCGCATCTTCCGCGCGCCCGGCGGCCTGCAGGGCCACGTCGTCGACTTCATCTCGGCCTTCGCCCCCAACGGCAAGGGCTTCGCGATCTTCAACATCGCCGACTCCGCGATCTGCGTCGGCGGCGCCCTGATCGTGCTGCTGTCCCTGCTGGGCAAGGACTACGACGGCACCTCGACCAAGGACAAGAAGAAGGAACAGGCCCAGGAGACGCAGGAGGAGCAGGCGTGAGCTCGCGGATGCTCCCGGTCCCCGACGGGCTCGACGGGATGCGGGTCGACGCCGGCCTCGCCAAGCTGCTCGGGCTGTCCCGCACGGTCGTCGCCGAGCTCGCCGAGTCCGGGGACGTGCTGCTCGACGGCCGTCCCGCGGGCAAGTCCGACCGCCTCTCCGGCGGCGGCCTGCTGGAGATCACCCTGCCGGAGCCGTCGAACCCGGTCGAGGTCGTCGCGCAGCCGGTCGAAGGCATGCAGATCCTGCACGACGACGACGACATCGTGGTGATCTCCAAGCCGGTCGGCGTCGCGGTGCACCCGAGCCCGGGCTGGACCGGCCCGACCGTCGTCGGCGGCCTCGCGGCGGCGGGCCTGCGGATCGCCACCTCCGGCGCGGCCGAGCGCCAGGGCGTCGTCCACCGGCTCGACGCGGGCACCACCGGCGTGATGGTGGTGGCCAAGAGCGAGCACGCCTACACCGTGCTGAAGCGCGCCTTCAAGGAGCGCACGGTCGACAAGGGCTACCACGCGATCGTCCAGGGCCACCCGGACCCGATGCGCGGCACCATCGACGCCCCGATCGACCGCCACCCGCGCCACGACTACAAGTTCGCCGTCGTCCAGGGCGGCCGGCCCAGCGTGACGCACTACGAGGTCGTCGAGGCGTTCCGGGCGGCGTCGCTGGCGCACATCAAGCTGGAAACCGGGCGGACGCACCAGATCCGCGTCCACTTCTCGGCGCTGCGGCACCCCTGCGTCGGTGACCTGACCTACGGCGCCGACCCGGTACTGGCCCGCCACCTCGGCCTGAGCCGTCAGTGGCTGCACGCGAAGACCCTGGCGTTCGCGCACCCGGCCGACGGCCGCTGGGTCGAGTTCGAGTCGGAGTACCCGGACGACCTCGCGAAGGCCCTCGAGATCCTGCGCGAGGAAAGCTACTAGTGAGGCTTGTTCTGCCGTCGCCCGCCGCAGAACTCCTCGAGCGGCCGCCGGTCTCCGCGTGGGCCGCGGCGGGCTGACCAGAACAAGCCTCAATCCTCGATCGACCAGGTCAGCGTGCGCTCGTCCGGCTCCGGCCGCGGGCTCCAGCGCACCGAGACGACGCGGGTGGCGTCCGGCAGCACGTAGACCGTGTGCCCGCCCAGCGTCTCGCCCGGCTTGACGCCGATCTTGTGCGGCGGCCGCGAGGTCAGCGACACCGGCGCCTTGCCGATCGCCTGGCCGTCGGCGGCGAGCAGCTCGAGGTAGTTGTCCGGCAGCGACGCGAACGGGATCGCCCCGCGGTTGGTGATCTCGGTGTGCACGACCACTGCGCGCTCGCCGTCCTCCAGCCGGTAGCCGGCCGCGCTGAACAGGTAGTCGGCCGGGTCCTGGACCTCGAGCAGCTGCACCGACAGCTGCTCGCCCTCCAGGCCCTGTGTCTCCATGACCTCGCCGAGCCTGCCCTTCCTGCCTGCCGCGGGACCGGACGGCCGGGCGGGCTCGTCGCCGCGGGCCCACGACGCCGTCTGCGGCACGCCCCAGGTGCTCACGGCGGGGTCGAGCGGGACCGGCGGCGGCGTGAACGGCCGGGGCGGGCGCGGCGGCTGTGCCTGGGGCGGCGGGCCCGGGTAGCGGCCGGACGGCGTCCCCTGGACGGGGTGCGGCCCCGACGGCGTGCCCTGGACGGTGTAGGGCCCGGAGGGCGCGCCCTGCACGGTGTACGGCCCGGACGGGACGCCCTGGACGGTGTACGGCCCCGACGGCGTCCCCTGGACCGGCGGCGGCATCGGCGGGGCCGGCTGCTGCGGCACCGGCTGCGAGGGGGGCGGGAACTGCGGCGGCCGGTTCGCCCACGACGGCGGCGCGCCGGCGATGGCCGCGCGCAGGCCGTTCGGGTCGCTTTCGACGCCGACGAGTAGGGGCAGCCCGCTGCCGGAGAGGGCGACCAGCCGGTAGGCGACCTCGCGGGGGTCCATGCCGACCTTGGCCGCCAGCTCGTGCACGGCCGCCTTGCCGAGTTCGGCGAGCGCGGCGAGCAGGCGGGTATCCACGGGATCGGTCACGGCCACCTGAAGAACGCTACCGCCTGGCCGATCCGCGACGCCGCAGGCCGTCCGCCCCGGGCGAACGGCGCGGCGTTTCTGTCGGTGATCTCCGTTAGGGTCGGCCTTGAGCACATCAGCCGAAGCTGGGGGTCCTGCCATGACCGCGGTCACCGAACTCGCCGACGAGTTCGTCGAAGCGATGTTCGCCGCCGATCCGCTGACGCCGGCGCTGCTGGGCATCCGCCCGGCGGAGCCCGGCCTGCCGGACCTGTCCGCCGAAGCCGAGCAGGCGTTCCGCGCTCGGCTCGTGGCGTTCCTCGATCGCGCCCGAGCCCTGCCCGCCGAGGACGCCGAAGACCGGATCACCCGCGAGGTGCTGATCACCACGGCCGAGAACCGCATCGCCTCGATAGACAGCCGGCTGGCCGAGTTCACCGTCACCGACCTGTCCACCGGTCCGGCGGCCGGACTGCTCATGGCGCTGCCGATGACGACGGTGACGGCGGGTGAAGCCGCGGAGGCCCAGCTCGGCAGGCTCGCCGCGATCCCCGGCTACCTGCGCCAGGCCGCGCAGCGGCACGCCGAGGGCATCGCGGGCGGCCTGCTGCCGGTGGCCCACCTGGTCGACGCCGCGGTCGCCCACCTCGACCGCTACCTCGCCGAACCCGCTGCCGACCCGCTGCGCCGCCAGCCGGCGCCGGACGAGGAGTTCGAGCGGCGGCGGGAGGAACTGCTCGCCGATGTCGTCCGCCCGGCCTTCGCGGAGTACCGCGAGTTCCTGGTCACCGAGGTCAAGCCGCACGGGCGGCCCGCGGACCGGCCCGGCGTGTCGTGGCTGCCCGGCGGCGAGGAGACCTACGCCCGGCTGGCGCGGCTGCACACGACCACCGAGCTCACCCCCGCCGAGCTGCACCGGATCGGCCTCGACACCATCGAGGCGCTCGCTGCCGAGTACCGCGAGCTGGGGCTGAAGGTGTTCGGGACCGACGACCTGGCCGCGATCTTCGAGCGCCTGCGCACCGACCCGGCGCTGCGCTGGCGCAGTGCGGACGAGCTGCTGGAGACCGCCCGCACGGCCGTCGCCCGTGCCGCCGCCGAAGCCCCGAAGTGGTTCGGCCGGATCCCCGAACAGCAGTGCACGGTCGAAGCCGTGCCGGCGGAGGTCGCGCCCGGCGCGCCGGCGGCCTACTACCTGCGCGCGGCCGCCGACGGCTCCCGGCCGGGCATCTACTTCGCGAACACCCACGAGGCCACCGAGCGGCTCCGGCACATGGCCGAGTCGGTCGCGTTCCACGAAGCCGTGCCGGGGCACCACTTCCAGCTCAGCATCGCCCAGGGGCGCACCGAGCTGCCGCTGCTGCGCCGGATCGGGGTGTTCAACGCCTACGTCGAGGGCTGGGGGCTCTACAGCGAGCGCCTGGCCGACGAGATGGGGCTCTACTCCGACGACATCGCCCGGCTCGGCATGCTGGCCGGTGACTCGGTGCGGGCGGGCAGGCTGGTCGTCGATACCGGGCTGCACGCGCTGGGCTGGAGCAGGCAGCAGGCCGTCGACTACCTCGCCGAGCACACGCCGGGCGCGCTCCTGGAGATCGAGTCCGAGGTCGACCGCTACATCGCCTGGCCGGGCCAGGCGCTCGGGTACATGGTGGGGCGGCGGGAGATCCAGCGCGCCCGGACCCGCGCCGAGCAGCGGCTCGGCTCGCGGTTCGACGTCCGCGCCTTCCACGACCTCGTGCTGGCCGGCGGCCAGCTGCCGCTTTCGGTGCTCGACTCGGTCGTCGACGAATGGGTGGCCGGGCACGGTGACACCGTCGACGGCCTGGCGAGCGAGCTCGTCGAGCTGTCCTTCGCACAGGAGCCGCTGAACCCGTCGGTGCTCGGGTTGCCCGGCGACCACGACCGGCTCGCCGACCAGACGCGGGCCGCGCAGGAGCACTACCGCGAGGCGTACACGGCGATCGCGGCCCGCGCCCGGGCCCTGGCCACCGGCGGACTGACGCCGGAGGAAGCCGTCACCCGCGAGGTCGTGATCGCCTCCGCCGAGGTGGAGGCCGATCGGCTGGGCGCGCTGACCGCCGATCTCGCGGTCAGCGACGGGCTCACCGCGCCCGCGCTCGGCCTGCTGATGTACCTGCCGTACTACCGGCTGGACGACGAGAAGAAGGCGCGCGGCTACCTGGCCCGGCTCGCCGCGATCGAGCCGTTCCTCGCCCAGCTGACCGAGCGGCAGCGCGAGAGCCTGGCCGAAGGGCTGGTGCCGCCGGCGTACCTGGCCCGCGTCGGCATCGAGTACGTCGAGCGCTACCTCGGCGCGCCGGAAACCGACCCGCTGAAGGTCGGCACGACGGCGGCCGTCGAAGGCTTCGAAGCCGAGCGAGACCGGCTGCTCGCCGACGTCGTCCGGCCCGCGTACGCGCGGTACCGCGACTTCCTGCGTGACGAGGTCGAGCCGGCCGGCAGGCCCGACACCGCCCCGGGCATCTCGCACGTGCCGGGCGGGGCCGAGCGGTACGCCGCGCTGATCCGCGCGGAGACCACCACCGAGCGCACCGCGCAGGAGCTGCACGAAACCGGGCTGGCGCTGATCGAAAAGCTCGCGGGGGAGTACCGCGAGCTGGGCGCGAAGGTGTTCGGCACCACCGAGCTCGCCGAAATCTTCGAGCGCCTGCGCACGGACCCGGCGCTGCGCTGGCGGGACGGCGAGGAGCTGCTGTCCGCGGCGCGGGACGCCATCGCCCGCGCCGAAGCCGTCGCCCCGCGGTGGTTCTCCCGCATCCCGGCTGAAAAGTGCGAGGTCGCGCCGGTGCCGGAGGCCGACGCGGCGAGCGGCACGATCGCCTACTACCTCCAGCCGTCGCTCGACGGCACGCGGCCCGGCACGTACTACGCGAACACCCACGAGGCGGAGAAGCGGCCGCGGTTCACCAGCGAGGCGATCGCGTTCCACGAAGCCGTTCCGGGGCACCACTTCCAGCTGAGCCTGGCCCAGGAACTGCGTGACCTGCCGCTGCTGCGGCGGATCGGCATGTTCAACGCCTACGCCGAAGGCTGGGGGCTCTACGCCGAGCGCCTCGCCGACGAGATGGGCCTGTACTCCGACGACGTCTCGCGGCTGGGCATGCTCACGCAGGACTCGATGCGGGCCGGCCGGCTGGTCGTCGACACGGGCCTGCACGCGCTGGGCTGGAGCCGGCAGCGGGCGATCGACTTCCTGGTCGAAAACACGCCGATGGCGCGGCTGGAGATCGAGGCGGAGATCGACCGGTACATCGGCTGGCCGGGCCAGGCGCTCGGCTACATGGTGGGGCGGCTGGAGATCCAGCGGCTGCGCGCCGAAGCCGAGCAGGCGCTGGGCGAGCGCTTCGACATCCGCGGGTTCCACGAAGTCGTGCTGGGCCACGGCATGCTGCCGCTCTCGGCGCTGGCCAAGGTGGTCGAGGACTGGGTGGCCGGGCAGCTCGACACGCCCGGGAAGCTGGCCGACGAGCTGCTCGCGCTGGACTTCGAACGGCAGCCGCTGTTGCCGTCGCTGTACGGCCTGCCCGGCGACCACAGCCGGCTGCCCGACCCGAGCGCGGAGGCCGCAGCCCGCCTGCGCGCGGGTTACGCGGCGATCGCCGCGCGCGCCGAAGCCTTCGACACCGCCGGGCTGCCCGCCGAGGAGCGCGTCACCCGGGAAGTCGTGCTGTCGCAGGCGAAGGCGGCCATCGACGAGATCGATTCCGGGCGTGCCGACATCTCGGTCAGCGACGGGATCGCCGCTCCCGCGTTGCAGCTGCTGCTCTACCTGCCGCAGACGGTGCTGGACGACGAGCCGAAGGCCCGCGGCTACCTGAGCAGGCTCGCCGGTTTCGCGGGCTACCTCGACGCGCTGGTCGAGCGGCAGCGTGGGGCGGCGGCTGAAGGGCGGGTGCCGCCGGGCTTCCTGGTGCGCATCGGCATCGAGTACGTCGACCGCTACCTCGGCGCGCCCGATAATGACCCGCTGCGGGTGACACCGGCGTACGCGCTCGAAGGCTTCGAAGCCGAGCGCGATCGCCTGCTCGCCGAAGTCGTCCGGCCCGCGTACGCGCGCTACCGCGCCTTCCTGGCCGAGGAGCTCGCGCCGGTGGCCCGGCCCGAGACGTCCCCGGGGATCGGCGACCTGCCGGGCGGGCCGGAGCGGTACGCCGCGCTGATCCGCCTCGAAACGACCACCGAGCGCACGGCACAGGAACTGCACGAAACCGGCCTCGCGCTGATCGAGAAGCTGGCGGGGGAGTACCGCGAGCTGGGCGGGAAGCTGTTCGGCACCACGGATCTCGGGGAGATCTTCGACCGGATCCGGACCGACCCGGCGCTGCGCTGGCGGGACGGCGAGGAGCTGCTGGCCGGGGCCCGGGCCGCCATCGCCCGTGCGGAAGCCGTGGCGGGGCAGTGGTTTTCGCGGGTACCGGAGCAGCAGTGCCAGGTCGCGCCGGTGCCGGAGGCCGACGCGGCGAGCGGCACGATCGCCTACTACCTGCGGCCGTCGCTCGACGGCACGCGCCCGGGCACGTACTACGCGAACACGTTCGAGGCGGAGAAGCGGCCGCGGTTCACCAGCGAGGCGATCGCGTTCCACGAAGCCGTTCCGGGGCACCACTTCCAGCTGTGTCTCGCCCAGGGCCTCACCGGATTGCCGCTGCTGCGCCGGATCCTGCACGTCAACGCGTACGGCGAGGGCTGGGGACTGTACGCCGAGCGGCTGGCCGACGAGATGGGCCTGTACTCCGACGACGTCTCGCGGCTGGGCATGCTGACCCAGGATTCGATGCGGGCGGGCCGGCTGGTCGTCGACACCGGGCTGCACGCGCTCGGGTGGAGCCGGCAGCAGGCCGTCGACTACCTCGCCGAAAACACGCCGATGGCGCGGCTGGAAATCGAAGCGGAGATCGACCGCTACGCCGCCGACCCGGGCCAGGCGCTGGGCTACATGGTGGGGCGGCTGGAGATCGAGCGGCTGCGCGCGGAGGCCGAGCAGGCGCTGGGCGAGGCGTTCGACGTCCGCGAGTTCCACGACGTGGTGCTGGGCAGCGGAACCCTGCCGCTGCCGGTGCTGTCCGGCGTGGTCGCGGAGTGGGTGGCCGGGCACCGGGACACGCCCGGGAAGCTGGCCGACGAATGCCTGGAGCTGATGTTCGAGGCGCAGCCGCTGTTCCCGTCGCTGTACGGCCTGCCGGGCACGCACGACAAGCTGGCCGACCAGTCCGCCGAAGCCGCCGCCCGGTTCCGCGCCGGGCTCGCCGGTCTCGTCGAGCGCGCGGAGGCGATCGACGCGGCCACGCTTACGCCGGCCGAGCGCGTCACCCGGGACGTGGTGATCTGGCAGGCGCGCACCCAGATCGACGTGCTCGACTCGGGCCGGGCCGACATCGCGGTGAGCGACGGGCTGGCCGCGCCGGCCCTCGAGCTGCTGATGGCGCTGCCGCAGACGGTCCTCGACGACGATGCCAAGGCACGCGGCTACTTGAGCAGGCTCGCCGCGATCGGCACGTACCTGGACCAGCTGATCGAGCGGCAGCGGGCGGCGCTCGCCGAGGGCCTGACGCCGCCGGAGTTCCTGGCGCGCATCGGCGTCGGCTACGTCGACCGGTACCTCGCCGCTCCGGACGACGACCCGCTGAAGGTGCCGGTCCGGGGCCTCGAAGCCGAGCGCGACCGGTTGCTGGCCGAAGTGGTGTGGCCGGCGTACCGGCGCTACCGGGACTTCCTGGCCGACGAAGTGGTCCCGGTGGCCCGGCCCGAGACGTCGCCGGGCATCGGCGACCTGCCGGGCGGCCCGGAGCGCTACGCGGCGCTGATCCGGGCGGAGACGACGACCGAGCGCACCCCGCAGGAACTGCACGAAACGGGCCTGGCGATCATCGAGCAGCTGGCGGCGGAGTACCGCGAGCTGGGCGCCGAGGTGTTCGGCACGACCGAGCTGCCGGAGATCTTCGAGCGCGTGCGCACCGACCCGGCCCTGCGCTGGCGCGACGGCGACGAGCTGCTGGAGTCGGCCCGCGCGGCGATCACCCGTGCGGAAGCCGTGGCGCCCCAGTGGTTCCTGCGGGTGCCGGAGCAGCGTTGCCAGGTCGCCCCGGTGCCCGACGCGGAGGCCGAAAGCGGGTCGATCGCCTACTACATCGATCCGTCGCTCGACGGTTCCCGCCCGGGGACCTACTACGCGAACACGCGCGACGCGGACCAGCGGCAGCGGACGCTGAGCGAGTCGGTGGCGTTCCACGAAGCCGTGCCGGGCCACCACTTCCAGCTGACGCTCGCCCAGCAGCTGACCGACGTGCCGCTGCTGCGCAGGGTCGCCATGTTCAACGCCTTCTGCGAGGGCTGGGGCCTGTACGCCGAGCGCCTCGCGGACGAGATGGGGCTGTACTCGGACAGCACGTCGAGGCTCGGCCTGCTGACCCAGGATTCGATGCGCGCGGCGCGCCTGGTGGTGGACACGGGCCTGCACGCACTGGGCTGGAGCCGCCAGCAGGCGGTGGACTACCTGGTCGAGAACACCCCGATGGCCCGCATCGAGATCGAGGCGGAGATCGACCGGTACGCGGGCCACCCGGGCCAGGCCCTGAGCTACATGGTGGGCCGCTTGGAGATCGAGCGCCTGCGCGCGGAGGCCGAGCGCGAGCTGGGCGAGGCGTTCGACATCCGCGAGTTCCACGACGTGGTGCTGGGCAGCGGAACCCTGCCGCTCCCGGTGCTGGCGGACGTGGTGGCGGAGTGGGTGACGAGCCGGGCCGCAAGGGAAACCGAGTGAGGAGGGCCGCCGGGGTGGCCGCGGGAGGCCGACCCGGTCCGCGGTGCGACCGGGCCGCGACGGTGCCGGGCGGGCGGCGTGCACTGCCCCGAGCGACGCGCGGCAGCCGCGGGCTGCGGCGGGTGAGCGTGCGGTCGGCCGGTGCGGCCCGGGTGCGGCGGAACGCACCGCCGGCTCACGTGCCCGAAGCCGGAACTCGCGTGCCCGAAGCGGGAACTCGCGTGCTCGAAGCCGGAAGTCGCGTGTTTGGAGCCGGGCCTCGCGTGCTTGGAGCCGGAACTCGCGTGCTTGGAGCCGGTACGGCGGGAATCACGCGAGTTCCGTGTTCGATCACCCGCCCACCCGCCCGAACCGGCGCCCGATTCGTCCTGACCGACCACCCGGCGGCACGAGCCGCCTTGGCTGAGGAGTGCACTTGACCTGGCTTGAGCTCCCCGAAGACACCCCCTTCGGCCTGGGCAACCTGCCCTACGGGGTCTTCTCCGTCGGCGGGGCGCCCGAACGGCGGGTCGGCGTGCCCGTCGGCGAGCACGTTCTCGACCTGACCGCCGCGGCCGCCGAGACCGCTGCCCCCTTCGCGCCGCTGCTCACCGCCGGCGTGCTCAACCCGCTGCTCGCCGCCGGGGCCGGCACCTGGCGCGAGGTCCGCGAAAGCCTCACCGAGTGGCTGACCGAACCCCGCTACGCCGACCAGCTCCGGCCGCACCTCGTGCCGCTGGCCGAGGTCACCACCCACCTCGCCTTCGAGGTCGCCGACTACGTCGACTTCTACTCCAGCGAGCAGCACGCCCTCAACGCCGGCCGGATCTTCCGCCCGGACGCCACCGAACTGCTGCCCAACTGGAAGCACCTGCCGATCGGCTACCACGGCCGGGCCGGCACCGTCGTCGCGTCGGGCACTCCGGTCGTCCGGCCGCACGGGCAGCGCAAGCCGCGCAACGCCGATGTGCCCTCCTTCGGACTGTCGCAGCGGCTGGACATCGAGGCGGAGGTCGGGTTCGTCGTCGGCACCCCGTCCGCGCCCGGCAGCCGGGTGTCCACGGCGGACTTCGCCGAGCACGTCTTCGGTGTCTGCCTGGTCAACGACTGGTCGGCCCGTGACATCCAGGCCTGGGAGTACCAGCCGCTCGGCCCGTTCCTCGGCAAGTCGTTCGCGACGTCGGTGTCGCCGTGGATCGTGCCGCTGGCCGCGCTGGACCACGCGCGCGTCGACGGCCCGCCGCAGGACCCGGAGCCGTTCGCCTACCTCCGGACCAGCGAACCCTGGGGCCTGGACCTGGCCATGGAGATCCGCCTCAACGGCCACCTGGTGTCGAGCCCGCCGTTCGCGACGCAGTACTGGACGGCGCCGCAGCAGCTGGCGCACATGACCGTCAACGGCGCGAGCCTGCGCACCGGCGACCTCTTCGCCTCGGGCACGGTGACCGGCCCGGAGCGCGACCAGCGCGGCTCGTTCCTGGAGCTGTCCTGGGGCGGCCAGGAGCCCCTGGAACTGCCCGGCGGCGTGACGAGGACGTTCCTCGAGGACGGCGACGAGGTGGTGATCAGCGCGACCGCCCCCGGCCCGGGCGGCACGCGCATCGGCTTCGGCGAGGTGCGGGGGACGGTGGTCGCGGGCGGATAGTGGCGCTACCCACACCGGCGCGGGCCGGGCAGCGCGCATAATGACCAGCGACTAAGCGCTCGCTCACCGCGGAAGGACGCCCATGAAGATCGGGACCGGGATCAGCTACTCCGGAGGCTTCGCCGAAAGCGTGGCCGACGTCGTCGAACTGGAGAAGGCCGGCCTCGACGTCGTCTTCGTGCCGGAGGCGTACTCGTTCGACGCGGTCAGCCAGCTCGGCTACCTGGCCGCGAAGACCGAGCGCGTCCAGCTGGCGTCCGGCATCTTCCAGATCTACACCCGCACGCCGACGCTGACCGCGATGACCGCGGCCGGTCTCGACTTCGTCTCCGACGGGCGGTTCATCCTCGGGCTCGGGGCGTCCGGCCCGCAGGTCATCGAGGGCTTCCACGGCGTGAAGTACGACGCGCCGCTGGGCCGCACGCGCGAGATCGTCGAGGTCTGCCGCCAGGTCTGGCGCCGCGAGCGCGTCGTCCACGAGGGCAAGCACTACACGATCCCGCTGCCGCCGGAGCAGGGCACCGGCCTCGGCAAGCCGCTGAAGCTGATCAACCACCCGGTGCGGGAGCGGATCCCGGTGCTGCTGGCCTCGATCGGGCCGAAGAACGTCGCGCTGACCGCCGAGATCGCCGAAGGCTGGCAGCCGATCTTCTTCCACCCGGAGAGGGCGGCCGACGTCTGGGGCGCGTCTTTGGCCGAAGGCAAGGCCAAGCGCGACGCCGCGCTGGGGGAGCTGGACACGTTCGTCACGGTGGCACTGGCCATCGGCGACGACGTCGAGCCGCTGCTGGACCACGTACGGCCGGTGCTGGCCCTCTACATCGGCGGGATGGGCGCGCGCGGCAAGAACTTCTACAACGACCTGGCCTGCCGCTACGGCTACGAGGCCGAGGCGAAGCTGATCCAGGACCTGTACCTGGACGGCAAGAAGGAGGAAGCGGCCGCGGCGGTCCCGCTCGAGCTGCTGCGGGCCATCTCCCTGGTCGGCCCGGCCGGCTACGTGAAGGAGCGCGTGGCGGCCTTCGCCGAGGCGGGCGCGACCACGCTGGTGGTCAACCCGCTGCAGCCCGGCCGTGAGGGCCGTGTGGCGGCGGTTTCGCAGCTGCGCGAGCTGATCGGCTGACCGCGGCCGCGGCGTCGCGGACGAGCCGTTCGCGACGCCGCGGCTCAGCTCGGCGTCGCGTAGACCGCGACCCGCTGGCCGGCGAAGCCCGCGCCGTCGTAGGTCCCGTCGCTGGTGATCAGCCGCAGCTCCGGGCCCGTCCCTTCGGGCGCCACCAGCGTGCTGTCCGGCTCGCTCGCCGGGAACACGGCGGTCCGGCGGACCGTGAACCGCGTTTCGTGCTCCCGCGCGTCGCGGACGATGATCGCCGCTCCCGGCGCCAGCTTGTCCAAGCGGGCGAACGCGCCCCAGGAGTAGCCGAACCCGGAGTGGGCGGACAGCACCGCCACGCCGGGCGCGCCCGGCACCGGCCCGTCGGCGAACCAGCCCACACCCCCGGCGGTGCCGGGCTGTTCGCGGCGGCCGCCGACGTGGCCGAGCGCGACCACGTGGTCCAGCGTCAGGTCCAGGGCCGGGACGAGCAGCGCCACCGGCGGCGCGCCGGCCGCCGCGGGCCGGTCCGCGGCCGGGGTGACCGCCGGGGACGGCTCGAGCACCGACGTCACGCCGAGCAGGACGCAGCCGAGCCCGGCCACGACCGCGAGCACGACGGCGGCCGGCCGCACGAGCTCGGCTCGCCGCTCCGGCCGGTTGCGTTGTTCACCCTGCTCCACGCTGCTTCCGATGTCCGATTAATCGCGCAGCGGCCCCGGGCGTTACCGAATCGTGTCCGGCTCCCGGTCGGTTCACTCGATCGGGTTATCTCCTGCAGGCCTTCGCGTAAGAAACACACCGCCGGAGGGCCTCATTCGCGGAAATGCGCGGCGGCGCGACGTGAGATCGGACATCATTGCTGGTTTCGAGCCCTTGAACTGGGGATATTCACCAGGCGGAAGCGAGGTGCGCCGAGCAGTGCGAAAAAGCGAGAAGCCCGCGGTGGGTGTGCTGGACGTCGGTTCGTTCAGCGCCCGGCTCGTGGTGGTGCCGGTCGACGGCTCGCCACGGGAGCCGGTGGTCAACCACCAGACGCGGCTGCGCCTGGACCGCGAGCTCGACGTCCACGGCCGGCTCTCCGACCGGGGCGTCGAAGCCGTCACGGCCGCCGTCGCGGCCGGCATGACCACGGCCTACCGCCACGGCGTCCCCGACGTCTACCCGCTCGCGACGTCCTCGATCCGCGACGCCGCCAACTCCGCCGAGATCGTCCGGCACGTCGCCGGCGAGACCGGCGTCGAGCTGCGCTTCCTCTCCGGCCGCTGCGAGGCCGAGCTGACCTACCTCGCGGTCCGCCGCTGGTACGCCGCCGAGCCCGGGGCGATGCTCGTGCTCGACATCGGCGGCGGGACGGTCGAGCTGGCCGCCGGTACCGGTGAAAAGGCCACCTTCGCGCGCTCGCTGCCGCTGGGCGCCCGCTCGATGACGCGGGACTGGCTGCCGTCCGAGCGCGTGTCGAAAAAGCAGGTCAGGGCCCTGCGGTCGCACGCACTCGACGTCGTGACCACCACGCTGGGTGCCGCCGACGTCGACGACCCGATGGTCGTCGGCTGCTCGAAGGTGCTGCAGCAGCTCGCGCGGCTGGCCGGCGCCCGCCCCGGCAAGTGCCGGGAACTGCGGCTCGACGACCTGCGCGCGTGGATCCCGCGGCTCGCCGCGCTGCCGCCGTCGAGGCGCGCGGAGCTGCCGGGCATTTCCCGCAGCCGCGCCCACCAGGCCCTGGCCGGCGCGATCGTGGCGGAAGCGCTGCTGACGGTCGCCGGCGGCAAGGTGCTGATCTGCCCGTGGTCGACGCGCGACGGCCTGCTGCTCACCCTGCAGGACAAGGCGCGGGCCGCGGCGGGCAAGCGCGCGGCCTGAACCGCTGGCCGTCACCGGCAAAACCGGGTATTCCGGAAAGCATGAGCGAGCAGCAGCGCCTCCACGGCCGTGACGACGAAGACGAAGAGCTCCCGAAGCTCCCGACCCCCGGCAAGCTGACGCACGACGTGCCGACCGCGCCGGACCCCGACGTGAACCCGGGCGGGACCGAGGAGGTCCCGGCCCCACCCGGCCGCGAAGCCGCTAGCGACCTTCCACAGTGATGGGGTTGGCCGGTTCCGCGTACTGACGCACGGCTTCCGAGTCACGGCGCATCGGCGCGCGTCCCGGAGGCTGCTGCGGCGGCGGCCCGGCGTCGATCTTCGGGATCGCGTACCGCTGCGGCTCCGCCGTGATCGTGATGCGCTCGCCGTGGTGCAGCACTTCCAGCGGCTCCCCGGCGACGACGTGGTAGGTGGCCTGGTCCGGGTCGATCTCGACCTGGAACCGGGTGCCGCGGAACATCAGGCGGAAGGTGATCCGCCCCAGCTGCGGGGGCAGCCGGGGGGAGAACGCCAGCGTCCCGCCGTGGTCGCGCAGGCCGCCGAACCCGGCCACCGCGCCCTGCCACGCACCGGCCAGCGACGCCATGTGCAGGCCGTTGCGCACGTTGTTGTGGACGTCGTGCAGGTCGGTCAGCGCGGCTTCGGCGAGGTAGTCGTAGGCCAGCTCCAGGTGGCCCACTTCGGCCGCGATGACCGCCTGCGTGCCCGCCGAAAGGGAGGAGTCGCGCACGGTTCGCGCTTCGTAGTAGGCGAAGTTGCGGGCTTTCTCCTCCTGGCTGAAGGAGTCGCCGCACAGGTGCAGCGCCAGCACCAGGTCCGCCTGCTTGACGACCTGCTTGCGGTACAGGTCGAAGTACGGGTAGTGCAGCAGCAGCGGGTAGTGCGACTGATCGGTGTTCGCGTAGTCCCACTCGTCGTGGTCGAGGAACCCCTCCGACTGCGGGTGCACGCCGAGTTCTTCGTCGTAGGGCAGGAACATCGCCGCGGCGGCCGCCCGCCAGGTGTCCAGCTCGACGGTGTCGACGCCGAACCGGGCCGCCACCTCCGGGTGCCGCTCGCACGACTCCGCCGCCGCCTGCAGGTTCCGCCGCGCCATCAGGTTCGTGTAGACGTTGTTGTCCGCCACCGCCGAGTACTCGTCGGGGCCGGTGACGCCGTCGATGCGGAAGGTGCCGTGCCGGTCGTGGTGGCCCAGCGAAGCCCACAGCCGCGCGGTTTCCAGCAGCAGCTCGGTGCCGTAGTCGCGCTCGAACTCCTCGTCGCCGGTCGCGTTGAGGTAGCGCACGACGGCGTCGGCGATGTCCGCGCTGACGTGGAACGCCGCCGTGCCCGCCGGCCAGTACGCCGAGCACTCGGCGCCGTTGATCGACCGCCAGGGGAACGCCGCGCCGCGCAACCCCAGCTGGTGCGCGCGTTCCCGCGCTTTGTCCATTGTGGAGTGCCGCCAGCG
The DNA here is from genome assembly GCF_040610315.1 of Amycolatopsis sp. NPDC004169. NCBI lineage: Bacteria > Bacillati > Actinomycetota > Actinomycetes > Pseudonocardiales > Pseudonocardiaceae > Amycolatopsis > Amycolatopsis sp. NPDC004169. Next base: position 20,655 of record NZ_JBEXMD010000006.1, read on the forward strand.
CAGCGCGTCGCGCGCCGCGTCCGGGATGGTGTAGGTCAGCACCGGCAGGACGAAGGATTCGGTGTCCCAGAAGGCGTGCCCGTCGTAGCCGGGCCCGGTCAGCCCCTTGCCGGCGATCGCGCGGCTTTCGCCGCGGGCCCCGGCCTGCAGGATGTGGAACAGCGCGAACCGGACGGCCTGCTGCAGCTCGGGGTCGCCCTCGATCTCGATGTCCGACGTCCGCCAGTAGTCGTCGAGGAATTCGCGTTGCTCGGTGAGCAGGCCCTTCCAGCCGGTCTGGCGGGCGCCGGCGAGCGCCGCCTCGACCTGCGAGCGCAGTGCGGGCACCGAACGCTGCGCCGACCAGCCGTAGGCGAGGAACTTGGTGATCCGCAGCCGCCCGCCCTTGGGCACGTCGACCGCGACGGTGAGCCGCGCGAGGTCCTCCTCGGAGTGGATGCGGGCCCGGATCCCGTCGTCCACCTCGATCTTGTGGTCCATCGCCGCGGCCATCCGCAGCCCGGAGCGGCGGGTCTGGTGCACCAGCACGGCGTTGTAGTCCGACGCGCGGTGGAACTCGCCGACCAGCGGCGACTCCAGTGCGGCGGCCACCCGCGGGTCGCTGGTGTCGGATTCGATCGGCTCGTTGGCCAGCAGGTCGGACTGCACGACCAGTTGCAGGTCCTCGTCGAGCGGCTCGACCTCGTACCGGATGGCGGCGATCGCGCGCTGGGTGAACGACACCAGCCGCTCGGTGCGCACGCGGACCCGCCGCCCGGTGGGCGACGACCACTCGGTGCTGCGGCACAGTGTGCCCTTGCGGAAGTCGAGCACGCGGTCGTGCGCGGTGGCCGCGCCGTAGCGCATGTCGAGCGGCTCGTCTTCGACGAGCAGCCGGATGATCTTGCCGTCGGTCACGTTGACGACGGTCTGGCCCTCTTCGGGGTAGCCGTAGCCCGCCTCGGCGTAGGGGAGTTCGTGCTGCTCGTAGAAGCCGTTGAGGTAGGTGCCGGGCAGGCCGCGCGGCTCGGCCTCCTCGAGGGTGCCGCGCAGCCCGATGTGCCCGTTCGACACGGCGAACGCCGACTCGGTGCGCTGCAGGGCGTCGACGTCCATCCCGCGCCAGCGCAGCTCCCACGGCGAGCATTCGTAGCCGCGGGGTTCTTCCTCGATCATCAATCCTCCAGCAGGTCGGCGAGGTCGTCGACGACGATGTCGGCCCCGTGGGCCCTGAGCTCGGCGGCCTGGTCGGCCCGGTTCACGCCGACGACGTAGCCGAAGCCGCCTGCCTTGCCGGCCTGGACGCCGGACTGGGCGTCCTCGAAGACGGCGGCGTGCGCGGGTTCGACACCGAGCGCGGCGGCACCGGCCAGGAACGAGTCCGGCGCGGGCTTGCCGCGCAGGTGGCGTTCCCGGATCACGATGCCGTCGATGCGCGCCTCGACGTACTTGCTCAGGCCGGCGCCGTCGAGCACCTTGGCGCCGTTGGCCGACGACGTCACGACGGCGATCCGCAGCCCGGCGGCCTTGACCGCTTCGAGGTAGCGCACCGACCCCGGGTACGGGTTCACGCCGCGCTCGTCGATGATCTTGAGGACCAGTTCGTTCTTGCGGTTGCCGACGCCGTTGACGGTCGGGGCGTCCACCGGGTCGTCCGGTTCGCCCTCGGGCAGCGTGATCCCCCGTGACCGCAGGAACTCCCGCACGCCGTCGGCACGCGGGCGGCCGTCCACAAAGGCCGCGTAGTCGTGGTCGGTGAACTCCGCGAACCCGGCGCCGTCGCGGGCGCGCAGGAATTCGTCGAATGTCCGTTTCCACGCTTCGCGGTGGAGAATCGCCGTCCCGGTCAGCACTCCGTCGAGGTCGAACAGGCAGGCGGTGATGGTCTCCGGCAGTCCCGTCGTCATGCCCGGCACGCTACCGGTCCTCGGGGTTGCCCGCGTGCTGTTCGGGGTGGGGACGCACGTGATGGATGAGTTCGTGCACGGTGGCGTCCGCCAGCCGGTACCGCACCACGCGGCCGGTGCGTTGGGGCGTGACCAGCCCGTGCGCCCGCAGCAGCCGCAGGGCCTGCGACACCGCGGTGTCGGTCATGCCGGTGGCCGCGGCGAGGTCGGTGACGCTGATCTCGCGGGCGTAGTGGATGGAGACCAGCAGCGCCAGCCGCGACGGGTCGGCGACCACGGAGAAGCGGCGGGCCCATTCGTCGATGACGGCGCGGTCGCCCAGCCCGTCGACCGCCGCCGCGACGCGTTCCGGGTCGATCGGCTTGCGGTCGGTGCTCACCCCCGGATGATTCCACCCGCGGCGCGGGCGGACCACCGGTGGTCTGGGTCACGCGGTGCTTGACGCTCGCCCGCCCGGGGGCGAGGCTTAAGACAGTTGTCATAATCGAGGAGCCGGGATGACCGACGTCGAAGCACAGGTCCGTTCGAAGACCATCACCTGGCAGGACCCCCTGGAGAGCGCGCGGCTCGGCGCCACGATGTCCGGCCTGGAGTACATGCGGGCGATCGCCGAGGGCCGCGTCCCGCCGGCGCCGATCGCCGCGCACTTCGGCCTGCGCTGGGAGAGCGTCGAACCCGGCGAGGTCGTCGCGGTCGCCGAGCCGGACGAGTCGCTGTACAACCCGATCGGCATGGTCCACGGCGGCGTGGCGGCGACGATGCTCGACTCGGTGGTCGGCTGCGCGGTCCACACGACCCTGCCGGCGGGTGTCGGCTACGCGTCGGTGGAGCTGAAGGTGAGCTACCTGCGTGCGATCCACGCGGGCCGCGGCGAAATCCGCGCGACCGGCCGCGTGGTGAAGGAGGGTTCCCGGATCGCGTTCGCGGAGGGGGAGATCCGCGACGCCGAGGGCAGGCTGCTGGCCACGGCCTCGGGGACCTGCGTCATCACCCGCTGACCGGCTGCTTGACGTCCCAGTGCTCGACGAGCAGGCCGTCCTCGACACGCAGGATGTCGACGACGGCCGTCCCGGCCACGTGCAGGTGCGCGACGACGAGGTCGTCCTCGGCGACGACGTGCTTGATCACCGCGGCCGCGCCGGCGAGCGGCGAGTTCTTCACGGCTTCGGTGAACGCTTCGCGGCCGGAGGGCAGCCCGGGGCTGTGGGTGACGAAATCGGGGTGCAGCGCGGCCTTGGCGGCGTCGAAGTCCTTGTGCACGAACAGGTTCTCCAGGCACTCGACGACGATCGTGCGGTTCTTCGCGGATTCGCTCATGCCGCCGATCCTCGGCCGTCCGGGCGGCGCCGTCGATTACGCCGGAGGTAATCAGCGCGGCGGCCGGACGCGGCGGGCGCGGATCGCGTCGTCGCCGCCGTAGCGGCCGATGACCGCCGCCAGGAGGTTTCGCGCGTCTTCGGCCCGCTCGGCGCCGTACTCCGTCTCGATTTCCTCCTGGAGTTCCCGCCGCAGCACCCGGGTTGCTTCCACGGCGGCCAGTGCGTGCTCGGTCAGGTGCAGCAGTTTCGTGCGTGCGTCGGCCGGATCGGGTTCGCGGCGCAGCAGGCCCCGGCGTTCGAGGTCGGCCACGGCCTTTGATGCGGCCTGCTGGGTCACGCCCATCCGCTCGGCCAGCGCGGTGATGGACAGCGGTGCGGCCAGGACGTGCTGGATCACGACGCCGTCGTTGAAGCGCAGGTCGCCGAAGCCCCGGGTGGCGAGCCGCCGCTGGACCTCGTCCGTCATCGCCCAGCCCGCGAAGAGGGCCGTCAGCGAGAGGTCGAGGGTGCTAGGATGCACAACCATGGTTGTGGAATCTAGCAGGGTGCCGCCCGAGCTGGCGGAAGCGTTCGTGCGCGTCGCGCACCGGATCGTCTGGTGCACGCTGGTGACCGTCGACCGGCGGGGCCGGCCGCGTTCCCGGGTCGTCCACCCGATCTGGGAGCACACCCCGGACGGCCTGGCCGGCCGGCTGTTCACCCGGCCGACCCCGCTGAAACTGGCGCACCTGGCGGCCTCGCCGTACGTGTCGTGCTCGTACTGGGACCCGCAGCACGAGGTGGCGGTGGCGGAGTGCCGTGCGGAGTTCGAGGACGACGAAGGAACGCGGAAGCGCCTGTGGGACCTGTTCGCCTCGACGCCGGAACCGCTGGGTTACGACCCGAAGATCCTCGGCGGCGAGGACCACCGCGACCCGAAGATCACCGTGCTGCGCCTGACCCCTTGGCGCCTGTCGGCCGGCGGCGAGGCCTGGCGGGCCGCCTAGCGGCTCAGTCCCAGGTGACCGGGAGCCGGTCGATGCCGTAGATCGGGTGCGCGTGCCGGAACGGCAGTTCGCCCGTGGGAACCGCGAGCCGCAGCCCGGGCAGGCGCTGCAGCAACGCGCTCAGCGCGACCCGGAGTTCCAGGCGGGCGAGGTGGTGGCCGAGGCACAGGTGTTCGCCGTGCCCGAAGGCGAGGTGGTGGTTGGGGCTGCGGGCGAGGTCCACCCCGTCGGGATCGGCGAACTCGCCGGCGTCGCGGTTGGCGATGTCGGCGGCGGCGATGACGCCTTCGCCGGCGCGGATGGTGACGCCGCCGATTTCCACGTCGGCGGTGGCGACGCGGCGGCGGCCGAGGTGGGTGATCGTGAGCAGCCGCAGCAGTTCGTCGACCGCGGCTGCCGGGGCGCCGCTGCGGAAGACCTCGGCGTGCTCGGGGTTGTCGAGCAGGAACGCGGTGGCGAGGGCGATCTGGTTCGCCGTCGTTTCGTGGCCGGCGACCAGCAGCAGGATCGCCGTGGCCACCGCGTCGGACCGAGAGAGGGCGCCGGTGGCGATCTGCTCGGCGCTCAGCCTGCCCAGTAGGTCGTCGGCGGGGTGCGTGCTTCGCCGGTGCAGCAGGGTGCCGAGGTAGCGGGCGAGTTCCGCGGTCGCGGCCCGGTTGGCCTCGCCGCCGGCCGAGTCGTCCAGCATCGCGCGGGCGCGGTCTTCGAAGAAGGTGTGGTCTTCGTAGGGCACGCCGAGCAGTTCGCTGATGACGATGGACGGCAGCGGCAGCGCGAACCGGCCGACGAGGTCGGCGGGCCGGGGTCCGGCGGCCAGCTCGTCCAGCAGGATGGCGGCGGTGCGCTCGATCGCCGGCCGCAGCGCCTCGACGCGGCGCACGGTGAATTCGCCGATGAGCATCCGCCGCAGCCGGGTGTGCTCGGGGCCGTCCATGGAGATGAACGAGCCGCGGCCGCTCCGCCGTCCCCGGCTCGCCGGGCCGCGCGCGGGGTAGCCGGGCCGGGTGGGGTCGACGCTGAACCGGCGATCGGCGAGCACCGCGCGGACGTCCGCGTACCGGGTGAGCAGCCACGGCGTGCTGCCGTCCCAGATCCGGACGCGGGTGATCGGGGCGTCGCGTTGCAGCTCGGCCAGCCGGGGCGGCGGCGTGTACGGGCACGTGCGGGGCAGCGGGAAAGCGTCGGTCATGCCTTCTCCTTCGCGGCGGGCTGGTCCGCGAGGCGCTCGAGCAGGGGAGCGGCCAGCCGGAGCACCCCGCGCTCGGTTTCGCCGAGCGCGCCGAACGCGGCGGCCAGCCACGCGTCGCGCTCGCGCATGTCGGCTTCCAGGGCGGCCGCTCCCGGCCCGGTGAGGTCGAGGACGACGCTGCGCCCGTCGTCTTCGTTGGGTGACCGGCTGATCAGCCCTTCGGCTTCCAGTTCGGTGAACACCTTCGTCAGCGCCTGCGGCCGCTGCGCGTCGGCGGCGGCGATCTCGCCCGGGCTGCTGGCACCGTGCCGGGAGAGGTAACCCAGCACGCCCACCTTGGCGGGGCTCAACGCTCCCGCGGAGCGGCTGCCGCGCAAGCGCCGCGCGAGCCGGAGCACGCTCCGGCGCACCGCCTGCACGGTTTCTTCATCGTCCACGAGTTAGTACTATATTCAGTACTAACTCGTGGACGCAAACGACTATCCAGCGAAATATAGTCAGCTTGTTATTACTTCTGTGGTGGCACGGCGGCTCAGGCGCCGACGCGGCGGTCGAAGACCAGACCCTCCGCCGCCCGCAGACCCACGCTGATCGCCCCGGTCAGCACCGCGTCCTCGCCCAGCTCGCCCTGGACCACCTTCGGCACCAGCGGCGTGAACGCGCGCAGGGCCCGGTCGATCGGTTCCAGCAGCAGGTCCGCCGCCGTGCCGATGCCGCCGCCCAGGACGATCAGCTCCGGGTCGATCACCGCCGCCACCGAGGCCACCGTGTACGCCAGGCGGTCGGCCTCCGCCGCCAGGGCCTGGCGGGCCAGCTCGTCGCCTTCGCGGGCCATCCGGAACACCTCGCGGGCCGATTTCGCCGTGCCCAAGCCGAGTTCGCGGGCGCCCTGGACCACCGACTGGGCCGCCGTCGCCTCTTCGAGGTGGCCGCGGGCCGGCGGGGTGCCCGGCTCGTCGGCCGCGCGCGTGCGGCCGTAGGGGAGGTAGCCGATCTCGCCCGCCGCGCCGGTCGCGCCGCGGAAGACCCGGCCGTCGACCATCAGGCCCATGCCGACGCCGGTGCCGATCGTGATGCAGCCGAACACCGAAGCTCCGCGCGCGGCACCGCTTTCGCCCTCGCCGACCGCGGTGAGGTTCGCGTCGTTCTCCACCATCAGGTCCGGGCCCAGTGCCGCTTCGAGGTCGTCGATCAGCCCCGCGCGGCCCCAGCCCGGCAGGTTCGGCGCGTGCCGGAAGCACCGCTTCTCCGGATCGGCGACACCGGGGGAGCCGACCACGCGGACAACGATGTCGTCCGCCGAAAGACCGGCCTCCGCGACCGCCGCGGCCGCGATCTTCCCGACCGCCGTCACCAGCGCGGCCCCGGACCGGGCCGTGTTGCGCTCGTCGCGGCGCGCCACCAGGGTGCGGCCGAGGTCGGACACCGCGACCCGCAGGTGCTCGCGGCCGATGTCGACGCCGAGCACGTACCCCGCGGTCGGGTCGGCCTCGTACAGCACGGCCGAGCGTCCGGTGCCGGTGGACGTCTGCCCGGTCGGGCGGGCCAGCCCGGCGGCCTCGAGCGCCAGCAGCGCCTGGCTGACCGTCGGCTTCGACAGCCCGGTGTCCTTCGCGACCTGCGGCCGGGTCGCCGGCCCGCCGCGGCGCAGCAGGTCCAGCACCGCCCGCTGGTTGATCTTGCGCATCCCGGCGGGGGTACCGACCGTGGGGATTTCTACGCCGGCCACCCGTGCCCGCCTCCTGTCGTCCTCGTGCTCCCTGCCACGCTAGCCGTCCCGCTCGCGGGCGCGCCGGAATACCCGCACTTCACGGCCCGTTGAGCGGAGCATGAGCACTCCGGGACGCGGCCGGGTCCGCGTGGCACAGGGCGCGAAGCGGGTACGGGTGTTCCTCGGCGGGCAGGTCGTCGCGGACACGGTGCACCCCCTCCTGGTGTGGGAAGTTCCGTACTACCCCACGTACTACATCCCGCGCGCGGACGTCGTGAGCGGTGTTCTCACCCCCTCCGGCCGGACGGCGCACTCGCCGAGCCGCGGAGAAGCTGTTCTGTCGACGATAAAGGGTGCCGCAGCCGAGGCGGTGGACGGCGCGCTGGAGTACCCGGATTCGCCCATCGAGGAGCTCCGGGGACACGTCCGGTTCGAGTTCGGCGCGTTCGACTGGTTCGAAGAGGACGAGCAGATCTTCACCCACCCGCGCGACCCCGGCGTCCGCGTCGACGTCCTCCCGAGCTCGCGGCACGTGCGGATCGAGGTCGACGGCGTCACGGTGGCGGACTCGGTGCGCCCGCACCTGCTGTTCGAGACCGGCCTGCCGACCCGCTACTACCTCCCCCGCGTGGACGTCCGGATGGACCTGCTGACCCGGATCGACACGGTGACGCACTGCCCGTACAAGGGCGCGGCCGAGCACTTCGACGTCGCCGGCCACGAGGACCTCGCCTGGAGCTACCCGACACCGCTGCCCGAGAGCATCCGGGCCGCGGGGCTGGTGGCGTTCCTCGACGAGAAGGTGGACGTGTACGTCGACGGGGTGCGGCAGGACCGCCCGAAGACGAAATTCGCCTGACGCGCGTATAACGCTCTACACGTCAGGCCGCGTGGCGGCCGTGCGCCTGCCGCCGGAACGGGCGGGGCCGCGGCCGTCCCGGCGCCGGAGCATCCACAGTGGACCCCGGAGCCGACGTTCCGCCGTCGGCCGTGGCCGCCGGGAGCGGAGTGCCGGTGTTCCGGTGCTCCCGGTGCACCGCGAACAGCAGCGCCAGCCCGAGCACCACGAGCAGGTGCGTCGACAGCCGTGACAGCGTCACCTGGCCCGCCGCGAGGTCGCCCGCCGAGAGCGCCAGCAGCACCCCGACGAACCCCGTCAGCAGCGGCAGCTGGCCGCCCGCGGTCTTGGGGAGCAGGGCCGCCGTCAGCAGGCCGATGCCCACCGCCAGGTTCCACGCGCTGCTTTCGTGCCCGAGGTGGACGCCGCCGTGGCCCGTCCCGAGCAGCTCGGCGAACGCCAGCCCGAGCTGCGCGATCGCCACCACCGCCAAGGCGATCCGCCGTCCCCAGCGCTCGCCCGAGGGGGCCGGCGTGCGTTCGAGGATCGCCGCCGTCAGGTCCGGGACCGGCGGCGCCGGGCGCAGCAGCATCGCGCGCCGCAGCCGTTCCGCGCCCGCGAACCACGCCTGGCAGTCCGCGCAGGACGCCAGGTGCGCGTCGGGCGAGACCGGCTCGGCCTCGCCGTCCAGTCGCGCCGACAGAGCTTCGCGGCAGTCCTCGCACCTCATGGTCCACTAGTCGGACGGCGGATCCGGAAAGTTCCCGGTCACTGCTAAGTTCCGGACCATGACCCACCGTGAGGACGACGACCGCGTCACGGACCTGGCCCTGTCCGCCGGCCGCGGCGACCGGCGGGCGCTGGAGGCCTGGGTCCGCGCCACCCAGGCCGACGTCTGGCGCTTCCTCGCCCACCTCACCGACGTCGGCGCGGCCGACGACCTCACCCAGGAGACCTACCTCCGCGCCTTCGGCAGCCTTCGCCGCTTCGCCGGGCGCTCGTCTTCGCGGACGTGGCTGCTCTCGATCGCCCGCCGGGTCGTCGTCGACCAGATCCGGGCGGCCGGGTCGCGGCCCAAGATCGCCGACACCGACTGGGAAGCAGCCGCCGAGCGCACCCGCGACGCGAGCGCCGGCTTCGAAGACCTCGTCGAACTGCGCCTCCTGCTCGACGGGCTGGACCCGGACCGGCGCGAGGTGCTCGTCCTGACCCAGGTGCTCGGGCTGTCCTACGCCGAGGCGGCCGACGTCTGCGGCTGCCCGGTCGGCACCGTCCGCTCCCGCGTGGCCCGCGCCCGGGAGGACCTGATCGAGGCCCGGCGCGCCCGCGGGGCCGGCTGAACCAGCCCGCTGCGCCGTCCGGCGCTGTGGCGGCGCACACATTCGGGGGCTTCCGCTGTCATCTCGTCACAGAGATGGGCGAACTCGACTACTCCGCGTTGACGCCGTGTCAAGGGGTCCTTAGCGTGGCGCGCACCCCGCCACCACCCAGCAAGGGATTCCCGATGGCCAGTCCCACCACCGAACAGCCCGAGCCGGGGCAGGTCGGCCGCCGCCGCTTCCTGACCTACCTCGTCGCCGCACCCACGCTCACCGTCGCCACCGGGTTCACCGCCGACGGCCTCGCCCCGGCCCGCGCCGAGGCCGTCGTCCCGACCCTGCCGCAGCCGGCGGAGATCCTCGACCTCGGCGACGTGCTGACGCTCTCGTGCGCGCCGACCGCCGGGATGCTCGTGCTCGAGATGACGTCCGACGGCCGCGTGCGGCTGCAGCTGCCGCGCGCCGAGGTCGGCCAGGGCATCACGACCGCGACCGCGATGCTCGTCGCCGAAGAGCTGGACCTGCCGCTCGACCGGGTCGACGTCGTGCTCTCCGACGCCCGCACCGAGCTGCTGTTCAACCAGCTCACCGGCGGGTCCAACACGATGCGCTCGCTCTACGACCCGGTCCGCGCCACCGCGGCGACCGCGCGCGCCCGGATGATCGCCGCGGCGGCGGCGCAGTGGGGGACCGGCACCTCCCGGCTGTCCACACGCGACGGTGCGGTGTGGGCGCCCGATGGCCGCAGCGCCTCCTACGGCACCCTCGCCGGCCCGGCTTCCCGCACGGACCTGACCACCGGCGCCATCGCGCCGAAAGCCGAGTCGGCACACACGCTCGTCGGGACCCCGACCTCGCGCAAGGACGCCCGCGCGATGGTCACCGGCAAGCAGGTCTACACGCTCGACCTCGACATCCCCGGCGCCAACCCGGTGATGGTGCGCCGGCCGCCGACGATCAACGGCACGGTGCGGAAGGTCAACAACGAGGCCGCCGTCCGCGCCATGCCGGGGATCATCGACATCGCCGTCGTGCCGACCGGGGTCGCGGTGATGGCCGAGACGTTCGGCCAGGCCCTCGACGGCAAGAACGCCCTCGACGTCAGCTGGGGGCCGGGCACGGTCGACGCCGAGGACAACGAGAGCGTCAAGAAGAAGCTGCGGGCCGCCGCGCTGCCGTTCGTGGTGCCGCCGCTGCTGACCCAGTACGTCGACGGCGAGTTCGACTTCGCCTTCGCCAGCCACGCGCCGATGGAGTCGAACTCCGCGGTGGCCGACGTCCGCGAGGACAGCGCGACCATCTGGGCCGGGCTGAAGTCGCCGATCGTGGCGAAGCAGACCATCGCGCAGGAGCTGGGGCTGCCGGAGAACAAGGTCACCGTGCACGTCCAGCAGGGCGGCGGGTCCTTCGGGCGGCGGCTGTTCTTCGACGCGGCACTGGAAGCCGCGCACATCTCGAAGGCGATGAAGAAGCCCGTCCGGCTGATGTGGAGCCGGATCGACGACATGCGCCACGGCCGGGCGCGCGCGGCGAGCTACCACCGGATCCGCGCGACCTTCGCGCTCGGGCAGGTGCTGACGTTCGAACACCGCGTCGCGAGCGTCGAAACCGACTGGAGCCACGGCCTCGGCGAGATCCTCACCGCGTTCGCGGCGAAGCTGCCCGTCGGCGGCAACCTCAGCTTCGCGCAGACGGTGTTCCTGCTGACCGTCAAGTCGCCGTACAACTTCGGCGTCACCACGCAGCTGCTCAACGAGGTGCCGCTGAAGTTCCACACCTCGGCGTGGCGGTCGGTCTACTCGGCGAACACCCGGGGCGCCGAAGAGATCATGGTCGACGAGATCGCGGCCAAGCTGGGGAAGGACCCGGTGGCCTTCCGCCGCGAATTCATCAAGGAGGAGCGGCAGCGCGCGGTGCTCGACAAGGTCGCCGAGCTCGGCGAGTGGGGCAAGAAGATGCCCGCCGGGTTCGCGCAGGGCATCGCGGTGCACGGCGAGTACAAGTCCTACACCGCCTGCCTGGTCGAACTGGACGCGCGCGACCCGAAGCACCCGCGCGTCACGAAGGCGACCATCGCGGTCGACGTCGGCAAGCCGGTGAACCCGCGCGGGATCCAGGCGCAGATGCTCGGCGGCCTGACCGACGCGATCTCCACGACGCTCACCGCCGGCCTGCACATCGACCGGGGCCTGCCGCTGGAGGGCAGCTACTCGCAGTTCCACTACGCGCGGCAGAAGAACTCGCCGAAGGACGTCACCGTGCACGTCATGCCGGCGACCGGCGACGACATCGGCGGCGCGGGCGAGCTCGGCCTGCCTGCCCCGGTCGGCGCGATCGCCAACGCCTACGCCCGGGCGACCGGGATCAAGCCCCGCAGCTTCCCGATCACCTTCCCGGTCGACTTCGACCCGTTCCCGCGCTGAGGAGAGCCACCGTGCCGAACTACACCTTCGTGGTGAACGGGAAGACCGTCACCGTCGACGCGCCCGCCGACCTGCCGATGCTGTGGGCGCTGCGCGACAAGCTCAAGGTCCGCGGGCCGAAGTACGGCTGCGGCATCAACGTCTGCAAGGCCTGCACCAGCCACCTCGACGGCGAGGCGTTCAACCCCTGCGTCACGCCGGTCTCGGCGTGCGCGGGGCGCGAGGTCACGACGATCGAGGGCCTGGCCGACGGCGACGAGCTGCACCCGGTCCAGGAGGCCTGGCTCGAGCAGGACGTCGCGCAGTGCGGCTACTGCCAGCCGGGGCAGATCATGGCGGCCGTCGCGCTGCTGAAGAAGACGAAGAACCCGACGGACGCCGAGATCGACGCGATCGAGAACGTCTGCCGCTGCGGCACCTACTTCCGGATCCGGGAGGCGATCAAGAGCGCGGCCGCGAAGATGGCCTGACGCGGATGCGGAGGTTCCACAAAAGAACCTCCGCATCCGCGGTTCTTGTAGAAAGTTCACCCGAACGTGGTGGCCTCGTTCGGGTTAGATGTCGGTCTCGGACCTCAACGAAGAGGCCGGGGACCGGAGGCCACCATGCACTACCAGGCGCTTCTGTCCGACGGGCTCGCCCCTCGCGTGGCCGTGCTCGCCGCCGAGGTCGAGCGGAAGCTGCCGGACCTCGTCGAGAGCACGGTGCGGCAGATCCGCGCCGAGATGCCGGTCTACGCCGACGCCCGGTTCGTCACGCACGCCGAGCTGCGGAACTCGGTGCGCGCCAACCTCGAGCACGTGATGCGCACGCTGCGCGGCTCCGACGTGCCGGACCTGTCCCAGGCCCGCGCGACCGGCCGGGCCCGTGCGCTGCAGGGCGCGCCGCTGCCGGAGCTGCTGCGGGCCTACCGGATCGGGCTCACCGAGGTCTGGCACCTGTTCGTCGAGCTGACCGCAGGCACGCAGGACCTGGCCGGCCTGGTCGCGGCGACCACGGCGATCTGGGCGCTGATCGACGACCTCGCGGAAGCCCTCACCACGGCCTACCGCGACACGACGGCGGAAGTGATGGTGGCGCACCAGAACCGGCGTTCGGCGCTGGTGGAGGCCCTGTTCGCGGGCGGTGCCGCGACCGAGGGGACGCTCTGGGACATCGCCCGCGTGCTCGACCTGTCCCTGGACGGCACGTTCGTGGTCGTCGCGGCGGAAACCCCGCGCCTGGGCGACGAGCCGCTCCCGCAGATCGAGGCCCGCCTGCGCGCGGCCCAGCACGCGTCGGCGTGGCGGCTCACCCCGGATCTCCAGGTGGGCGTAGTGTCCCTGCGCGACCCGGCTGCGGCTTCGGCGATCGTCGGCCTGGTCCGCGAGCACCCGGTGGGCCGGGTCGGGATGAGCCCGGTGTTCACCGGCCTCGGCAACACCGCCCGCGCGCTGCACCTGGCGCGGGTGGCGTTGTCGAGCATGGCGCCGGGGACGCCGGGGCTGGTGCAGTTCACCGAGTCCCCGCTGGCCGGGCTGGTGGCGAGTGCGCCGGAGGCCTCGGTCCAGCTGGCCCACCACGTGCTCCAGCCCCTCCTGGACCTCCCGGGCGACGACCGCAACGTGCTGCTGCTGACGCTGCGCGCGTGGTTCGACTGCCAGGGGTCGACGAAGCTGACGTCGGAGCGGATGTTCTGCCACCCCAACACGATCCGCCACCGCCTGAAGCGGATCACGGAGGAGCTGGGCCGCTCGCTGACGAACCCGGCGGACATCGCCGAGCTGGGGGCGGCGCTGCGGGCGTTGAACCTGTTCCCGGAGGCGACCCACTTGCCGGCACCGCGCTAGGGGCGGTCCGGAGCCGGCTCAGGAAGCCAGCAGCTCCCGCGTACGAGCCTGCTCCCCGGGCGAGCCGAACGGCATCACCAGCAGCTCGGTCGCGCCCGCGTCTTCGAGGGATTGCACCTGGCGGCGCACGGTTTCCTCGTCACCGACGATGGCGCTGTCGGAGACCCGCTCGAAGCCGTCGCGGTCCAGGACCGCGCGGTAGGCCGGGATGTTCGCCGCCCCGCCGTACAGCTCCTCGAGCGCCGCCCGGCGTTCGTCCGCTTCGGACGTCACGCAGATCAGCTGGCCGGAGACCACACGGGACTCCTCGCCGAGCGTCGGCACCACGAACTCGCCGATCGCCCGCGGGCCGGCGAACGTCGTGATCACGCCGTCGGCCAGCTCGCCCGCCAGCCGCGTCGTCTGCGGGCTCACCGAGCCGAGCAGCACCGCGGGCCGCTGCGCGCCGGGGGTGGCCAGCCCGGCCGCCGCGGTCAGCGACTCGCCGTGGACGTCCGCCTTTTCCCCGCGCAGCAACGGTTCCAGCGCCTGGAGGTACTCGCGCAGGTGCCGGAGCGGGCGGTCGTACGAGTACCCGAACTCGCCTTCGACGACGTGCCGGTGGCTCAGCCCGAGGCCGAGGTGGACGGGCACCCCGGCCGCCGCCTGGACCGTCAGCGCCTGCGCGGCCATGGTGATCGGGTGCCGCGAGTAGGTCGGCACGACACAGGTGCCCAGCCCGGCGCCGGGCGCGGCCGCGGCGAGCGCGGGCAGGGCCGTGAGCGCGTCCCAGCCGCCGCGCTGGGCCACCCAAAGCGTTTCGTAGCCGAGCTTCGCGGCTTCGCGGGCTTGGGTCGTCATGGCGTCGAAGCCGACGCCGAGTTCGTCGATCAGGATTCCGGTGCGCATGGGACCTCCCGGGGTCAGTAAGCGCGTTCGAGCTGCTTGCGGTCGAGGGCAACGGCTTCGGTGAACAGCTCCAGCGCCCGCGGGGCCACCGCGCGCAGCTGCCTCGTCGACACGGCCAGCGGCTCGAAAGCGTGCGCGACGGTGTCGGCGATCAAAGCGGGTTCGGGCGGGGGAGTGCGGCCGAGGAAGCCGTGGAGGACGGCCTGGAAGGCGACGACGAGTTCGCGGACCGGCCGGTCGGTGCGCAGCAGGTCGTGCGCCGCCAGCAGTTCCAGGTATTCGACGAAGGCTTCCGCGTGCCGCGGGTCGAGCTTGGTGTGCAGTTTCGGCAGCAGCTTGCCGAGCGTTTCGGTGTCGTCGGCGTAGCCGGCCCGCAGCAACGGGCGCCGCAGGGTGTTGGCGTACTGGATTTCGGTCAGCCGCGAGAGCCGCGTGACGAGCGGATCGGCCGCGAGGGCGGCGACGAGGTCTTCGAGCGCCCGGACGGACTCCCGGAGCAGAACCGCGAGGAACAGCTCCTCGCGGTTCTTCCAGTGCAGGTAGACGGTCCCCTTGCCGACCGCGGCCCGGTCGGCGACGTCCTCGATCGTGGTCCGCCGGTACCCGGCGCGGAGGAGGAGCTCGGCGGCCGCGTCGAGGATCCGCTCGGCCCGTTCGGCGCGGTCTTCGGCAGGAGGCATGCGGCCATCGTATGACCAATTTTCTAATTTGGTCAAACGTCGAGACGGGGTGACTGGCGTCACCTCGCCGTGCTGTCACGGGTACCGGGCTGCCGGTGTCCTGTTGGCGATCGGATGCCGATGCGGAGAAGGGAAAACCCCATGAGCAAGGTCTGGTTCGTCACGGGTTCGTCGCGCGGCCTGGGCCGCCGTTTCGTCGAGGCCGCCCTCGGCCGGGGCGACCGGGTGGCGGCCACGGCGCGGTCCACGGCGAGCCTCGACGCGCTGGTCGCCACCTACGGCGACGCGGTGCTCCCGCTGGAACTGGACGTGACCGACAAGGCGGCCGTCTTCGAGACCGTGAAGCGGGCGGCCGAGCACTTCGGACGGCTGGACGTCGTCGTGAACAACGCCGGCTACGCGCAGATCGGCGCCATCGAGGAGCTGACCGAGGCCGAACTGCGCGCCCAGCTGGAGACCAACCTGTTCGGCCCGTTGTGGGTCGTCCAGGCCGTGCTGCCCTTCCTGCGCGACCAGCGCTCGGGTCACATCATCCAGCTGTCCTCGGCCGCGGGGCTCATCGCGATGCCGCTCGGCGGGGCGTACCAGGCGTCCCGGTGGGCGATCGAAGCCCTGGGCGAAACCCTGGCCAAGGAGGTCGCCGACTTCGGCGTCAAGGTCACGATCGTCGAGCCGGGCGGCTTCGCCACCCGCGAGGGCAAGAACCCGGACCCCCTCGCCAACGGCCACGTCAGCGAGACCAGCCCGGTCTACGACGGGCTCCGCCGCCGCCTCGCGGAGATGGCGGGGCGGCAGCCCGCCGGCGACCCGGCCGCCGCCGCCCAGGCCCTCCTCAAGGTCGTCGACCTGCCCAACCCGCCTCTGCGCGTCCTTTTCGGCCAGGGCTTCCACCCGATGATCAAGCAGGCCTACAAGGACCGCCTCGCGACCTGGGAGCAGTGGCAGGACCTGTCGGCGGAGGCTCAGGGCGCCGAAAATGTCGGTGCTGTCCGGTAGCGTGGAAAACGGGGGGCGCCCCCGCGGGGCCAGGCGAATCGGGCGCCGTCGCCCACCGCGAGCAGGATCGGGCTGCGGTCCTGACTCCGATGCCGGGCATCGGAGTCAGGACCACAGCAAGAGCGCGGGCCGGGTTCAGGAGTCCGACGAACGCTTCCAGAGGTTGATGTCCGCGTCCGTCGCGTGGCCGTCGATCTCGGTCAGCTCCTCCGACGAGAACTCCAGGTTGCCAAGCGCACCGACGTTGTCCTCCAGCTGCTCGACGCTGCTCGCCCCGATCAGCACCGACGTCACCCGGTGGTCGCGCAGCGCCCAGGCCAGCGCGAGCTGCGCCAGCGTCTGCCCGCGCCGCCCGGCGACCTCGTTGAGCGCGCGGACGCGGCCCAGCCGGTTCTCGTCGAGCGTGTCCGGGTCGAGTGACTTGCCCTGCGCCGCGCGCGAGTCCGACGGGACGCCCTTCAGGTACCGGTCCGTCAGCAGGCCCTGCGCGAGCGGCGAGAACGCGATGCAGCCCGCACCCACCTGTTCTAGCGTGTCGAGCAGGCCGTCCTCTTCGATCCAGCGGTTGAGCATCGAGTACGACGGCTGGTGGATCAGCAGCGGCGTGCCGAGTTCGCGCAGGAGCCGCGCGGCCTCGGCCGTCCGCTCCGAGCTGTAGGACGAGATCCCGACGTACAGCGCCTTCCCGGCGCGGACCGCCGCGTCCAGCGCCCCGACCGTCTCCTCCAGCGGCGTCTCGGGGTCGAAGCGGTGCGAATAGAAGATGTCGACGTAGTCCAGGCCCAGCCGGCCCAGCGACTGGTCCAGGGAGGACAGCAGGTACTTGCGGGAGCCCCACTCGCCGTACGGGCCGGGCCACATGTCGTAACCGGCCTTCGTGGAGATCACCAGCTCGTCGCGGTAGGGCTTGAAGTCGGTGGCCAGCAGCCGCCCGAAGTTCTCCTCGGCCGAGCCGTACGGCGGGCCGTAGTTGTTGGCCAGGTCGAAGTGGGTGATGCCCAGGTCGAACGCGCGGCGGGTGATCGCGCGCTGGGTCTCCAGTGGCTTGTCGTGGCCGAAGTTGTGCCACAGCCCGAGCGAGATCGCGGGCAGTTTCAGTCCGGAGCGCCCGCAGCGCCGGTAGGGGATCGAGTCGTATCGGCCGTCAGCGGCAACGTAGGTCACGCGGCCGATGCTAACCCGCCGGTCGGGTACGCTCCTGGTGAGCGACCGCTTAGGAGGTCAGTGGTGGGCACCGGATTCTTCACTTCCGTCGACGACGTGTCGGCGAAGCTGGCCGAGGCCGGCTACCTCGCCTCGACGGCGGTGGCGACCACCGTGTTCCTGGCCGACCGGCTCGGCAAGCCGCTGCTGGTCGAAGGCCCGGCCGGCGTCGGCAAGACCGAGCTCGCCAAGGCCGTCGCCCAGGTCAGCGGCTCGCGGCTGGTGCGCCTGCAGTGCTACGAGGGCATCGACGAGGCCCGCGCGCTGTACGAGTGGAACCACGCGAAGCAGCTGCTGCGCATCACCGCCGGCCGCGACGAGACGTGGGAGCAGGCCCGTACCGACATCTTCGGTGAGGAGTTCCTGCTCCGCCGCCCGCTGCTCACCGCGATCTCCTCCGACGAGCCGACCGTGCTGCTGATCGACGAGACCGACAAAGCCGACATGGAGGTCGAGGGTCTCCTGCTGGAGGTGCTCGGCGACTTCCAGGTCACCGTGCCCGAGCTCGGCACGATCACCGCCACCCGCGCGCCGTTCGCCGTGCTGACGTCCAACGCCACGCGCGAGCTGTCCGAGGCGCTGCGCCGCCGGTGCCTGTTCCTGCACATCGACTTCCCCGACGAGGACCTCGAGCGCGACATCGTGCGGCTCAAGGTGCCCGGGATCGACGCCGCCCTCGCCGATTCCGTCGTCCGGGTGGTCGCCGCGCTGCGGGCGATGGACCTGCGCAAGCTGCCGTCGGTCGCGGAGACGATCGACTGGGCGCGCACCCTGCTCGCGCTCGGGGCGGCCACGCTGGACGAGCGGGTCGTGCGGGAGAGCCTCGGCGTCGTGCTCAAGCACCAGGACGACATCGCGAAGGCGAGCGCCGGCCTGCAGCTCGAACAGGTCCTGGACGCGTCGTGACCGGCGGCGTGCCGGAGCGGCTCGCCGCGTTCGTCAAGGCGCTGCGCGCCCAGGGCATCCCGGCGGGGCCGAGCGAGACGGTCGACGCCGCCGCCGCGCTGGAGGTGCTCGGCCTCGACGACCGGGAACTGGTCCGCGAGGGCCTGGCCGCGGCACTGGTCCGCCGCGGCGGGCAGCGCGCGGTCTTCGATGCCGCGTTCGACCTCTACTTCCCGGCGGGTGTCGGCGCGCCCGAACGGGCCCGCGAAGACCAGCCGACAACGCTGGAGGAGCTGCGCGAAGAGCTCGCCGCCGCGCTCGCCGACGGCGACCAGCAGGCGTTGTCGCAGCTGGCCGGGCTCGCGGTCGACATGCTGGGCCAGTACGGCTCGGCGTCCGGACCCGGCGGCGGCTTCTCCGCCCACCAGACCCTGGAGCGGCTCCAGCCGCAGACGCTGATCGCGCGGGTGCTGGCCGCGGTCCGCGGCGGCGGCGCGCGCGGCGAGTTCACCGACCGGCTCGACCGCGACGAGATCCGCCGCCGCGTCGAGGGCTTCCGCGGGCAGGTCCGCACGGAGGCGCGCCGCCGCGCGGCCGAGGTCCGCGGCCGCGAACGCGTCGCCAAGCACGCCATCGCCCCCGCGGCCGACCGCGTCGACTTCCTCATCGCCAGCCGCGCCCAGCTCGCCGAGCTGCGCCGCGCGATCCAGCCGTTGTCCCGCAAGCTGGCGACGCGCCTGGCCGCGCGGCGCCGCCGCCGGACGCGCGGCCGGATCGACCTGCGGCGCACGCTCCGGCGGTCGCTTTCGACCGGCGGCGTCCCGCTGCGCCCGGCCTACCGCCACCGGCGGCCCGGACGGCCGGAAATCGTGCTGCTGTGCGATCTTTCCGGCTCGGTGGCCGGGTTCGCGAACTTCACCATGCTGCTGGTGCAGGCGCTGCGCGACCAGTTCAGCAAGATCCGGGTGTTCGCCTTCGTCGACAGCGCCGACGAGGTCACCCACCTGGTCACCACCGGCGCGGCCGACCCCGAGCAGCTGGGCGCGCGCATGCTGTCCGAAGCCGCGCTGGTGCGCTGGGACGGCCACAGCGACTACGGCGGCTCCCTGCGCCAGTTCACCGAGAACTGGCTGGAGGCGATCGGCCCGCGGACGTCGGTGCTGATCCTCGGCGACGCCCGCACCAACGGCGGCGACCCGAACCTCGCCGCCGTCCGCGAGATCAAGGCCCGCGCCCGGCACGTCTACTGGCTGAACCCCGAGCGGCGGTCGCTGTGGTCCACGGGGGACTCGGCGGCGCTGGAGTACGCCGAGGTCGTCGAGATGCACGAGTGCCGCACGGTGCACCAGCTCGGCACGCTGGTCACCCGCCTGCTGCCGGTGTGAGCCAGGCGTCGATGTCGCGCTGGATGGCTTTTTTGGTCGCTTCGGGCGCGAAGGACGCCGTGACGCTCGCGCGGGCGAAGTCCGCCATCGCCGCGTCGTCGTAGCCGAAGGCTTCCCGCACCCTGGCGTACTCCTCGGCCAGCGCGGCGCCGGTGACCGACGGGACGTCGGTGTTGAGCGTGACCGTCAGGCCCGCGTCGAGCAGGCGGGGGAGCGGGTGCTCGGGCAGGGACGGCACCAGCCCCAGCGTCACGTTCGACGACGGGCACACCTCCAGGGCCAGGCCCCGCTCGCGCACCTCGGCGACCAGCGAAGGGTCGTCCAGGACGCGGATGCCGTGCCCGAGCCGTTCGGTGCGGCCCACTTCGAGGGCTTCGCGGATGCTGTCCGGCCCGGCGTCCTCGCCCGTGTGGTGCAGGAGGTGGATCCCCGCCGCGCGGGCCTTCTCGAAGAGCGTCGCGAACGGACGCAGTGAGTGGTTTTCCTCGCCCGCCATGCCGATCGCGAAGACTTCGTCGTACTTCAGGGCGAGGTCGAGGGTGCGCTCGGCGCGTTCGACCGATCGCCGCCGGGAGTGGTCGAGCAGCAGCCGCCACTCGAGGTCCCCGCTGTCTGCCAGTCCTTTGAGGACGGACTGCAGCGGCATTTCGAGGTCTCCCAGGCGTTCCCCGTGCGAGGCCGCGGTGAAGGTGACCTCGGCGTAGCGCGTGCCCTGGGCGGCTTCGTCCTCGCAGTACTCGCGCGCGATGCGTTCGAAGTCTTCGGGACGCCGGAGGCACGACCGGATCAGCGCGTTGTGGTCGGCGAAGGCGCGGAAGCCGTCGAACACCGGAGGTTCACCCGGTACGGCGACGCCGTTCGCCTCGCCGAGCTCACGGAGCGTGTCCGGGCGGATCGTGCTTTCCAGGTGGACGTGCAGGTGGGCCTTGGGCAGGGCGGCCAGGTCGCGCATGAGCGCGAGCCTAGGGCCCTCCGGAGGCGATCCGCGCGGCAATTTCCGGGGCCGGCCGCGGCGGGCTCAGGTTTTGGGCCCCGTCACACGGGGAACCTCCGGGTGGTTCGTCCGCGTTGTCAGGATGACCGCAACCGACAAGGGAGGGCCACCGTGCCTTTGATGAAGAAGCTGACCATGCTGGCCGGCGCTGCCGGCGCGGCTCGTGCCTACGCGAAGAAGAACCCCGAAAAGGTGAACCAGGTCGTCGGCAAGGCGGCGAAGTTCGTCGACGACAAGACCAAGGGCAAGTACCACCACCAGATCGCCGGCGCGGTGCGCAAGGTCAACTCGGTGACCGGGCAGCCGGGCCACCCGGGGACGGCCACCGGCCGGTAGGTCACCCGGCGGTCAGGACCTCCAGCAATCCCTCGCCGTACTTGGCGAGCTTGTTCTCGCCCACGCCGCTGACCGTGCCCAGATCCGCCAGCGACGCCGGCCGTTGCGTGGCGATCTGGCGCAGGGTCGCGTCGTGGAAGACGACGTAGGCGGGCACGCCCTGTTCCTTCGCGACGCCGGCCCGCCAGGCCCGCAGGCGTTCGAACAGCGGCGCCGCCTCCGCGGGCATCTCCACCGCCGCGGCGGCCTTCCGCGTGCTGCGGACCTTCGCGGCGGCGGCCGCCCGCTCGGGTTCGCGGCGCAGCAGCACCTGGCGATCGCCGCCCAGCACCTCGGCACTGGCTTCGGTGAGCACGAGCGAGCCGTAGTCGCCTTCGACGGCGAGCAGACCTTGGGCGAGCAGCTGGCGGACGACCGCCCGCCATTCGGGCTCGCGCAGCTCGGTGCCGATGCCGAACGTCTTGAGCGTGTCGTGCTGGAACTGCGTGACCTTGGGTGTGGACTTGCCCAGCAGGATGTCGATGATCTGGCCGGCGCCGAACTTCTGGCGCCGCTCGTTGCGCAGCCGCACCACGGTCGAGAGCAGCTTCTGCGCCGGGATCGTGCCGTCCCACTTCTCCGGCGGGTTCAGGCACGTGTCGCAGTTGCCGCAGGGCCCGGCCGCCTGCCCGAAGTAGTTGAGGATCTGCACCCGGCGGCACTCGACCGTCTCGCACAGCGCGAGCATCGCGTTCAGGTGCGCGCCCAGCCGCCGCCGGTGGGCATCGTCGCCTTCGGACGTGTCGATCATCTTGCGCTGCTGGACGACGTCCTGCAGCCCGTACGCGAGCCAGGCGGTCGAGGGCAGGCCGTCGCGGCCCGCCCGTCCGGTTTCCTGGTAGTAGCCCTCGACCGACTTCGGCAGGTCGAGGTGCGCGACGAACCGGACGTCCGGTTTGTCGATGCCCATGCCGAACGCGATCGTCGCGACGACGATCAGCCCGTCTTCGCGCAGGAACCGCGACTGGTGCTTCGCGCGGGTGCGCGCGTCGAGTCCCGCGTGGTAGGGCACCGCCGGAATCCCGTTCTGCACCAGGAACTCCGCGGTCTTCTCCACCGAGTTCCGCGACAGGCAGTAGACGATCCCCGCGTCACCCTTGTGCTCGGTCTGCAGCAGCTCCAGCAGCTGCCGCTGCGGCGAGTTCTTGCCGACGATCCGGTACTGGATGTTCGGCCGGTCGAAGCTCGCGACGAAGTGCCGGGCCTCGTCCAGCTGCAGCCGGGCGGAGATCTCCTTGTGCGTGGCCTCGGTCGCCGTCGCCGTCAGCGCGATCCGCGGCACCTCCGGCCACCGCTCGTGCAGGGCGGAGAGCTGGAGGTAGTCGGGCCGGAAGTCGTGGCCCCACTGGGCGACGCAGTGCGCCTCGTCGATCGCGAACAGGGAGATCTTGCCGCGGTCGAGCAGCCGCACGGTGGATTCCACCGAAAGCCGTTCCGGCGCCAGGTACAGCAGGTCGAGGTCGCCGTTCAGGAACGCCGACTCCACCTCCTGCCGCGCCGTGTAGTCCTGGGTGGAGTTGAGGAAACCGGCGCGGACACCGGCGTTGCGCAGCGCGTCGACCTGGTCCTGCATCAGCGCGATCAGGGGCGAGACGACGACGCCGACGCCGGGCCGCACGAGCGCGGGAATCTGGTAGCACAGCGATTTCCCGCCGCCGGTGGGCATCAGCACGAGCGCGTCGCCGCCGGCGATCACGTGCTCGACGATCGCCGCCTGGTCGCCGCGGAAGCTGTCGTAGCCGAACACGCGCCGGAGGGTCTCCAGCGCGTCGGACGCGGGTGCGAGGTCGGTCTCTGCCACCCGCCCGACTATAGAGCGGGGGTCCGACAGTTCCGGCCCGCCCCGCCGCGGGTGGCAGAATGGGGCGGGTGCAGTACTGGCCGGTTCCCGATCTCACCGCGTATTTCGGCGGCGCCTGGCGCCTCGACCGGGAAATCCGCACCGCCGACGGCGAGCCGGCGGGCGAGGTCACCGGCACGGCCACGTTCACCGAAACCGCCGGCGTCCTCGTCTACCACGAAGAGGGCGAGCTGCGCCTCGGCGGCCACGTCGGGCCGGTCACGCGGACCCTGCACTACCGCCCGGCAGGCCCCGGCCGCGCGGCGGTCCACTTCGACCACGGCGGCTTCTTCCACGACCTCGACCTGCGCGACGGCCACTGGACGGCGGACCACCCCTGCCGCGCCGACCTCTACCGCGGCGAGTACCGGGTGACCGGCGCCGCGCGCTGGCGGCAGGAGTGGGCCGTGCGCGGGCCGTCGAAGGACCACGTCATCGTCAGCCGGTTCACCCGCTAGACGATGCCGCCGTTGGCGCGCAGCACCTGGCCGTTCACCCAGCGCGCCGGGCCGGCGAGGAACGCGACGACCTCGGCGATGTCCTCCGGCTGCCCGAGCCGCTCCAGCGGCGGCTGCTTGGCCATCCGGGTGATCGTCTCCTCGTCCTTGCCGTCGAGGAACAGCGCGGTCGCGGTCGGCCCGGGCGCGACGGTGTTCACGGTGATGTCGCGGCCGCGCAGCTCGCGCGCGAGGATCATGGTGATGGCTTCGACCGCGCCCTTCGTCGCGTTGTAGACGCCGTAGCCGGGCAGGTTCAGCCCGAGCACCGACGTCGAGGTGGTGATCACCGCGCCGCCGTCGCGCACTCGCCGCGCGGCCTGCTGGGCCACCGCGAACGTGCCGCGGATGTTGGTGCGGTGCACGCGGTCGAGGACGTCGAAGTCGATGTCGGCGATCGGGGTCGGCGGGTTCATCACGCCGGCTAGGTGGGCGACGACGTCGACGCCGCCGTACGTGCGTTCCGCGGTGTCGAACAGCGCCGCGACCGCGGCCGGGTCGGCGACGTCGGCGCGGACTGCGATCGCCCGGCCGCCACGCGTGGTGATGGCGTCGACGGCCGCCTCGGCCTCCTTCTCGTTGCCCGCGTAGTTGACGACGACCGCCATGCCGTCGGCCGCCAGGCGCTCGGCGACCTGGCGGCCGATGCCGCGGGAGCCGCCGGTGACGATCGCGACGCGGGGTTCGGTGGGGGTGCTCATCGGTGCCTTCTTCCGGTTCCGTTCTGCTCGGTCTGTTATCGACGATACTACTATCCTGGTAACGCTGCTAGCCGCGCACTGTCACCGGCGTCACCCTCCCCGCGACGGGGCAGGGCATCCGGCCGTACCGACGCCGCCGGACGGCCGAATCCGCAGGGTAGGGCGGCCTCTGCCCGTTTTCCGCGCCGGTAATCCGGGAACACCGCTCGCATCGGGGGCTTGACATCCTTGAAGGAGTTTGAGCGATGCCCACATGGCTGATCGTCTTGATCGTCGTCGTGGCCGTCGCGGTGCTCGGCGCCGTGATCTGGCTGGTGACACAGGAAATGCAGCGAAAACGGCTGCAGCAGCGGTTCGGTCCGGAGTACGACCGGACGGTCGCGGAGAAGGACAGCCCTCGTGCCGCGCAACGCGAACTGGCCGAGCGGGAACGCCGGCACAAGGAGCTCGACATCCGGCCGCTTTCGGCGTCGGCGCGCGAGCGCTACGCCCGGGAATGGGCCCAGGTGCAGGAAAAGTTCGTCGACCAGCCGCCCGCGGCGGTCGCCGAGGCCGAGCAGCTGCTGAACGCGCTGATGGCCGAACGCGGCTACCCGACCGAGGGCTACGAGCAGCAGGTGGCCGACCTTTCCGTGCGGCACGCCAAGACCCTCGAGCACTACCGGGCCGCGCACACCACCCGGCAGAAGCGCGACGAAGCGTCCACTGAGGACCTGCGCGACGCGATGGTGCGCTACCGCACCGTGTTCGAGGACCTGCTGACCGACGGTGCCGACGACGAGCAGCACCACGACCACCACGACCGCCGGAACGGCCACGACCACGACCGCGACGGACGGCGGGACACCGACCGGCACGAGCCCGACCGGCACGTGACCGAGCGCCAGGCGTCCGCGACCCCGCGGACCGAGTCGAACGGAGGACGCTGACCATGACCGATCACCTGACGCGCCACGACACCGAGGACGACCGGGACCTGACCGGGCGTGAGGACGACCGCGAGGCCTACACCGGTGACAGCGCCACCGAAGTACCCGGGCACGACCACGCCGGCTTCCGCGAGCCGGGCTCCGGCGACGACCAGAACCTGAGCACCGCCGACCTGGCCTCGGCCGGGCGGCACGACGCCGGCGACGCGCCCGCCGAATCCGGTGGAGACGTCGAAACGCCCGCGGAATCGGGTGGCGACGTGGAGACGCCCGCCGCGTCGGGCGGGGACGTGGAGACGCCCGCCGCCTCGGGTGGGGACGTCGAGAGGCCCGCCGCCTCGCACGACGACGTGGAGACGCCGGAGCTGATCGACCAGGAGAAGGTCACCGGGTTCCGCGACCGCTGGCAGAACGTCCAGACCGGCTTCGTCGACGACCCGAAGCAGGCGGTCCAGCAGGCCGACGAGCTCGTCGCCGCCGTGATCAGCGCGCTGGCCACCACCTTCGCCGAGCACAAGAGCGAGCTGGAAGCCCAGTGGCGGCAGGGTGAACCGGCCACCGAGGAGCTGCGCATCGCGCTGCGCCGCTACCGCTCGTTCTTCGACCAGCTGCTGCCGCGGTAGCGGACGCCGTTTCCCGGCGGGCATGATCGGGTAGTCCGGCCGGGAAACGGAGTCGGCGAAGGAAAGGCAGCCGGATGAACGTGGCCGATCTGCTCATCGAGGGGTTCAGCCGGGTCCAGGGCACGGTGCACGCGGCGGTCGGGGGACTGACCGCGAAGCAGCTCG
This sequence comes from Amycolatopsis sp. NPDC004169, assembly GCF_040610315.1. Lineage (NCBI taxonomy): Bacteria > Bacillati > Actinomycetota > Actinomycetes > Pseudonocardiales > Pseudonocardiaceae > Amycolatopsis > Amycolatopsis sp. NPDC004169. The sequence goes on from NZ_JBEXMD010000006.1 coordinate 46,316, forward strand.
GGACCCGGCCGGACGACGAGGCCAACTCGATCGCCTGGCTGGTGTGGCACCTGACCCGGGTGCAGGACGACCACGTCGCCGACGTCGCCGGCGCGGAACAGGTGTGGACCGGCCAGGACTGGCTGTCCCGGTTCGGCCTCCCGTTCCCGGCGGGCGACACCGGCTACGGCCACCGCCCGGCCGACGTGGAAGCGGTCCGCGTCGACGACCCGGACCTGCTCACCGGCTACTACGACGCCGTGCACGAGCAGACCGTCCGGTTCGTGGCCGGCCTCGGCGAGAAGGACCTCGACCGGATCGTCGACGAGGCGTGGGACCCGCCGGTGTCACTGGGCGTGCGCCTGATCAGCGTCCTCGACGACGACACCCAGCACGCCGGGCAGGCGATGTACGTCCGCGGCCTGCTGGAACGCGGCTAGCTCAGCAGTTTTCCCAGCCGTCCTCGCGGTGGTCGGCGAGGCGCTGCGGCCCCGGGCCGCCGGCGCCGAGCCGGTCGCCGGGGTTGGCGAGCCGGCACTTGGCCATCGACATGCAGCCGCAGCCGATGCAGTCGTCCAGTTGGTCCCGCAGCTGTTCCAGCTGCCGGATCCGCGCGTTGAGGTCGTCCTGCCAGCAGCGGGAGATGCGCGCCCAGTCGGTGCGGGTCGGCGTGCGGTCGTCCGGCAGCAGCGCCAGCACCTCGCGGATCTTCGACAGCGGCATCCCGACCCGCTGGGACATCCGGACGAACGTCACCCGCCGCAGCGTGTCCCGGCAGTAGCGCCGCTGGTTGCCCGCGGTGCGGCGGCTGCGGATGAGACCTTCGTCCTCGTAGAAGCGCAGGGCCGAGGCGGGGACTCCGCTGCGCCGGGAGAGTTCGCCGACCGTCAGGTCGGGCAGCGGCCGGGCCGGGGCGTTCACCATGGTGCACACCCAACCACAGCGGCACCCTTGACTTCAAGTGAACTTGAAGTCCCATCCTGGGCACGAGAGCGAGAACGCCTGCGTGTCAAGGAGGAAGTGTGTCGGAAGCGCCGATCCGCGTCGCGGTGATCGTCGGAAGTGTCCGGGAAGGACGGTTCGGGCCGGTGGTGGCGGACTGGCTCGCGGACGTCGCGGAGGCGCACGGCGGGTTCGCGGTCGACCTCGTCGACCTCGCCGAGCCCGACCTCCCGCTCGCGATGCCTGCCTTCGGCGCCACGCCGTCCGCGACGGTCGTCGCCGAAGTCGCGAAGGTGGCTCCGCGGCTGGAAGCCGCCGACGCCTTCATCGTCGTCACGCCGGAGTACAACCACAGCTACCCGGCTTCCCTCAAGAACGCGATCGACTGGCACGGACCCGAATGGCGGGCCAAGCCGGTCGCTTTCGTGTCCTACGGCGGGATTTCGGGCGGGTTGCGCGCGGTGGAGCACCTGCGCGCGGTCTTCGCGGAGCTGCACGCGGTGACCATCCGCGAGACGGTCAGCTTCCACGGCGCCCACACCCGCTTCGGCGCCGACGGACGGCCGGACGACGCCGGCGCGGAAGTCGCCGCGAAGGCGCTGCTCGACCAGCTGGCCTGGTGGGCGCGGTCGCTCACCGAGGCGCGGGCGGCGCGGCCGTACCCCGGCTGAGGCGCCGAGGTCGTCAAGTCGACACGGTGCTCACGCCTGGCACGTCTGGTACGGCAGCCGGACGTCCGGGGCGACGACGGCGAGGGTGCCGTCGGTCGTGTACCCGCCCGTGGCGACCAGCGCCGCGAAGGCGGTGCAGACCAGCTGGTTGATCCCGGTGCCGCTGAGCGGCTGCACCGGGAACGGCACGGTGATCGTCGGCGGCGCGCCGTGCGTCAGGGTGATCGCGCCGGTCCGGCGGGGCAGCTCGGTCGTGTAGCCGCTCGCCCGCTCGTCGGCGGACGGGCCGTCCATCAGCATCGCCAGGGTGGACTCGACGCTGACCGGCAGGCTGCGCGGCCGCGTCACGGGGGTCAGCCTGCCGTTCAGGACGTAGTAGAGGACCACGTCGGTGCCGCTGCCGTCGTCCGCCGGGTTGCGCAGCGTGGGCGCCGGGCCGGCCGCGACCACCGGCGTCGGCTTGACGCCGCACGCGCTCACCAGCAGCAGCACCGCGAGGACGAGGAGTTTCTTCACCACGGCTCCCGGGGCAGGCGCAGCTCGAACCGGGCGCCGGTCCCGGTGCTGACCGCGACGATGTCGCCGCCGTGCAGGCGCGCGTTCTCCCGCGCGATCGACAGCCCGAGGCCGCTGCCCTCGGACCGGGCCCGTGCGGTGTCGGCCTTGGTGAAGCGGTCGAAGACCCGCGGCAGCACGTCGGCGGGGATCCCCGGCCCGTGGTCGGTGACGGTCAGCACGACGGCACCGGCCTCCTGCCGCAGCACCACCTCGACCGGCGGCGCGCCGTGCCGCAGCGCGTTGCCGACCAGGTTCGCCACGACGATGTCGAGCCGCCGCCGGTCGAGCTGCGCGGTGATCCCCGGCGGCAGGTCGGCGGCCAGTTCGGTCCCCGGCTCCCAGCCGCGCGCGGCGAGGCTGTCGGTGACCGCCGCGGCGACGTCGAGGCTCTCCCGGCGCAGCTCGGCCCGGCCGGCGTCGAACCGGGAGATCTCGATCAGGTCCTGCACCAGCCGGGTCAGCCGCCGCGTCTCGGCCGACACCAGCCGGGCCGCCACCGCGGTGTCCGGCGGCAGCTGCTCGGCGTCCTCGTCGAGGACGTCGGTGACCGCGTTCATCGCCGCCAGCGGCGTGCGCAGCTCGTGGGAGACGTCGGCGACGAACCGCCGCGCGTCGGCCTCCATCGCGCGCAGGGTGCCGACCGTGCGCTCCAGCTCCGCTGCCGTGTGGTTGAACGTCGTGACCAGCTGGGCGAGCTCGTCGGAACCCTTCGCGCGCAGGCGCACGTCCAGCCGGCCGCGGCCGAGCTGGCTGGCCGCGGTGTTCAGCGCGCGCACCGGCCGCAGCACCTGCCGGGCCGCGAGCAGCGCGACCCCGACCGCGATCGGCAGGGCGAGCGCGGAGAACAGCCAGGCGTAGCGGGCCAGGTCGTCGATCGCCTCCTGCTGGTCGGTCAGCCGCGCCATCGCGTAGACCTCGAGGCCGCTCGGCTTGCCGCCGGGGGTCTGCACCGGGATGCCGACGAAGAAGAGCGCGAAGCCCTGGACGTCGACGCGCTGGAACTGGATGTTCGTGCTGGCGCCCACCGCCTGCCGCAGGTCGGCGGGCACGTCGTCGAGCGAAAGGCTGGACGTCGAGTGCAGGTCGCGGTAGACGACGAGGGCGTTGCTGGACTTGAGCGCCGTCGCGAAGGCGTCGAGCGTGGCCTGGGACGGCGGCAGCGACAGGGTGGGCAGGTACGCCACGATCTGGTCGCGCAGCTTCAGCATGGTCTGGTCCTGGATGCCCTCCAGGATGGCCCGGCGCGCGTAGACGTAGCTCGTGCCCGCCGCGGTCGTGGCGCCGAGGATCATGATGACCGCGAAGGCGGCGACCAGCCGGGGCCGCAGCCCGGCGAGCCAGGACCGGATCCGCGGTGCCGTCACGAGCGGCCGAACCGGTAGCCGAACCCCCGGACCGTCTGCACGTACTCGGGCTTGGCCGGGACGTCCTCGATCTTCGAGCGCAGCCGCTGCACGCAGGCGTCGACGAGCCGGGAGTCCCCGAGGTAGTCGTGGTCCCACACGGCGGACAGGATCTGCTGGCGGCTGTACACCTGCCCGGGCGTGCGCGAGAGCTCCAGCAGCAGCTTGAGCTCGGTCGGGGTCAGCGACACCGGCGCGCCGCGCTTGGTCACCTCGAGCCCGGCCCGGTCGATGACCAGGTCGCCGTGCCGTTCCTCGGCCGCCGTCGCCGTCCCGCCCGGCCGGTCGGCGGCCGAGCGGCGCAGGACCGCCCGGATCCGCGCGTCCAGCACCCGCGGCTCGACCGGCTTGGCGACGTAGTCGTCCGCGCCCGCCTCGAGCCCGGCGACGATGTCGAAGTCGTCGCTGCGCGCGGTGAGCATGATGATCGGGACCGGACCGGCCGCCCGCATCCGGCGGCAGGTCTCGAAGCCGTCCATGCCGGGCAGCATCAGGTCGAGCACGACGATGTCGGGCCGGTGGTGCACGAGCACCTCGATGCCGAGCTCGCCGGATTCCGCGGTCCGCACCACGTGCCCCTGCCTGCGCAGGGCCAGCTGCAGGCCCTCCCGCACCGCCGCGTCGTCCTCTACCACCAGTACCTCGGCCACGGCGCCATTATTCGGAAAAGCGCACGTCATGGCGACCCGGGCGGATCTTGTTGCAAAACCATGACATCGCCCTGACGGGATCCCGAAAAGCGCGTTCCAGACTCGGGGACATGGCAGTGATCCTCACCGACGCCCCTTCCGCAGCCCGGCCCGCACCTGTTTCGCGGGCCGCGTCCCGCACCGCGGTACTGGCGGCGAGCGCGGCCGGGTTCGCCCTCGCGTTCGTCGCGGCCTACCTGCTCTTCGTCCGCACGGAGGCCGGCCGCGGCGTCGAGAACGGCGTCGTCCGCAGTGCCCAGTCCGCGGGGACCACAGTGGACTGGGCGGCCCCGCTGCGCGAGGTCGACCTGGTGGTGGTGCTCGGCGGCGTCGCGGTGCTGATCGTGGTGCTCTCCGTGGTGCGACGGCGGGTGGCCCTCGCGGTGCCGGCGCTGGTCCTGCTGGCCGCGCCGCTGGTGGTGGCCCAGCTGCTCAAGCTCTACGTCCTGGACCGCCCGAGCACCGGCGACCGGTTCGGCGTGGCGAGCCACAACAGCTTCCCGAGCGGGCACGTCAGCGCGGCGATGGCCGTGCTGGTGGCGCTCGCGATCGTCCTGCCCCGCCGGTTCCGGCGGCCGGCACTGGTGCTCGGCGGCTTCGGCGTCGCCTGGGTCTCGGCGGCGGCGGTGGCGCTGGGCTGGCACCGGTTGAGCGACACCGTCGGCGGCTGCCTGCTGGTCGCCGCGGTCACCTGCGCCGGGGCGGCGGTGGTGTCCGCCCGCCGCCCCGACGGTGACCGCATCCCCCTGCTCCCGGCCCTCACCGGCTTCCTGGCCCCACTCGCTTTGGTCCTGACCGGCTACGCGGTCCTCTCGACGGCCACTTCGGGCGCGGCCCAGTTCGTGGCAGCGCTGGTCCTGGCGGCCCTGTCGTCGGTAGCCGTGGTGCTGCTGCTCACCGGCCCGCTGCGCCGGGTCGCGTTCGACCCGGCCGAAACCCGGGTCCGCCGCCTCCTCCGCCGACCGTGATGCCCCGCCAATCACACGTGATGCCTCCCCAATCACGCGAGAACCCCCGCCAATCACACGAGTCCCGTCCCAATCACGCGAGTCCCGTCCCCAATCACGCGAGTCCCGTCCCCAATCACGCGAACCGACCCTCCAGATACGCGATCCGACCGTCCCGGTACGCGATCCGACCGTCCGGGTACGCGAACCGACCCTTCCGGCACCCCGTGCGACCGAGCCGGAGCGGGCCAGTTTCGCGGGATTGGCCCGCGACACCGGGACGTCACCGCGCCTAGCGTCGGTGAGATGGACCCGAGGCTCGCCGATGACCTGACCGCCCTGCCCGATCTCCTCGACGCCGCCGGCAAACTCGCGGCCGAGGCCCTCGCCGGGCTCGGCGAGCGGGCGGCCGCCGTCCCGCCCGTGACCGCCGCACCGGCGCCTTTGCCGCGCGAAGGCACCGGCGCCCGCGGTGCCCTGGACGAGTTCGCGCGACGCTGGGAGCCCGGTTTCGCCGCCAGCGCCGGCCCGCGCTACCTCGGCTTCGTCACCGGCGGCGCGACCCCGGCCGCGCTGGCCGGCGACTGGCTCACCGCCGCCTACGACCAGAATCCCGCCAGCGGCATGGACTCCTCGGCGCAGGACCTGGAACGCGAAACCGTCGGCTGGCTCGCGGAGCTGTTCGGCCTGGGCCCGGAGTTCTCCGGCGCCTTCGTCACCGGTGCCACGATGTCCACGGTCACCGGACTCGCCATCGCGCGCGAGTGGCTCGGGGAACAGGCCGGCGTGACCGTCTCCACCGAAGGTGCCGCCGCGCTCGGTCCCGTCACCGTGCTGTCCGGCTCGCCGCACTCGAGCGTCCTGAAGGCGTTGTCGTTCCTCGGGATGGGCCGGTCCGCACTGCGGAAGGTGCCGGTGCTCCCGGGCCGCGAAGCCGTGGACGTCGCGAAACTGGCCGAAGCACTCGAGACGCTCGACGGCCCCGCCGTCGTCGTCGCGAACGCCGGGACCGTGAACACCGTCGACTTCGACGACCTGCGAGCGATCGCCGAGCTCAAGCAGCGCCACCGCTTCTGGCTGCACGTCGACGCCGCGTTCGGCGGGTTCGCCGCGCTGTCCCCGGAGCACGCGGCCCTCACGGCCGGCCTCGACCAGGCCGATTCGGTGGTCGTCGACCTGCACAAGTGGCTCAACGTGCCGTACGACTCGGCCGTCCAGTTCACCCGCCGCCGCGACCTGCAGCTGCGCGTCTTCAGCAACAACGCGGCCTACCTCGGCGAAATCGGGGAGACGCCGGACTTCCTGCACCTCACGCCGGAGAACTCCCGGCGGCTGCGCGCGCTCCCGGCGTGGTTCTCGCTCGTGGCGTACGGCCGCGCCGGCCACCGCGAGATCGTCGAGCGCTGCGTCGCACTGGCCCGCGACCTGGGCGCGCGCCTCGACGGCTCGCCGCACTGGCACCTGCTGGCGCCGGTGCGGCTCAACGTCGTCTGCTTCACCCCGGCCGGGGACGTCACGCAGGACCGCATCGACGCCCTGGTCCGCGCCATCGCCGAAGACGGCACCACCTTCCTGACGCCGACGGTGTACGACGGCAGGCCCGCGTTGCGCGCCGCCTTCAGCAACTGGCGCACGACCGCGGCCGACGTCGAGCGGGTGTTCGCCGTGCTGGAGCGCCTGGCGTCCCGGTCGTGAGTGCACGGCCGGCTCGCTTGTCCCACCGGCCCGGGAATGCCAAGGTCACGGCGTGCCGATCTTTTCCGCGCCGGACGGAACCGCGCTCGCCGTCCACCTCGCCGGTTCCGGAGCCGAGCCGCCGGTGGTCTGCCTGCCCGGCGGTCCGATGCGCGCCGGCAGCTACCTCGGCGACCTCGGCGGCCTGACCGCCCGGCGCCGCGTCGCCGTGCTGGACCTGCGCGGCACCGGCGATTCGGCGGAACCCGCCGACCCCGCCACCTACCGGTGCGACCGCCAGATCGAGGACGTCGAGGCGTTGCGCAAGCACCTCGGTCTCGACCGCTTCGCCCTCCTCGGGCACTCGGCCGGGGCGAGCCTGGCCGTCCGGTACGCGGCGCGGTACCCCCACCGCCTGAGCCGGCTCGCCCTGATCACGCCCAGCCCGCGCGCCGTCGGCTTCGACGTGCCGCCCGCCGAACGCCGCCGGATCATGGCCCGCCGCACCGGCGAGCCGTGGTACGCCACCGCGGCCGCCGCCTACGAGTCGATCGCCGCGAAGACGGCGACCCGCGCCGACTGGGCCGCGTTCGCCCCGTTCTACTACGGGAACTGGGACGCGGCGGCCCGCCGGCACCAGTCCGGGGAAGCCGGCCAACGCAACGGCGCGGCCGCCCGGGTCTACAACGCTCCGGGCGCCTTCGAGCCCGAGACGACCCGGGCCGCGCTCGGCGCGGTCACCGCGCCCGTGCTGGTGCTGGCCGGCGAGCTTGACTGGATCGCCAGCCCGGCGATCGCGGACCGGTTCGCCGGGCTGTTCCCCGAAGGCCGGGCGGTCGTGCTGCCCGGCACCGCGCACTACCCGTGGCTGGACGACCCGGCGGCTTTCGGGTCAGCCGTGGGCGGATTCCTGGCCTGAGGCCGGATTGCGGCGGGGTTTGATGCGCACGGCCGGCAGCGCGGGAGCCGGCAGGCGGTCGCCCGCATAGCCCGTCACCGCACCGAACTGGTCCGACTCGGCTTCCCACGCTGCGCGGAACGCGGCGATCTCCTCGTGGGTGCGGCCGACGAAGTTCCACCACATCAGGATCTCTTCGTCGAACGGCGTCCCGCCCAGCAGCAGGAACCGGGCCGGCCCGGTGCCGCGGTTGCTGAGGGTCAGCGAGCGCACGCCGGTGCCGACGTAACCCAGCTCGGCGGCCCGGACGCGGGTGCCGGCCACCTCGACGTCCCCGCTGTCGACCAGGACACCGTGTTCGAAGCCGGGGTCGACGCCGAGGGACATGTGCGCGTCCGGCCCGAGCACGATTTCCGCGCCGAGCAGCGGGGTGAACGTCGGGATCGGCGACGTCCGGCCGGCCAGCGAGCCGAGGAACACGCGGATCTCCGCGCCTTCGATCCGGTTCACCGAAGGGACGTAGTGGTCGAACGCGCGTGCCGTGTGCCGGTGCCGTTCGGGCAGGGCCACCCAGAGCTGGACGCCGTGCAGCGTCTTCGTGGCGGCGGTCGAGACCTCGGAGTGGCAGATGCCGTTCCCGCCGGTCATCAGGTTCAGCTCGCCGGGGCGCACCATCGCGTGCGTGCCGAGGCTGTCGCGGTGCTCGATCTCGCCGGCGAACAGCCAGCTGACGGTCTGCAGCCCGGTGTGCGGATGCGGCGCGACGTCCATCGCGCCGGCCCCGGCGACTTCGTCCGGGCCGTAGTGGTCGGCAAAGCACCACGCGCCGATCAGCGACCGCGACCGCTGGGGCAGGGTCCGCCGGACGCGCATCGCGCGCGGACCGCCGAGCGGGACGTCCCGCGGGGTGAGGATCTCGACGGCGGGCCGCTCGGGATCGGCGGCCGCCGGCCGGTCGCCGCAGGCGAGTTCGGCCGGGGCGGCCTCGGTGTTGCTCATGTCCGCCACGGTAGTCGTGGTGGAGGGGAACCGTGGGTGGGCGCGGTCACTCAGGCGTACTGCGGACCCGCCGGGACGAACCCGGTGGCCTGGCGCCCGGCCCAGGCCGCCGTCGCGGCGAACCGGCCGTAGCTCGCGGCGAGCAGCCCGAGATCGACGGCCACACCGGCCCCGGACGGCCACGCACGGCCGTCCACCCACTGCCGCACCTCCCGCTCGGCCGCGCCGGCGGCCGCGACCGCGGCACCGAGCGCCGTCCCGTCCCGGCCGAGCAGGACGTCCCGCAGCGCCCGCGCGGCCGCGACCGCGTGCCTGCCGAGGCGTTCCAGCGCGGGTCGCACCTCCAGCGGCACGGGCGCCTCGGCGACCTCTTCCGCAAGTCCACCCATCCGAGTGAGATCCGCGGCGATGTGCACGGCCGCCACGACCGTCTTCACGTCCGCCTCCGGCGGTGCGTGCAGGGCCAGCAGCGCGCACGCCTGGTCCTCGCACGCGACCCCGAGCGCGGCCGCCGCACCGGCTTGCTCCCGCGCACGTCCGCCCAGCGTGTGGTCACTTTCCAGGATCGAGCGCGTGGCTTCCTCGAGCGCACTCGCGACGAGGTCGCTCAGGTCCGCCAGCCGGTGGGCGAGCGTCACGAGCTCCTTCTGGAAGGCGGTCGGCATGGCGGCAGGAAACCAGCCCGGACGGGTGTCGGCATCTCGTCACCGCCCCGGAATTGTCGGACCCCCGTGCTCTCCTCGTCGGCAAGAGCGGTGCACCCCGCACCCGGAGGACAAGGAGAGACCGATGGCAGGCGAAACGACGGTCACGGTGGTCGGCAACCTCACCGGCGACCCCGAGCTGCGCTTCACCCCGGCCGGCTCGGCGGTCGCGAACTTCACGGTCGCGAGCACGCCACGCCTGTTCGACCGCGAGTCCGGCGCCTGGCGCGACGGCGACCCGCTGTTCCTGCGCTGCAGCCTGTGGCGGGAGTACGCGGAAAACGTCGCCGAGTCGCTGGTGCGCGGCAGCCGCGTGATCGTCCAGGGCCGGCTGAGACAGCGGTCGTACGACACGAAGGAGGGCGAGCGCCGCACTGTGGTGGAGCTGGGGGTCGAGGAGATCGGGCCGGCCCTGCGGTACGCGACGGCCAAGGTGACCAAGGCCAGCCGCGCGACGGGCGTCGAGGGGAGCAGTTCCTGGACCCCGGAACCGGTGGCGGTGGGCGACCCGCCCTTCTGAGCCCATCCGTTCGCGGCCGGCCTCCGAACGCCGGTCGACGGGGCCTCGACCCGTGCTGGATCGCCTGCGGCGACGATGAGGGTGACGCTCCGGCCGGACCTGCTGTCGAAATCGCACCGTTCGATTCGACGCAGGGACAGAGGCCGAACCACGAGCGGGAGGGACCGACATGAACGGGAACGAGAAGACCGGCTCACCGGCGGCGCACCCCGTGGTCAACCACCGGATGCGGGCGATGCTCCGAGCGGTCGGCGCGGGCCGCGCCCGGGTGTCGTGCAGCAGCGAGCCGGACCTGTTCATCGACGGCCTCTCCTGCGGCGACCAGTTCGCGGCCCACGCACTGGCCCACCAGGGCCTGGTCCGCGCGACCCGCCCCGGCCGCCCGGGCGAGCTGGTCCCGGCGATCCTGACCCCCGAAGGCTGGGCGCTCATCACCCCCGAGCACAAATCGGCCGCCTGACCCGGCGACCGGGATGTTTGACAACTCCACAGAGAAGCCTTGAGAGAAAAGGAACCGGGGTCGCCACTCGGCTGCCTTCCGGCCGGCCGGGTGACCGAAAGCCCATCCTGCCGGGCGGCATGAGAGGCGCGGCGGCTCAGGGGCGCTTGCTTTGGCCCGCGCACCCGCGAAAGATGTCGTGGCCGAAAGCCGGTCCGGCTTGGCGGCGGCGCGAGCGATGCGGCGGCCGGGCGGTGCCTGGTCCGGCGAGGCCGCCACACAGTGCCCGAAGGCCGCCGCAGTCCGGCTCGGCCGGAAGGCCGACCCGGCCTTAAAACGAGCCAGCGGCGGTCTGCCTACTGCCCCTGCTGCGGGAACTGCCCCTGCTGGCCCGGCGCCGGGAACTGCCCTGCTGCGGCATCCCCTGCGCCTGGGACGGGTGCACCGGATACCCCTGCTGCGGAAACCCCTGCGGCTGCGAAGGGTGCGGCGGGTACCCCGTCGCGGCCTGCGCCTGACCCTGCTCCTCCTGGGCTTGCAGCCGCAGCGCGTCCTCCTTCGGGATGCGGTTCTCGATCCCGCAGAACGTGCACTGCGCCGTGTACTTGACGCTGATCGGGAACAGCGGGATGAAGAACAGCGTGAACTTCGTGACGGCCTTGCGCACCGCGTGCGACGCAGGATTGCCGCACCGGCCGCACAGGAACGTCGTCATCGCCAGCACGTAGATGCGGGTACGCCAGCCCCAGATCAGCATCGGTCTTCTCTCTTCCGGTTCTTCGTTCGCCGCGCAGCCTCGCACACGGCCGCCGCCCGGCGGGGCGGTTTCGGCGATCCTGTCCGGCCAATACCCGGCGAACCGGACATCCGGCCCGTACCGCGCCACCGGTGGTCACGGGACTAGATTGGGATCATGCCGAGCGACTTCGCCCTGAAGACGATGAACGCCGTCCACCGCGGCCTGATCAAGCTGACCGGCGGGCGGGTGGGCTGGCAGGTCGCCATGCCCGTCCTGGAGCTCACCACCACCGGCCGCAAGAGCGGGCAGCCACGGTCGGTGCTGCTGACCTCGCCCCACCAGGAGGGCGACACATGGGTCGTCGTGGCCTCGCGCGGCGGCGACGACACGCACCCGGCGTGGTTCCTCAACCTGCGTGACAACCCCGAGGTCGAGGTCTCGCTCAAGGGCGGGCCGAAGCAGCCGATGCGGGCCCGGATCGCCGACGCCGAAGAGCGGGCGCGGCTGTGGCCGAAGATCACCGCCGACTTCAAGAACTACGCGCAGTACCAGACGAAGACCGAGCGCGAGATCCCGCTCGTCTTCCTCGAACCGCGCTAGGTGTGATGTCCGGGGACGTTGTCCCGAGGTGAGGTGACCGGTGGCGGGCACCGCGTTCGTCCACACCGTCATCGACGACCACTCCCGCATCGCCTACGCCGAAATCCACACCGACGAAACCGCCGCCGCCGTGCTGCGCCGGGCCGTGGCCTGGTTCGCCGCCCGCGGCGTCACCATCGAACGCGCCCTCTACCCATCGGAAACCTCGCGGCGGGCCGCGCTACCGGCTGGCTCCACTTCTCCAACCATCACCGACCCCACAGCTCAACCGGCGGCAAACCGCCAGTCACCCGACTGACCAACCTCCCTGGACACCACAGCTAGGTCACGACCGCGCCGTCAGGTAGGCCGGGTCGGCGGCGGGGATCGGCTTGTCGGGCACCCCCGCAAGCAGCTGGCTCATGGCGTGGAAGTACGGCGGCGCGGCGACCGTGCCGCCGAACGCGCCGTGGCCGCAGTCGCCGAGGTGCACCGGGGTGCCCGGGCAGATCTCGCGCGGGTGCGGCCCGTCGGCGAACACCATGGACGACACCGCGTAGTCGTCGACACCACCGACGAAGGCCACGGATTCGCTGAGCTGGGTCGTGCCCGTCTTGCCGATGTCGGGCCTGCTCCAGCCGGCCGCGCGGGCCGCCTCGGCGGACGTGCCGCTCGTGGTGTCCTTGCTCAGCCCCGCTTCCAGGGTGTCCGCCACGCCCTGGGGGAGCACCCGTTCGCACGCCTGCTGCGCGACCGGCACGGCGTTGCCGTTCCGGTCGGTCACCGACAGGATCGGGTTCGGCGGGCACCACACGCCGCCGCTCATCAGCGTCGCCGACACGTTGGCCATCTCCAGCGGGCTGACCGGGCTGTTGCCGAGGGTGAACGACAGCAGGTTCCGGAAGTACTGCGACTGCGGCTGGCTGAACTGCGGGTTGCCCGACTTCGGATCCGGCGTGCGGCCGGCGTCGTTGGTCGCGAGGGTGGTGCGCAGCCCGAGCTTGGCCGCCATGTCGAGCACGGCGGGCATCCCGACCTGGCTCTCCAGCCCGACGAACGCGACGTTCGGCGACGTCGCCAGCCCGTCGGCGAGGGTGATCGGGTCGGCGTAGTGGCCGTCGTTGTGGACGGTGTAGCACGATCCGTGCGCGTCCGGCGCCGGGAAGCACTGGCTGTCCGGGTTGGGCAGCGGGGTGTCGAGGCCGGCCTTGCCGGTGACGAGCGCCGCGGCCGAGGTGAAGATCTTGAACGACGAGCCCGCGCCGAACTCGTTGCTCGCGTCGGCGACGATGTCGGTCGACGTCTCGCCCCGCGCCGGATCGGTGCCGTAGTTGCGGTTCGCGACCATGGCGAGCACCTGGTGCCCGTCCTGGCCCGGCTGGACGACGGCGAAGGTGTTGGCCACGCCGTCCTGGGTGGTCGGCACGTTCGCGTCGACGGCGTCCTTGGTCACCTGCGAGACGCGCGGGTCGAGGGTGGTCTTGATCGTGTACCCGCCGGTGGCCAGCCGGTCGGCGGTGAACCCGGCGTGCACCAGGTAGCTTTCGGCGTAGGCGCAGAAGAAGCCCGCGTCGGGGGTCGCACCCATGCAGGTCCCGGACGGCGTGACCGGGCCGTTCGGCAGGACCCCGAGCGGGGTCGCCTTCGCCGTCGCCGCGTAGGAGGCCGGGATGGAGCCGTTGGTGACCATGTCGTCGATGACGAGGTTGCGGCGCTGCAGCGCCTTGTCCGGGTGGGTGTACGGGTTGTAGACGCTGGGGTTGTTCACCATTCCGGCGAGCAGCGCGGCCTGCGGAACGGTCAATTTGTCCGGCGTCGTCCCGAAATACGCCTTCGCGGCCGCGCCGACCCCGTACACGGTTCCGCTGAATTCGACCACGTTGAGGTAGTTCGCCAGAATGTCGTCCTTGCTCATGGTCGCGTTGAGCTGCACGGCCATTTTCGCCTCGCGCAGCTTGCGGGCGAGCGAGTCCTCGCGATCGGCCTGCTGGGCCGCCGGGTCGTTCCGGTCGACCACGTTGATCAGGTAGTTCTTGACCTCCTGCTGCGTGATCGTCGAGGCGCCCTGCAGTGCCCCGCCGGTGCTGTCGTTGACCGCCGCGCGCAGCATTCCCTGCATGTCGACGCCGCCTTCGGTGTAGAACCGGCGATCCTCGACGGCGATGATGGCGGCCTTCATCGTGGTCGCGATCCCGGCCGCGGTGACGGGCAGGCGGTACTGCGCGTAGAGCGTCGCGATCGGCGTGCCGTCGCGGTCGGTGACCGTGGTCACCAGCGGCGGATCGGCGGCGGCGAGCTGGGCGGAAATGGCGTCCACCGAATCGCTCACCTGATTCGACAACAGGCCGGCCCCGATGGCGGCGGGCGCGACCGTCCCGGCCACCAGAATCCCGGCGAGCAGACACAAACCGGTAAAAGGGACCACGCCCCGGCGACGTTTCACGAATTCGAGATTAGGCATCGCGCGATAAAGGTTCCGTTCGGTGAGACATGTGCCTCACCGGGCCAACCTGCCGAGCAGGGCCGAAGCGACCGCAACGGCCACCGCCGTCGCCACCACCAGCACGGCGAAGTCGGTCCCGAGGTGGGCGGGTGTCCCGATGAGCAGGCCGCGCAGCGCGTCGACCTGGTAGCTCAGCGGGTTGACGTGGCTGAGCACCTTCAGCCACGACGGCATCAGGTCCACCGGGTACAGCGCGTTCGAGCCGAAGAACAGCGGCATGGTGATCGCCTGCCCGATCCCCATCAGCCGTTCCCGCGACAGCACGATCCCGGCGATCACGATGGACAGGCAGCAGAAGAACGCCGAACCGAGCACGAGGACGGCGGCCATCGCGAGCAGCTTCAGCGGGTTCACGGTCAGCCCGACGCCGAGGACCGCGGCCAGTACCAGCACCATCAGCGCCTGGACGAGCGCGCGGACCCCGGCCGCGAAGGCCTTTCCGGCGACGAGCGCGGCGCGCGGGGTGGGGGTGACCAGGAGCTTGGCGAGCACGCCCGCGTCGCGCTCCCAGATGATCTGGATGCCGTAGAAGATCGCGATGAACAGGGCCGACTGGGCGAGGATGCCCGGCGCCAGGAAGTCGAGGTACGGCGTCGAGCCGGTCGGGATCGCGCGCAGCCGGGTGAACGTCTCGCCGAAGATCAGCAGCCACAGCGCGGGCTGGATCGCCCGGGTGAGCAGCTCGGTCTGGTCGCGGCGCAGTTTCTGCAGCTCCACCAGGCACATCGCGCCGACGCGGGCGCCCAGTACGCGCAGCCGGCCCAGCGGGCCCGGATCAGCCGAGGCGGCGGGCGGTACGGCGAGTGGCACGGACACCGCGGATCCCTCCTTCTTCGTGGTCGAGGCGGTTCCCGGTGACCGACCGGAACACGTCGTCCAAAGTGGACTCGGGGCCGAGGCCGGCCTCCAGTTCGGCCGGCGTGCCGAGCGCGCGGATGCGGCCGCTGTGCATCAGGGCGACGCGGTCGCAGTACTGCTCGGCCTCGTCCATGTAGTGGGTGGTGACGAGCACGGTCATGCCGGTCGCTTCGCGGATCGAGCCGATCCGGTCCCACACCGACGACCGCGCGACCGGGTCGAGCCCGATCGTCGGCTCGTCGAGGATGAGCAGCCGGGGCGAGCTGACCAACGCCTGGGCGAGCTCGAGCCGGCGGATCATGCCCCCGGAGTAGGTCTTGGCCGTGCGATCGGCGTCGTCGGCCAGCCCGACGAGTTCCAGGGCCAGCCGCACCTGCTCGGCCCGGCCGCGGCGGGGCACGTCGAACAGCCGCGCGAACAGCGCGACGTTCTCGCGGCCGGTCAGCGCGCCGTCGGCGGACAGCTGCTGCGGGACGTACCCGATGAGCCGCCGCACGGCCATCCGGCGGCGGGCGACGTCGACGCCGAAGACGGCGATGCGGTCGGGGCCGGCCGGCAGCAGGGTGGTGATCATCCGCAACGTCGTGGTCTTGCCGGCGCCGTTCGGGCCGAGCAGGCCGAACACCTCGCCGGGGTGGATTTCCAGGTCTACGCCGTCCACCGCGCGGGTCGCGCCGAACGAGTGGCTCAGGCCGGTGCAGCGCACCGCCGCGGGTTCGGTCATGGCTGCTCCTTCAGGATGCCCATGAGTTTTTCGAGGGCGGGCAACGCCTGCTCGATCGCTGCGGTGTCCTCTTCGGACAGCCGGGTGAGGGCGTCGGCGACGAGCCCGGTGCGGGCGCGGCGCCAGGCCGTCATCCGGTCGGCGGCCGCGGCGGTGATCTCCAGCCGGACCGCGCGCCGGTCGGCGGGATCGGCTTCGCGGCGCACCAAGCCCGCTTCGGCGAGCTGGTTGACCAGCGTGCTGACGGAGTTGTTCGCCAGGTGCAGCTCACGAGCGGCGGCGGCGACCCCGATGCCGGGGTGATCGGCCACGACCCGCAGCAGCTCGACCTGGGCGCCGGGCAGCGGGGCGCCCGGTACGTCGGCCCGGATCCGGCGGCGCACCACCCGGCGTACCCCCAGGACGGCACCCAGCAGCCGGTCGGCGAGTTCGGTCATGCTTCCGAAGGTAGCTCTGACCCAGAACTATTAGCAACGCTAAATGTCCGGTTGATGACGAAAGTGAAGAATCAGCCGCGAGCCGCTTCGGCGAGGGCCAGGTCGAGCAGGCCGGGGAAGCGGGCGTCGAACTCTTCGCGGCGCAGGGCGTTCAGCCGTTGCGTGCCGCTGTCCCACTGCCGGAGCAGGCCGGCGGCGCGGAGGATCTTGAAGTGCCGGGAGGCGGCGGGTTTGCTGACCGGTGGCATGAGCGCGCCGCAGGACTGGCCGGGTTTCCTGGCGAGCGCGGCGACCATGGCCAGCCGGTACGGGTCGCGCAGGGCCTCCAGGGCTGCGGCGAAGGAGACGTCTTCGAGCGCCGGGTGCTCCAAGGGGGTCGCGGTGCGGCTGGCCATGTCCCGAGTATCCCGGTTGCCCGGGCGTACGCCGCTGTGTCATGGTCGATGTTAGTCATCTCGTTAACATGAGGAGCTGTGGTGCGCGCTTACCGTCCTCGATCCGGCCGCCTGGTCCAGCAGGAAGAGCCGATGCCCGAGCCGCGGCCCGGCGAGGTGCTCGTCCGGGTGCGGGCGGTGTCGCTGAACTACCGCGATCTGCTGATCCTGAACGGCGACCACTTCGCCCCCGGAAGCGGGGCCCTGATCCCGGTCTCGGACGCCGCGGGTGAGGTCGCGGCCGTCGGCGAGGGCGTCACGCGCTTCGGCGCGGGGGACCGGGTGATCAACACCTTCCACCCGGACTGGATCGCCGGCCGGATGCCCGACACCGCGGTGGGCTACGGCAACGGCCGGGACGGCTGGCTCGCCGAGTACCGGGCCGTCCCGGAGCACGCGCTCGTCGCACTGCCGGATTCGCTGAGCTTCGAGCAGGGTGCCACGCTGCCGTGTGCTGCCGTCACCGCGTGGACGTCGCTCGACGGCGTGCGCCCGGGTGACGTCGTGCTGACCCTCGGCACCGGCGGTGTCTCGCTGTTCGCCGTGCAGCTGGCGAAGGCGCGGGGAGCCCGGGTCGTCTCGACGACGTCGAGCGCGGACAAGGCGGCGAAGCTGACCGGACTCGGCGCGGACACGGTGATCGACTACGCCGCGGTGCCGGACTGGGGCCAGGCGGTGCTCGACACCACGGGTGGGCGGGGTGCGGACCGGATCGTCGAGGTGGGCGGGCCCGGCACGTTCGCGCAGTCGGTGGTCGCCGCCGGGACGCACCACGCCGAGATCGCGCTCGTCGGGTTCGTCGGCCGGAGCGGGCCCGCGGTCGACTTCATGGACCTGTTCCGCAGCGGCGCGACCCTGCGGAAGATCTGGGTCGGCAGCCGCGAGGACACCGAAGACCTGCTCCGGTGGCTCGACGTGTGGCCGATCGAGCCGGTCATCGACGGCGTTCACTCCTTCGAGGACGCCGAGGCGGCCTTCCGGCGCTTCGAGAGCCGGGAGAACTTCGGCAAGGTCGTGATCGCTGTCGGCTGAGGCGAGAGGAATACCGCTGATCGGCGCAACCTGACCGGGTGTGACCGTTCGGCGGCGGGCCGCTGCCGTTCGCCGCGCCGCGGCGGGAGTTGCGGTCCGGAACCCGCGCCGCGGGAGCATGCTGTCCTCTCCGGCCCCGCGTCCCCGCGCCTGACGTCCACAGTGGACATTGCCAGTGCGCCCGGTCCGGCGGCCTCCGAAATGAGGATAGGAACGTTCGTCGTGACCCTGCTGGACAGCAAGCTCGTCCGGTGCTGGACCTCCCGCCCGCACCTGCAGTCCCTCTACTCCCTCGCCGCGGCCGCCCCGCGGGTGCGCGCCGCGCTCGGCCTGGCGCCCACCGGCGGCGGCACCGTCGACTTCAAGGTGACCGGGGACGCGCTGGCCCGCACCGAAGCGGAGCTGATCGCCGCGACGTCGGCACGGCTACCGGTGCACCCGCTGGTGACGCAGGACCTGCACGGCCGTTCCACGGTCCGGTGCTGGCGGCGCAACCGCGACCTGCGCGTGCTGACCGGCGACCTGGTGGACGTCGCGGACCGGCTGGCCAGGGCGGGGTACGGCGGCTCGCTGCGGTTCGCGACCGTCGAGTTCGGCGAGCCGGGCGGGCGCCGCGAGGGCAAGCTGGCGCTGGTGTACCTGTTCGACCGCGGCACCTTCCACCCCGCGGCACCCGGGGCGCGGCAGCTGGACAGGGCGCTGGAGCTGCGGGCCCGGGCCGCGTTGCACGGCGCGTTGCCGCTGGAACCGGTCGCGCAGCGGCGGTTCGTGCTCTGACGCGGCCCTGAAAATCCTTCGATTGGCGCAGGCGGACCGTTCTGCGAGGATGCTGCTCTCGTCCGATCGAAGGAGATGGCCGTGGCTTCTCGCCTCAACCCGTACCTGAGCTTCCGCGACGACGCGCGGCAGGCCATGGAGTTCTACAAGGGTGTCTTCGGCGGCACGCTCACCCTGAACACGTTCGGGGAATTCGGATCACCCGAAGGAGCGGACGCGAACAAGGTCATGCACGCGCAGCTCGAGGCCGAAAACGGCTTCACGCTGATGGCGTCGGACACCCCGGCCGGCATGGAGCACAACCCGGGCACGAACATTTCGGTGAGCCTCAGCGGGGACGACGCCGACGACCTCCGCGGCTACTGGGACAAGCTGAGCGAAGGCGGCACCGTGACGGTTCCGTTCGAAAAGCAGATGTGGGGCGACGAATTCGGTGCCTGCGTCGACCGGTTCGGCATCCCGTGGATGGTCAACGTCGTGCAGGGCTAGCCCCGAGCCGTTGCAGCCGGTGGCCTCGTCGGTGACGATGGGGGAGCCGGCGTGGCGTGACGCGCCGGGCCGAAGGAGGCCCGATGGCGGGTTTTCCCTGGACGTGTGCGCAGTGCGGCGCGGTCAACGACCCCGCCGCCCGGCGCTGCCGCACCTGCGCGGGCCTGGCGCCGGGCCGGGCTCGCGCGCGGGCGCTGTGGGTGCTGCTGACCCTGATGGTGGTCGCTGCCGTCGCGGTGGGCGGGGTCCTGCTGTACGCCGGGCGCTCGCGGCCCTCGCCGGCCGCGTCGGGGCCGTTCCCGGAGTACACGACACCCGCACTGCCGACCACCAAGACCGTGGTCACCACCGCGAACGGCGTCACCCCGCCCGCCACCCCGGCCACCACCACGTCGACCTCGGACGGCAAGCCGTGCCCGGCCGACGCGGCGCGGTACCTGCCCGGCGGCACCGGGACGGCGCTGCTCGTGGGGCAGACCGCGAAGTCGCTCGTCACGATCTGCCGGACCCCCGACGGCCGGATCTTCTACGACGGCCAGGCCCGCGGCCAGGCGGCCTCCGACCAGACCCACATCATGCTGCCGGCCCAGGCCCAGGGTGACGGCTTCGTCGCGGTGAACGGCGAGTACAGCTACAAGGTCGACGGCGGCAGGCTGGTCGTGTCCGCCGGGTCCGACGTGCTCTCCGACGAGGAGCTGACCACGGTCGGCTGACCGCCGG
This sequence comes from Amycolatopsis sp. NPDC004169, assembly GCF_040610315.1. Taxonomy (NCBI): domain Bacteria; kingdom Bacillati; phylum Actinomycetota; class Actinomycetes; order Pseudonocardiales; family Pseudonocardiaceae; genus Amycolatopsis; species Amycolatopsis sp. NPDC004169. The sequence continues at coordinate 66,031 of NZ_JBEXMD010000006.1, forward strand.
ACAGCTCCTCGACCGGCTCCGCGTCGAACCCGAGGTCGGCCCGCATCCGGGCGCGCATGACGCGGTAGCCGCGCTGGCCGGCGTCCCAGGCCGGCCGCATCCTGGTGCCCTCGTCGTCCGGGTCCAGCAGCATCGCGGCCAGCCGCATCCGGGGCAGCGTGGCGGCGCTGACCAGCTGCCGGACCGCCTCCGGTGCGTGCAGCACGACGGGCCCGAGCGCGTGCTGGGCCTCGCTGCGCACCTCGCGCACCTCGGCGAGCTGGTGTTCGTCGAGCTGCTTGCCCGCTTCGCGGAGGGCGCGGGCCTGGAACAGCACGCCGTCGAACGCCTCCAGCGCACCCATCAGCCGGGCGTAGGCCTCGGCACGGGTCTCGTGGGTCCGGGCCTCGCGTTCGCGCTGCCACCGGCGCTCCTCGCGAGCGGCCTCCTCGGTCATCCGGCGGGTCTCCCGCCGGCCCGAAAGGACCTGGGTCAGGATCACCCCGGCGAGGCCGAGGAGTGCGACGACGATCGGAATCCACACCGGGACCTGGGAACCCACGTGCGCACCCTACCCAGCATGTGGGAGCGGCGGCGGCCACCCGGCCCGCGTCCGCATGCTGGAGCCATGGTCTCTCCGCTGGACAACCCGACCTGGGCGTCGCTGACCGGCCCGCACGCCCGCTTCGCGGAACGGCAGGGGCGCGTGGTGCGCTACCCCGAGGACGTCGCGCCGTTCCTGGCCCTGCCCGACGACCCGGACGAGCAGGACTGGCGGGACGTCGCCGGGCTCGCCGGGCCGGGCGCGACCGTCGTGCTCGCCGCGTCCGCGGCCCGGCCGCCGTCCGGCTGGGAGGTGCTCGACGAGATCCCCGGCGTGCAGCTGGTCGACGAAGGGGTCGCGGCCGCGCCCGACCCGGAGGCCGTGCGGCTCGGCGCGGCGGACGTGCCGGAGATGCTGGACCTCGTCGAGCGGACGCGGCCGGGACCGTTCCGCACGCGGACCGTCGAGCTCGGCACCTACCTCGGCATCCGGCGCGGCGGCGCCCTCGTCGCGATGGCCGGGGAGCGGCTGCACCCGCCCGGCTACACCGAGATCAGCGCGGTCTGCACGGACCCGGCGTTCCGCGGGCAGGGTCTCGCGACCCGGTTGGTGCTCGCGGTGGCGGCGGGCATCCGCGAGCGCGGCGAGATCCCGATGATGCACGCGGCGGCGAGCAACACCTCGGCGATCCGCCTCTACCTGTCGCTGGGGTTCGCGCTGCGGCACCGGCCCGACTTCGTGGCGGTGCGCGTGCCGCTCGCGGTCGCGGCCTAGGCACCCGTCGACGACCCGGGCCGGACGATCATCAGCACCGTCACCACGGCCCAGAGCAGGTTGAACACGCCGGTCAGCATGGCCAGCCGGCCGAGGGTGTCCGTTGTGGACTCCGCGGCCAGCAGCCGCCGCTGGCGCGGCAGGATCAGCAGTGCGAGCACCGCGGCCGCGACCGCGGTCAGGCCGATCGAGACGAGCAGCCACGGGTCGCCCATGACGTGCATCGTGCCCGCGACGCCGAACCCGAACACCGGGACGGCGATGGCCGCGTAGGCGTACACGCGGCAGATCCGGTGCAGCAGGGTGGCCGCCTTGACGTCGTCCCGGCGGACCGCGGCGGGGAACATGCTGGCCGCGACCGCGACCGGGCCCACGGCGAGGATCGCCGCCAGGACGTGGACCGAAAGCAGGATTTTCGACACGCACCGAAGCTAGCGATCTTCGCCGGGCCGGAGGAGTGGCTGGATCGCCACGAATCGCCTGGATCCGGCCACCGGGTGGCCCTGACTCGGCCGGGGACCCGCCCGTGCGTCGCCTCGCCCGCGTACGTCAGCCCCGCCGGACCGAGCGGCCCCGGCCGTGGCGATGCCCTGCCCGCGCTGCGGCCACGCCGCCCGCGCGGTCTAGCCCGGCACCCACATCGTGACGCGGGTGCCGCGGCCCGGCTGCGAGTCCACCGTGCCGTGCCCGCCGACCTCGGCCAGCCGGGCCACGATGGACTGGCTGATGCCGAAGCCCGGCGGCCGGTCGCGGACGTCGAAACCCTGGCCCTGGTCGCGGGCCACCACGGCGATCCCGCCGTCGCGTTCCTCCACGCGCAGCACGACCTGCTTCGTCCCCGAGTGCTTCACCGTGTTGCGCAACGCTTCCCGGACCGCTTCGCACAACGCGGTGCGCCGGTCCTGCGACACCTTGTGGTCGTCGGCGAAGTCGGCGGCGACGAGCTGGGTGCGCAGGCCGTCGCGGGCGAGTTCGGTGGCGACGTCGGCGAGTTCGACCGCGAACCCGCGCGTCGGCCCGGTCGGCACCGGCTCGGTGATCCGGCGGCGCAGCTCGGCCGCCTCGGCCTTGGCGACCGAACGCAGCTCCGCCAGCCGCGTGACGGCCTCGGCGTCGTCGCCCGGTGCGGAGATGGCCAGCGCTTCGAGGGTCTGCAGGACGCTGTCGTGCATGATGCGCCGGGTCCGGCGGCGCTCGGCCTCGCGCCCGCGGCGCAGCCCGATGTCCACCGCGAACCGCGTGCCGACGCCGAGCATGATGAGGATCGCGACGGCGAGCACGATCGCGACCGCGAGCGCCACCATGCAGCCGATCGACCGCGTCACGGCGAGCTGGTTGTCCAGCGGCAGCCCACCGGCCACGGTGAGCAGGGCCCGGAACGGAACGGCCGCGGCGAACAGCCACAGCGCGGCAGGCAGCCCGGACGTGCCCGCCCACATGGCGACCGAGCCGACCAGCCAGGTCCAGGACACGTCGACGGCGAACGGCTGGATCGCGGCCGGCGCGGTCATGGCGACCACGAGGTTGAGGACCACGCCGAGGGACAGGTCCAGCCCGAGCGCGCGCCCGGTGAACCGGGCCCGCAGGCCACCCGACCGTAGCACCCAGACGACGGCGGCGACGTTGGCCGCGACGGCGAAGACGGTGGCGCCGAGCACCGGGCCGAGCCCGAGCACACCGTTCGCGGCGGTGAACCCGATGAAGACCTTGACGAACGCGGCGGCCCGGTAGGCCAGCGGCACGGCGACCCAGTAGCGGGAGGCACGGGCCAGCGTCGCGTCCCCGACGGCGGTGAGGTCACTGCTGTCGGGCACGGGCTCGGTGGGTTCCGCGGGTGTGCCGCTGCGCAGCAGATCGCGGACGAAGGCGCGTGGCGGTGCGGCAGAGCCCGCCTCGGGCATCGGTGGTCCCCATTCATCCGGCCGTCCGGGCGGCCTGAGCCTGGCAGCGCGGCGGGGGAATAGTCAACCGTCCCGGCCCGGAGCCAGCCCGCTGGAGCAAAGCGCCTCGACCGATTCGTGATCCGACGGCGGGCGAGAGGAGCGATGGGCGTCGAGGGGTGCGGTGGCCGCGTCGCCGAACGCAGCGTCGCTCTCGGACTCGTCGACGGCGAACGGCGTGGCGCAGGTGGACGGTCCCGGTCGGCGGGTGTGGTGCGCGGGCAGCTGCCTCAGTACGCGTGGAACATCGTGTCCTCGCCCGTGTACTCTGCCCAGCCCGGCGAGCCCGTCGTCGCGAAGCGGTGCCAGGCGCCGTTCAGCTCGGCCGCCAGCTCGATCGGCGGGTTCTCGCCGAGCAGGCCCCTCGGCCCCGAGAGCGCGTCCAGCGCTCCGAACACGAACGGCAGCTCCAGCCCGTGGCACGCTCCCAGCCTGCCCTCGAGCAGCGGCGAGCCCCATTCGAACTCGTAGCGGAACGTCCGGCCGGTGTGGTTGGCGGCCAGGTCGCGCACGCCGTCGCGGAAGACCAGGTCCGTCAGGGCCTCCACCAGGATCTCGCCCGCCGTGCGCCCCGAGCCCAGGCCGTACGCGTAGAGCACTCCCGCGGGGTCCGGGTGGGACACCGCCAGGGAGGCCACCGCCTGGTCGTCCGTGACCGCCTCCAGCGCGCCCGTCGGCACCAGGTAGAGCCGCATCTCTTCGCTGCAGCTGCCCACGATCAGGTCGACATCGCGGCCCGCGCCCGCCTTGATCGCCTTGGCCGGGTGGTGCGGCAGGACGTCGTCGCCGATGACCGGGAGGAAGGGGCTGAGCCCGTAGCCGCGGTCGTAGCCCAGTGCGTCGCGCAGGTCGGGGGCGCCGCCCGGGCGCAGCACCGCGTCCTGGGCGTCGAGCAGCTGCTCGGTCGACACCTTGCGGAACGCCTCCGCCGTCGGCTCCACCTTCAGCTCGTCGGCGACGACCTTGGCCAGGCGCCGGGCCTGCACGCCGTCGCGGACCATGTCCGGGTGTCCGCTTTGGACGATCGCGCGGCGGAAGAGCCCGGTCGAGAGGGGCGAGCCGAGCAGGCACGCGACGCTGACCGCGCCCGACGCGGCGCCGAAGAGGGTGACGTTGGCCGGGTCGCCGCCGAACGCCGTGATGTTCTCCCGCACCCAGTGCAGAGCCGCGAGCTGGTCGCGCAGGCCGAGGTTGGTCGCCCCGCCGTCCACGGGGAGGAAGCCGTCGATGCCGAGGCGGTACTGGACGGTCACCACGACCGCGCCGGCGCGGGCGAACGCCGTGCCGTCGTGGACCGCGGCCGACGCGGCGCCGCCGAGGAACGCGCCGCCGTGCACGAACACCAGCACCGGCAGGGAAGCGGCGCCCGGCTGCGGGGTCCAGACGTCGACCGTCAGGTACTCCGGTCCCGGGCGCCAGCCGGTGCCGGTGAGCGGGGTCAGGTCGAGGCCGGGTACGTCGTGACGGCGTTGCGGCGCCGTCGGCCCCGGTCTCCGCGTGTCGCGGACGCCCTCCCACGGTGGTGCGGGGACGGGTTCGGCGAAGCGCAGCTCGCCTTCGGGCGCGGCCGCGTACGGGATGCCGCGGAAGAGCACCACGCCGGCGGGGGTGACCTGACCGCGGACCGCGCCGGACGTGGTGGGGACGACGGGGTCGGTCATGCGCGGGTCCCTTCGTGGACTGTCGGGGGAATTGCCCGTCAGCCTAGGACCGCGGACGGGCCGCCGTCATGGGCGTTCCGCCTCCGGGGTTGTCGCGGATGGATAACGGCGGCGGGTCCGTTCGGCCGAAAGGACGCCGCCGCGCATTCCCGGTGCGGTGTGGGCAGGGCGCTGGGGACGCCCTGCCCACACCGTCAGCCTTCGAGGAGGTCCTCGATGGTGATCGGGATGTGCCGCACCCGGATGCCGGTGGCGTTGTAGACGGCGTTGGCCACCGCCGCCGCCATGCCGACGGTGCCGATTTCGCCGAGGCCCCGCGCGCCCACCGCGTTGTGCAGGGTGTCCGGGTATTCGACGAAGTGGACGCCCACCTCCGGGATGTCGGCGTTGACCGGCAGCAGGTAGCTCGCGAAGTCGCCGTTGGCGAGCCGTCCGTTCGCCTCGATCTCCAGGCCCTCGTGCAGCGCGGCCGAGACACCCCAGATCATGCCGCCCATGATCTGGCTGCGGGCCGCCTTGTCGTTGATGATCCGGCCCGCGTCGAAGACCCCGAGCATCCGGGACACCCGTGCTTCGCGCGTCCACTTGTGCACCCGGACCTCGCAGAACTGGGCGCCCCACGAGGCGAAGGAGTGCTTGGTCATCTCCTCGCCGGGGGCCGACGTCCCGGTCACCTCGAGCGTTTCGCGGCCCACCGCGCGCAGCAGCTCACCGAACGTCATCGACTCGCCGTCGGCGAAGACGCGGCCGTCGGCGTAGGTGACCTGGCGCCCGGCGAACGGCGCGCCGGGCTCGGCGGCGAGCGCCGTCAGCTCGTCGATCGCCTTGGTGGCGGCGAGCATGATCGCCGTGCCCGCGCTCGCCGTCGCCGTCGAACCACCGGACATCCCGCCGGGCGGGAGGGCGGAGTCGCCGAGGCGCGGGGTGATCCGGTCCGCCGGGATGTCCAGCGATTCGGCGCCCACCAGGGAGAGCACGGTCAGCAGGCCGGTGCCCGGGTCCGCGCCGCTCGTGGCGACGTCGGCGGTGTCGTCCGCCCGCAGCGTGATCCCGACGGTGGCCGGGAACCGCAGGGCCGGGAACACCGCGGTGGCGACACCCTGGCCGACGAGCCAGTCGCCGTCGGTGCGCGTGCCCGCCGGGCGGTGCGCCCAGCCGAACCGGTCGGCGCCGATCCGGAAGCACTCGTCGAGGTGCTTGCTCGACCACTGCAGGTCGTGGCCGGGCGGAGCGGTCGAGTTGTTGCGCACGCGCAGCTCGATCGGGTCCATGCCGAGCTTTTCGGCGAGCTCGTCGATCGCGCTCTCCAGCGCGAACGAGCCGGGTGCCTCGCCGGGGGCCCGCATGAACGTGGTCGGCGGGACGTTCAGCGGCACCATCCGCTGCGTGATCGACAGGTTCTTCGTGGCGTACCACTCGCGCGAGGTGCCGTGCGACGTCGGTTCGACGAACGACCGCGCGGTGTCGGTGTGGCACCACGAATCGTGCCGCAGGGCGACCAGGGTGCCGTCCGGCTCGGCACCGATCGCGAGCTTCTGGATCGTCGAGGCCCGGCCGGCGGTGGCGGTGAAGACCTGTTCGCGGGTCAGCGCGGCCTTCACCGGGCGGCCCAGTGCACGGGCGGCCGCCGCGGCCAGGAACGCCGGCGTGGACGTCCGTCCCTTGCCGCCGAACGCGCCGCCGACGAACGGGTTGAGCGCGTGGACGGCCTCCCGCGGCACGCCGAGCGCGACGGCCAGTTCGGTCGCCTGCATGTCGGAAGCCTGGTTGCCGCTGTAGACGGTCAGCTCGCCGTCGTCCCACACCGCGACCGCGGAGTGCGGCTCCATCGCGGCGTGGTTCTGCGTCGCGGTCGAGTAGGTCGCCTCGAGGACCACCGGGCTCGCGGCCAGCGCGGCATCGATGGATTCGACGCCGTCTTCGAGCACTTCGATTTCCGGGGGAGCGCCGTTGAACGTCGGCGGCGCCATCTCGGCCTCGTCGAGGAACTCGGTGAGCGAGGTGCGGGCGGGCCGCTCGCGGTAAGCGACCTTGACGAGGGCCGCGGCGTCCCTGGCCTGCTCGAACGTCTCCGCGACGACGAAGCCGATCGGCTGGCCGTAGTAGGAGACTTCCTTGTCCTGCAACGGAACCCACGTCTCGCCGAACACCGGCAGGCTCGGGGTGTTCAGGGGCAGCGGGTCGAACGGGGTGTACACCTCGAGCACGCCGGGCGCGCTCTTCGCCGCGGTGGCGTCCACGGCTTCGATCTCGCCGTTGGCGATCGTGCTGAGCACGGTGTAGCCGTAGACCATGCCGGGGAAGGTGTGGTCGGCGCCGTACTTGGCGCCGCCGGTGACCTTCAGCGGCGCGTCGAGCCGGGTGATCATCGGGAGCTCCCCTCGGTCAGTTCGAGCAGCGCCCGGACGATGGTGCGCTGCAGCAGCGGCACCTTGAACGCGTTGTCGGACAACGGTTGCGCGCCGTCGACGGCCGCCGCGGCGGCCGCTTCGAAGCTCGCCTCGGTCGCCGGGGCGCCACGCAGGGCCGCCTCGACGGACGGCAGCCGCCACGGCACCGTCCCGACGCCGCCGGCCGCGACCCGGGCGTCGGCGACGACCCCGTCCCGGACGTCCAGCGCGACGGCGGCCGAGCACAGCGCGAACTCGTAGGACTGCCGGTCGCGCACCTTGACGTAGGTCGAGTTCGCGGCCCAGTCCAGCCGCGGCACGACCACCTCGGTGATCAGTTCGCCGGGGCGCAGGTCGTTCTCGACGGCGGGGGTGTCGCCGGGCAGCTCGTAGAAGTCGGCCAACGCGACCTCGCGGGTGCCGGACGCGTCCGCCAGCCGCAGCCGGGCGTCGAGCGCGACCAGGGCGACGGCGACGTCACTGGCGTGCGTGGCCACGCACGCCTCGCTCGTGCCGAGGATCGCGTGCATCCGGTTGGCGCCGGTGAGCGCGGAGCAGCCGCTGCCGGGGACGCGCTTGTTGCACGGCATGGCGACGTCGCGGAAGTACGAGCAGCGCGTGCGCTGCAGCAGGTTCCCGCCGATGCTGGCCATGTTCCGCAGCTGCTGGGACGCGCTCAGCAGCAGGGCGCGCGAGATCGCCGGGTAGACGCCGGGGTGCGCGGCGATCGCGCCCATCCGCTCGAGCGCGCCGAAGCGCAGGCCGTCGGTGGTGTCGATGCCGCGCAACGGCACGGCGTTGATGTCGAGGACGTGCTCCGGCGTCAGGACGTCGAGCTTCATCAGGTCGACCAGGGTCGTCCCGCCGGCCAGGTAGGTGCCGGGCGTGGCGACCGCCGCTTCGACGGTGGTGGGTGCGGTCAGCTCAAAGGGACGCATCGGCCCGCCTCGCCTGCTCGACGGCCTTGACGATGTTCGGGTAGGCCGCGCACCGGCAGAGGTTGCCGGACATGAACTCCCGCACGTCCTCGACGTCCTGCTCGACGGCGGCGACCGCCGACATGATCTGCCCGGCGGTGCAGAACCCGCACTGCAGGGCGTCCTGGTCGACGAACGCCTGCTGCACCGGGTGCAGCCCGTCCTCTGTGGACAGTCCTTCGACGGTCGTCACCGGCTGCTTGACGGTGGCGGCCAGGGTGAGGCACGAGAGCACGGGCTTGCCGCCGACGTGCACCGTGCAGGCGCCGCACTGCCCGCGGTCGCAGCCCTTCTTCGGGCCCGTGACGGCGAGGCGCTCGCGCAGCGCGTCCAGGAGCGTGACGCCGGGATCGACGTCCAGGTGTTCGGTGGTGCCGTTGACTTCGAGTGAGATGTCCACTGGTCTCTTTCCGCGGAGCCGGGCGGGTTGCCCGACGGTGTGGTGGGGCGGTGAAGGCGGGAGCGGATAGTCATCCGCTTCACTCGGTCGCGAGGCTAGCGGATTACAATCCGCTTGGCAACGAGCCTGTCGTCCTGGAGCAGCTCCAGGTCTGGGCTAGATTCAGCGGGACGGCACGACCACCGGGAGGAACCATGTCGACCGGATCGGTCAGCCCGCGCCGAGCGGATACCCGGCGCAACCACGAGCGCATCCTCGTCGCGGCGGCGGCGTCCCTGGCCGACGCGGGCGAGGTCTCGTTCAACGCGATCGCCAAGCAGGCCGGCGTCGGCGTCGGCACGGTGTACCGGCACTTCCCGACCCCGGAGGCGCTGATCCTGGCGGTCTACCGGCGGGAGGTCCGGCACATCGTGGAGATCGTGCCGGTGCTGCTGGAGAAGCACCCCCCGGACGAGGCGATGCGCCTGTGGGTGACCGACCACGTGGCCCACTACATGATGACGAAGAAGGGCCTGGCCGACGCCCTCCGCACGGCAACGGCGGCTCGCGGCGAGCTGCCGGGCGACGCGTTCGAGGACATGCTCGGCGCGGTGGCGGCGATGCTCGAAGCCAACGCGGCGGCCGGAACGGTCCGCCCGGGTCTGACCCCGGTCCTGGTGATGCGCGGTCTGGGCGGCCTCTTGTGGCTGGACCCGAACGGCGACTGGCAGCGCGACGCGGCGGAGCTCGCGGACTTGTTGTGGCACGGGATGGCCGCGCACCCGGACTAGGCTTCGCCGTCGAGCCGCACGGTGACGGTGACCCGCCCGCGTGCATCGCGCCGCGCAACGGCGTGACCGGTGCGGCCGGTGTCATCGAGGTCGAGGGTGATGGGGCCGCCGTCGCCGGTGAAGTTGCGCCACCACGACTTCGCATCGGGCATCATCACGCCGATGGTGACGACCTCGCCATCCCGCCGGTAGCCGACGGGAGTGCTGAAGGTCCGCCCCGACCGGCGGCCGGTGTAGGTGATCTGGGTGAGGCGCCGCCGGACGAGCGGCCCCCACCGCGGTGACGTCCGGAGCGCGGCTACGCAGGTGTTGTACCGGGCGATCGCGGTTTTCGGGAGCGGGCCTCGGTATCCCACGGGAGCCTCCTTCGGGGGTGGTGTTGCCACCGTACCGGAAAACGGAGAGAGGTGTTCCGGTTGCCGGCTGGGCGGCTGGGGGCTCGAGGCCGCCGCCGGGAGGGGTCTTGCTGGGAGGGCCGTGGGACGGCAAGGTTTGCGAGCCCGGCGCGGGTGGCGGCCCGCGGCGGCGCGGCCCGGAGCGACCCGGATTCTGTGGTGGCCGACCGGCGGGCGACCGAGGTATCGCAGGCGACGGGGCTCGAGGTGAAAATCGGGCCGCTGCCGGCGCGCCCTTTTGCGGCTGCGGCTCGCGGGGGCGGACGGGCTGCTGGCTTGGGGAGCGGGCGGCCCGGTCGGTTGCGTGGCTCGGCTGGCTCCGGCGACTCCCGCCGAATCCGCGGCTTGCCTTGGGGTGACTCGTCTTTTGCGGATGCGGCCCGCCGGGCCGGCCCGCCGGGGCGGATGCGGCCCGCCGGGCCGGCCCGGCCCGGGCGCCTTTGGCGGCTCGGGGCGCCTCGGGCGGCCCGCGCGGCTCCTCGTTGCCCGGTAGCTCAGGAGATTTGCGCGGCTCCCGTGGCTCGGCGGCTTGGGCGATTGATACAGCCGGGTGTGGGGGAGCCCTGGCGGTTCGCGTGGCTCTTCGTGGCTCGGGCAGTTCTGGGGACTTTGGCGGTTATGTGGCTCGGGGTGGTCCCGGCGGGTTGCGTGGCTCCCCGGCCCCGGCCCCGGCCCCGGCCCCGGCCCCGGCCCCGGTCCCGGACCTGGCCTCGGCTCCCCGGCGGCTCGGCGGCTCGGGTGGCTGAGGCGGTTGTGTGGCTCGGGGTGGCTCCGGCGGGTTGGGTGGCTCCCCGGCCCCGGCTCCCCGGCGGCTCGGGTGGCTGAGGCGGTTGTGTGGCTCGGAGTGGTTCCGGCGGGTTACGTCGCCCCCCGGCCCCCCGGCCCCCCGGCCCCCCGGCCCCCCGGCCCCTCCGGCCCCCGGGCCCTCCGGCCCCTCCGGCCCCCGGGCCCTCCGGCCCCCGGGCCCTCCGGCCCCCGGGCCCTCCGGCCCCCGGGCCTCCGGGGCCCCCGGGCCTCCCGACCCCCGGGCCCTCCGGCCTCCCGGCCCCCCGGGCCCTCCGGCTCCCAGGCTGCTCGGGTGGCTCAGGCGGTGCTGCCGGTTCGTGCGGCTTCGACTGCCTTGGACTGCCCCTCCCGCGGCTGCGGCCTGCCCCTCGCCGGGGGCGGGGAGCCGGTGGAAGCGGGTCAGGTGGCTGTCGGGAAGTTGAACGCCGCTTCGGTGTGGGGCCAGCGGGTTGTTACCACCTTTGCGCGGGTGTAGAAACGGGTGCCCGCCGGGCCGTGGATGGGGCTTTCTCCTATCAGGGAGTCCTTCCAGCCTCCGAATGAGTAGTACGACATCGGGACCGGGATCGGGACGTTCACGCCGATCATGCCCACCTTGACCTCTCGCTGGAACTTGCGGGCCGCCTCGCCGCTTGCTGTGAAGACCGCCGTTCCGTTGCCGTACGGGTTGGTGTTGATCACCTCTATTGCCTCGTCCAGCGTTGCCGCTCGGATGATCGACAGCACCGGGCCGAAGATCTCGTCGCGGTAGGCGTCCATCTCCGGGGTTACCTCGTCCAGCAGGGACGGGCCGACGAAGAAGCCCTCCTCGTGGCCCTCCACCTTCAAGCCTCGCCCGTCCACGACGACCTTTGCTCCCTGTTCCGCGCCGCGGGCCACCGATTGCTCCACGCGCTCGCGGGCCGCCTCCGTGACCAGGGGGCCCATGTCGCTTGCCGGGTCCGTGCCGGGGCCTACCTTCACCTCCGCGGCCTTGCGCTGCAGGATCTCCACCAGCCTGTCGCCCGCCGAACCCACTGCCACGCCGACCGAGATGGCCATGCAGCGTTGGCCCGCCGAACCGAATGCGGCCGCCGTCAGGTGGTCCGCGGCGAACTCGAGGTCCGCGTCGGGGAGGACGACCGCGTGGTTTTTCGCGCCTCCCAGTGCCTGGACGCGCTTGCCCGCCGCCGTGCCGCGCTCGTGGACGTACTTGGCGATCGGCGTCGAACCCACGAACGACACCGCCGCGATCTGCGGGTGGTCCAGGATCGCGTCGACCGCCACCTTGTCTCCGTGCACGACGTTGAAGACGCCGTCGGGCAGGCCGGCTTCGGAATACAGCCGGGCGACGAAGTTCGAGGCCGACGGGTCGCGCTCGCTGGGCTTGAGGACGAACGTGTTGCCGGTGGCGATGGCGATCGGGTGCATCCACAGCGGCACCATGATCGGGAAGTTGAACGGCGTGATCCCGGCGACCACGCCCAGGGGCTGGCGGAAGTCGTGCACGTCGACGTCCCGCGACACCTGGTCGGAGAAGCTGCCCTTGAGCGCGTCGGCGATGCCGCAGGCGTACTCGACGACCTCGCGGCCGCGGACGATCTCGCCGCGGGCGTCCTCGATCACCTTGCCGTGCTCGGCCGAGATGATCCCGGCGAGCTCGTCTTCGTGGCGCACCAGCAGCTCGCGGAAGGCGAACATCACCTTCGTGCGCTGGGACAGCGACGAGTTGCCCCACGACTCGAACGCCTTGGCCGCGGCCGAGACTGCGGTGTCCACATCGGACGGCTCGGCCAGCAGCACCCGGGCCTGCCGCTGCCCGGTGGCCGGGTCGTAGACCGGCGCCGTGCGGGTCGAACCCGCCGGGGTGGCGGTGCCGTCGATCCAGTGCTCGATGGTGTTCACGGTGTCCTCCGGGTAGTGGCGCCGGTGCGAAATCACAGCAGTCCGACCGCGGTGTCGACGGCCTTGGCGACGTCGCCGTCGTGGGGGTAGAGCAGCGAGCGGCCGACCACCAGGCCCTGCACCGTCGGCTGGGCCAGGGCCCGCTGCCAGGCGGCGAAGGCCGCGTCCGGGTCCTTGACTTCGCCGCCGAGCAGCACGGCCGGCAGGGTCGAGGACGCCAGCACGCGCTCCATCTCCTCGACCACCGGGAGCTTGAGCCAGGTGTAGGCCGACGACCGGCCGAGGGCGGCGGCGATGGTGATCGACTTGATCACCGCGTCGGGGGAGAGGTCGTTTTGCACGCGCCCCTCGACCCAGCGCGACAGGAACGGCTCGACCAGCGCGATCAGCTTCCGGTCGGCCAGCTCGTTGACCGCCTTCGCGGTGTTCTCCAGGACGCCGGGCGTGGCCGGGTCCTCCAGGCAGATCCGGGTCAGGGTCTTGCCGCCGTCGAACCGCATCCGCTGGATCGTTTCCGCGTCGTAGCAGGCGAACCGGTCGTCGATCTCGAAGCTCGACCCGGCCAGCCCGGTGCGGTTCATCGAGCCGAGCACCGTCTTGCCGTCCAGCACGCCGAGCAGCAGCAGGTCGTCGATGACGTCCGGGGTGGCCAGGACGCCGGTGACGCCGGGGCGCTCCAACGCCAGGCACAGCCGCTCCAGCAGCTCGCCGCGGTCGGCCATCGCCGTCGGGTTGCCGCCCACGGCGTTCGCGCCGCGGGCCGGGTGGTCCGCCGCGATGATCATCATGCGGCCGGAGTGGTTGAAGGGTGACGCCGCCCGCGTGCGGTTCGCGGCCGCCTCGGCGATCGCGCCCGGATCGTGCACGCGTTGGGCGACGATGCGCCGCAGCACGTCGGTCACGGTTCCCTCCCAGCCCGAGGCGCGCCCTTCGCGCCTGTCGATGACGCTGCCGACGATTCCAGCGGCCCGGAACTTTGTCAAGACATATGGACAACACGTCATCCCAACAGGTGGCGTCGAGGCGGTACGCTGCCCCGATGAGCAAGCTGGACGCCACCTTCCCGGCCTGGGACGCGGGGCGCGAGATCGTCCTCGACCCGGGCAGCCCCGAGCCGCTGTACTTCCAGGTGTCCCGGCAGCTGCACGCCGCGATCGAGGACGGCAGGCTGCCGGCGGGCGCGCGGCTGGACAACGAGGTCGACCTCGCCGCGAGCCTGCGCCTCTCGCGGCCGACGATCCGGCAGGCGATCCAGACGCTGGTCAACCAGGGCCTGCTCGTGCGGCGGCGCGGGGTCGGCACGCAGGTCGTCCGCACGAAGGTGAGCCGGCCGCTGCGGCTGAGCAGCCTGTTCGACGACCTCGCCGGCCTGGGCGGCAAGCCGGAGTCGGCGGTGCTGGTCAACCGGGTCGAAGAGGCCGGGGCCGAGGTGGCCGAGCTGCTGGAGGCGCCCGGGCTGACGCACGTCCGGCGGCTGAAGCGGCTCCGCTCGACCGACGGCGAGCCGCTCGCGCTGATGAACAACTACCTCCCGGACGGGCTCGTCGACCCCGCCGACGACGAGCTGCGCGAGCGCGGGCTCTACCAGCTCCTGCGCTCGGCCGGCGTGCGGCTGCACGCGGCCGAGCAGAACATCGGCGCCCGGCTGGCCACCGAAGAGGACGCGGAACTGCTCGGGGAGACCCCGGGCGCCGCGCTGCTGACCATGCAGCGCACCACCTACGACGACGCCGGGCGGGTCGTCGAATACGGGTGGCACGTGTACCGGGCGTCCCGGTACACGTTCAACCTGTCGCTGACGAACGGGCCGCAGTAGGGCTCCGGCGCACCGCCAGCACCACCGTGTCGTCGGCGTGCTGCACCACGTCGTGCATCCGGGTCACCAGCTCGCGCGGCAGGTCCGCGGTCGGCCACGTGCGGTGGGCCGCCGCCAGCGCCAGCAGCCGGGCCTGGCCTTCGTCGATGTCCTTGCGGCTCTCCACCAGGCCGTCGGTGTAGAGCAGCACCGTGTCGCCCGGGGCCAGGACCACCTCGACCAGCTCGCGGCTGCCCGGATCGGGGAAGCCGACCCCGCGGCCGGGCTCCGTTGCCGGCAGCAGGCGGGCCGGCTCGCCCGCGGTGACCAGCACCGGCTCCGGGTGGCCGCCGTGCGCGAAGCGGGTCCGGCCGGTCGACGGGTCGATCCGGGCCAGCAGGACGGTGGCCATCAGGCCCGGCTCGATCGCGGCGAGGGTGTGCGACGCGTGGGCGATCAGGTCCGGGAACGGGTGCCCCTCCAGCGCGAGGGTCCGGATCGCGTGCGTGGTCGTCAGCGCGTGCCGGGTCGAGGTCACCCCGTGGCCGACCGCGTCGACCAGTGTCACGTGGACCTGGCCGTCGGGCAGGACGAACCAGTCGTAGAGGTCGCCGCCGGTGGGGGAGTCCTGGTCGGTCGGCGAATAGTGGACGGCCAGCTCCAGGCCCGGCACCAGCGGCGGCCGCGGGCGCAGCGCGTCCTCCAGTTCGCGGAAGATCGCCGCGTGCGCGCGGCGGAGCTGCTCGTCCCGCTGCTCCAGCTCGACGTACATCGCCAGCACGCCGCTGTTGGTCTCGGCGAGCTCGTGCTTGAGGTCCCGCTGCTCGTTGGCGAGGGTGTCGGCGCGGGCGACCAGCGCGAGCATCTCCTCGCGGGTCGCCCGGTCGTCGTCGAGGTCGGCGGTGGCCGTGGGCCTGCCGCCGGTGAGGTGCCAGGTCAGCGTGTCGCCGTCGCCGCGCTCGGGCAGCAGCGGCAGGGCGTTGCGGCTGCCCTGGCTGACGGGGTGGTCCAGCCGCACCGTGACGGCGAGCCGCCGGTCCGAGGCCGCCATCGCCACGTCCACGTTCTCGCCGGCGGTGAGCGCCGGTTCGGCGAGCAGCGTGACCGCGAGCACCAGCCGCCCGCGGTCGTCGGCGGGCACGCCGGCCCGGGTGCAGGCCGTGCGGAGGCGCCGCCGGATCCGGGCCAGGTCGGGACGCATCAGGCGGGCCTCTCCGCGCTCAGTGCGAGCATTGCCGCGTCGTCGCGGGCGTTCCGGTGCCGGTGCGCGAGGTCCGCGGCGAGCAGCAGCAGGTCCGGCGCCCGGCCGGGGACGCGCCAGCCGGTGCCGACGCCGTCGGTGTGCAGCACGACGACGTCGTCGTCGGCCAGCGCCAGGTGCCGGACCGGCGCCGACGGCAGGGTGAACCCGACGACGCCGGGCGTGCTGAGCAGCAGCCGGGACGGCCCGTCGCCGAGGCTCGCGCCGCTGACGTTGCCGACGCCGCAGAACTCGAGCCGCCGGGGCGCGATCCGCACGAGCGCGACCGCCGCGCCGCGGGTCGTGCGCAGCGCGCGGTGCATGTTCGTCAGCTGGTGGGGCAGCGGGCGGTCGGGGTTCTCGGTGAACACGCGCAGCGCGGCCTCCGCGGCTTCGGCGGCGTCCGGGCCGTGCCCGAGCCCGTCGGCGACGACGGCGGTCCGGCTGCCGGTGACGTCGGCCAGCGCGACGGCGTCACCGCAGAACTGCTCGCCGTCGCGGGGCAGGCGGAAGTGCCCGATCGCCCGGCGGGGCACCGGCGTGGCCGGGTCGAGCAGGCGGGCGGCGGCGAGCGTCCCGGCCGCGGGCGAGGACGTGATCCGGAACTCGGCCGCCATCCGCTTCACCGCGCCGAGGCCGGTGCCCAGGGTGGCGGTGGTCGTGTTGCCGTCGACCAGCCAGTGGTCGAGGTCGGCCATGCCGGGACCGTCGTCGGCGGCCAGCACGTCGACGCCGCGCCCGGTGAGCGACGCCTGCACGAACACCGAGCCGCCGTCGGTGTGCTTGTCGATGTTGCCGGCGAGCTCGGCCGCCACCACCGCGGCGCGGTCGGCCAGCACGCCCGCGAGCCCGGCCTCGTGGGCGGTTTCGCGGGCGACGCGGGCGGCGGCGTACCCGGCACTGGGGTGGTCGACGCGGATCCGGCGGGTCAGGCCGGCGGCGGTCGCGGTCATGGCTTCCAGCGCACGACCGTGACGGTGGTGCCGCGGCCCGGTGCGGTGTCGAGGTCGAACTCGTCGACCAGCCGCCGGGTGCCGCCGAGGCCGTGCCCGAGCCCGGCGCCGGTGCTGAAGCCGTCGGTCATGGCCTGCTCGACGTCGGCGATCCCGGGGCCCTCGTCGCGGACCCGGAGCCGGATCCCGATCCGCCCGGCCGGATCGCGGACCGCTTCGACGGTCATCGCGCCGCCCCCGCCGTGGATGTAGGCGTTGCGGACCAGTTCGCTGGCCGCGGTCACGATCTTCGTCTGGTCGACGATCGAGAACCCCGCGGCGACCGCGGCCGCCCGCACGGCGTGCCGGGCGGAGAGGAGGTCGCCCTCCACCCGGACCGGGTGCTCGCCGGACGGGACGGTCCGTTCGTCAGGGAGCATGGGGCGCCTCGGCGGGACGGCGCCAGCCCAGCAGCTCCATCGCCTGCTCCGCGTTGAGCGCGGTCCGGACGCCGGTGAGCTGGAGCCCGAGCTCGGTCAGGGTGAGCGCGACGGCCGGGCGCATCCCCGCCACGACCATCCGGGTGCCGAGCAGCCGCCCGGTGCCGGCCAGCTGCATGAGCACGCGGGCGACGAACGAGTCGATGATCTCCAGCCGGGAGATGTCGATGATGACGCCGCGGATGCCCTCGTTCGCGATCCGGGTGGTCAGCTCCTCGGTGAAGGCGAGGGCTGTCTTGTCGTCCAGGTCGCTCAGCAGCCCGGTGAGCAGGATGTCGCCCAGTCGCAGGATCGGCAGGCCGGCGTTCACCCGGTCACCGCGCCCGGGTGGGCGCCGTCGCCGAGCAGCTGCATCGCGGTCGCCAGCGCGTCGGCCAGCGAACCGCGGGTGACGATGTGCGAGAGGTCGATGCCCAGCTGCGTGATGGTCTGCGCGATCGAGGGGCGGATGCCGCTGATCACGCACTCCGCGCCCATCAGCCGGACGGCGCTGACGGTCTGCAGCAGGTGGTGCGCGACCGCGGTGTCGACGGTCGGGACGCCGGTGATGTCGATGATCGCCACCCGCGCCTCGTTGGCCTGGATCGACTCCAGCAGGCTGTTCATCACGACCTGGGTGCGGGCGCTGTCGAGCGTGCCGATCAGCGGCACGGCGAGGACGTGGCGCCACAGCCGCACGACGGGCGTGGACAGTTCGAGCACCTGGCTGTGCTGCTCGCGGATGATCTGCTCGCGGCCGGCCGAGTAGACCTCGAAGGTCAGCACGCCCGCGCTGTCGAGCAGCTCGTTGACCAGCAGTGCGGCCCGGTAGCGGAGGGCGGAGTCGTCGGTGTGCCGCTCGATCGAGCTCAGCATCGTGCGCTTGAGCGCGAGGATCGCCATCGCGGTGGCCGACGGCTGGGCGCCCGCGCGGGCCCGGCGTTCCGACAGCGACGTCAGCGCGTCGCGGACCGCGGGGTCCTGCTCGACGATCCGGGACACCGGGAGCGTGCCGCCGAGCGCGGTCCGGAGGGCCTCCAGCAGCTCGACGGCTTCGCGCCGCAGGTCCTGGCCGTTCCGGTCGCTGCCGCCCGGCTCCTGGCCCGCCCAGTCGCGGGCCAGCGCGGTCCGGTCCTCTTCCAGCATGCGCGCCAGGACCGTGCGGACCTGGCTGTCGTCCGTGCCCAGCACCGACCCCTCCTCGGATCATCGAGGCGCGCTCTGCTGTACGCCGACTGAGTGATTGTCATACAACAACAGTTGTATCACGAACGCAAATCGGGGAGGTCCCCGGCCGCCTCCGCAAGGGCCCGGTACTCCCGCAGCCCGGCGGCCAGCGCGTCCCGGCCCGCCGGCGTCATCTTCGCCAGCAGCGCCTGGACGCGGTCCCGGCGCCGGGCCCGCAGGTCCTGCAGGTACGCGCGCCCGCGGTCGGACAGCCGCAGCGTCAGCTCGCGCCGGCTGCGCGCACTGGGCAGCCGCTCGAGGAACCCGACCGCCTCCAGCCGGTCGCACAGCCTGCTGACCAGCGGCGGCGTCGAGCCGAGCTGCTCGGCCAGCTGCCGCAGGTTGACCCCGTCGTGGCGGTCCAGTGCGACGACCGCGCGCAACTGGGAAACCGACAGCGGCCGCGGCGACACGTCCCGCTCGCCCTCGACCACCGACTCGAAGAGGCGGGCGAGGTCCGACACGGCAGCCGTCCCCTCCGGGACGGCCTGCTCGCGGGATGGATCCACGGCGTCCACTCTGGCATCCCTATGCTGAACCGGCAGCACAGCTCGCGCGACTCGCCGTGGACCGGCGCGCCGGAGCGGCGCAGACTCGACAGAACCGATCCCGGCACGGGTGCGTGAGCAGGAGGCAGGCGTTGGACAGATCCCTGGCGGTGGAGCGTCTCCTGCGGGACGTGCCACCGCACGACCTGCCCGGTGCGCTGCGGTCCGGGCTGGGTGAGCACTTCGGTGCCGAGGCGGTCGAGCTGCTGATGGCCGACTACGCCCTGACCGAGCTGTGCCGGGTGAGCGACCGGCCGTACACGACGGAACCGATCCCGGTCGAGGGCACGACGCCGGGAGCGGCGTTCGTCGCGCAGGCGGCGACGTTCGCCCGCGACGGCGACCGCATCACCGGCTACCTGCCGGTCAGCGTCCGCGGCGACCGGCTCGGCGTGCTGGCCGTCACCTTGCCCGACGAACCCGAGCCGCCGGTGTGGGCCGAGCTGCAGCGGATCGCCGAAGCGGTGGCGCACGAGCTGTTCGTCGCCGACCGGGACACCGACCTCTACATCCAGGCGCGCCGGTCTTCGCGGCTGACGCTCGCCGCGGAGATGCAGTGGCAGCTGCTGCCCGGGCGCGCCTGCACCCGCGCCGAGTTCGCGCTCGGCGGGCAGCTGGAGCCCGCCTACGCCATCTACGGCGACTGCTTCGACTGGTCGGCGTCCGCGCGGACGCTCGCCGTCACCCTGATCAACGGCATGGGCGAGGGCAGCGAAGCGGCGTTGCTGACGAACCTCGCGGTCAACGCCCTGCGCAACGCCCGGCGCGCCGGGATCCCGCTCGACGCCCAGGCCGAGCTCGCCGACCAGGCGGTCTACGCGCACTACCGCGGCGCCGAGCACGTGGCCGCGCTGCTGCTGGAGTTCGACCTCGGCACCGGCGAGGTGGCGGTGGTCGACGCCGGTTCGCCGCGGCTGTGGCGGCTGCGTGACGGCAAGGCCGAGCGGATCCTGTTCGACGAGCAGCTCCCGCTCGGCACGTTCGACGGCACGATCTACACGGTCGAGGGCTTCCACGCGGCCGACGGCGACCGGTTCGTCTTCGTCAGCGACGGCGTCTACAACGCGATGGGCCCGCACGGCGAGCGCTACGGGGACCGCGAGCTGGCCGAAGCGGTGACGGCGACGGCGGACCTGCCGGCGGCGCACGTGCCGGGCGCGATGCTGCGGGAGCTGTCCACCCGCCGCCACGGCAGCCAGGCCGAGGACGACGCCATGGTGGTGTGCCTGGACTGGTTCGGCTCGACGCCCTTGTCCGGGACCGGGAAGGAACCGGCGATGACCGTGCGGCGGATCGACGAGGCGCCGTAGCCCGGACCGGCGGTGGGTGTGTGAACCGGCGGCGGCCGGGAACACGGACGGGGAGAACCACCCCCGCACCCGAGGAGCCACCGTGTCCGAGCAGCCCGCCCAGCAGCAGACCCCGCCCGGGACCACCGCCGCGATGACGCCGCGGCCCGATCACGGCGAGCACAGCTACCGCGGGTCGGGCAAGCTGACCGGCAAGGCGGCGCTGATCACCGGGGCCGACAGCGGCATCGGCCGTGCGGTGGCGATCGCCTACGCCCGTGAGGGCGCCGACGTGCTGATCTCCTACCTCGACGAGCACGAGGACGCGGAGGAGACGCGGCGCTGGGTCGAGGAGGCCGGGCGCAAGGCCGTCGTCGTGCCCGGTGACGTCGCCGACCCGGCGCACTGCCGGGCCTTGGTCGCCCGTGCGGTCGAGGAGTTCGGCCGGCTCGACGTGCTGGTGAACAACGCGGCCTTCCAGATGAGCCACGAAACGCTGGAGGAGATCAGTGACGAGGAGTGGGACCGGACGCTGGCGATCAACCTGAGTGCGTTCTTCTACCTGGTCAAGGCGGCCTTGCCGCATTTGAAGCCGGGGGCGTCGATCATCGGGAGTTCGTCGGTGAACTCCGACAACCCGACCCCGCAGTTGCTGCCGTATGACGTGACGAAGGCCGGTATCGCGAACATGACCGGTGCACTGGCTCAGCTGCTGGGGTCGAGGGGGATCCGGGCGAACAGTGTCGCGCCGGGGCCGATCTGGACGCCGTTGATCCCGTCGACCATGCCGGAGGAGGCGGTGAAGTCCTTCGGTGAGCAGGTGCCGCTGGGGCGGGCCGGGCAGCCGGCCGAGCTGGCGCCGGTGTATGTGCTGCTGGCCTCCGACGACGGCAGTTACGTCTCCGGCGCGCGGGTCGCGGTGACGGGCGGCGTGCCGATCCTCTGATCCGCCGGGAAAGCCGCCGGGGCCCGGGGCTCCGGCGGCTTTCGCGTGCTCAGCGGCCGCGGGGGTCGTCGCTGTCCCCCTGCTCGTCGGGCTGGGTGGCGCCGGCCGCCACCTCGAACGGGGACGGCTTGCCCTCGGGGTGCCCGCGGGTGATGTGGCCTTCCGCGCGCATCCGTTCGATCATGTGCGGGTAGTGCAGCTCGAACGCCGGGCGCTCCGACCGGATCCTCGGCAGCTCCAGGAAGTTGTGCCGGGGCGGCGGGCTCGTGGTGGCCCATTCGAGGGAATTGCCGTAACCCCACGGATCGTCGACGCCGACGGGCTCGCCGTAGCGGTAGCTCTTGAACACGTTCCAGATGAACGGCAGCACCGAAAGCCCGAGGATGAACGCGCCGATGGTGGACACCGTGTGCATCCAGGTGAAGCCGTCGCTGGAGAGATAGTCGGCGTAGCGGCGGGGCATGCCGGCGTCGCCGAGCCAGTGCTGGATGAGGAACGTCGTGTGGAAGCCGATGAACGTCGTCCAGAAGTGCCACTTGGCCAGCCGTTCGTCGAGCATCCGGCCGGTGATCTTGGGGAACCAGAAGTAGATGCCGGCGAAGGTGGCGAAGACGATCGTGCCGAAGAGGACGTAGTGGAAGTGGGCGACCACGAAGTAGGTGTCGTGGACGTGGAAGTCCAGCGGTGGCGAGGCGAGGATGATCCCGGTCAGCCCGCCGAGGAGGAAGGTGACCAGGAAGCCGACCGACCACAGCATCGGTGATTCGAAGGTCAGCTGTCCCTTCCACATGGTGCCGATCCAGTTGAAGAACTTGATCCCGGTCGGCACGGCGATGAGGAAGGTCATGAAGGAGAAGAAGGGCAGCAGCACCGCCCCGGTGGCGAACATGTGGTGGGCCCACACGGCCACCGAGAGTGCGGTGATGCCGATGGTGGCGAACACCATCGTCTTGTAGCCGAAGAGGGGCTTGCGGCTGAACACCGGGATGATCTCGGTGACGATCCCGAAGTAGGGCAGCGCGACCACGTAGACCTCGGGGTGGCCGAAGAACCAGAACAGGTGCTGCCAGAGGATCGCGCCGCCGTTTTCGGGGTCGAACACGTGGGCGCCGAGGTGCCGGTCGGCCATGAGTCCGAAGAGGACCGCGGTGAGGATCGGGAACGCGAGCAGGATCAGCACCGACGTGAACAGGATGTTCCAGGTGAAGATCGGCATCCGCCACATGAGCATCCCGGGGCAGCGCAGGCACACGATGGTGGTGACCATGTTGACCGCGCCGAGGATGGTGCCGAGGCCGGTGACGATCAGGCCCGCGATCCACAGGTCGCCGCCGACGCCGGGGGAGTGGATGGCGTTGGACAGCGGCGTGTAGGCGGTCCAGCCGAAGTCGGGTGGGCCACCGGGGGTGAGGTACCCGGAGAGGACGACCAGGCCGCCGAACAGGTACAGCCAGTAGGAGAACGCGTTGAGCCGCGGGAAGGCCACGTCCGGTGAGCCGATCTGCAGCGGCAGGACGAAGTTGGCGAAGCCGAACAGGTTCGGGGTGGCGTAGAGCAGCAGCATGATCGTGCCGTGCATGGTGAACAGCTGGTTGTACTGCTCCGGTGACAGGAACTGCAGGCCGGGCCGGGCCAGCTCGCCCCGCATCAGCAACGCCGTCAGGCCGCCGATCAGGAAGAACCCGAAGGACGTCGTCAGGTAGAGCACACCGATCGTCTTGTGGTCGGTGGTCCGGATGGTCTTGAGGAGCGTCGCGCCGCGCGGACCCCGCCACACCGGCCGGTGGGGGATCGGAGCCGGGCGTGCCACCGTGTCGGTCATCGGACTCCCACCTGGTGCCGGGAACGAACTGTTCCGGCGCGCGTACCCCGCCGGGGCGCGGCTACACGTGTCTTCCGGGGGAATCAGCCGCCCGGCCACCGCCGTGCGCGACCGGAGCGTGACGCCGGCGGGCGATTGGTGGCGGTCCGGCCGGGTATGCCCTCCCGCGTCGCGCCGGTGACCGGCCGGGCCACCGGGGCCCGGCCACGGCGCGGACCGTCGAAGGGAACCGCCATGTCCACCGCCACCAACACCCGCAGCCGGACACCCGTCCAGGTCGCCGCCGCGGTCGTCGCGGTCGTCTTCCTGCTGGTCGGCGTGCTCGGCTTCGTCCCGGGGATCACCACCCACCACGACCAGCTGAGCTTCGCCGGCCACGACTCGATGGCCATGCTGCTCGGCCTGTTCATGGTCTCGGTCCTGCACAACCTGGTCCACCTGCTGTTCGGCGTCGTCGGGCTCGCCTCGGCCCGCACCCCGCGCGGTGCCCGGCTGTTCCTCGTCGCCGGTGGTGCCGTCTACCTCGTCCTCTGGCTGTACGGGCTGCTCATCGACCACGGCAGCGACGCGAACTTCGTGCCGGTCAACACCGCGGACAACTGGCTGCACCTGGGCCTGGGCGTCGGCATGATCGCCCTGGGCCTGCTGACCGCCCGCGCCGGCCGCGCGGACGGCCCGGGCCCGCACGCGGCGCGGGGCCCGAGCCTCGGCTGACCGCCGGGTCAGGCGTGCGGCTCCTTGGTGCGCATCAGCACCGTCAGCGACCGGCCGCCGACCACCAGCTCGCCGTGCCCCTCGACGGTGCGCGGGGTGGAGAGCCGGTCGCCCGACACGCTGCCGACCAGGACGCCGCCGACGGACCGGTGGAACACCTCGCCCGCCGCCGAGTCCAGCACGATCGCCCACTCCTCGCCGTAGCCGTCGGGGATCGTCATCGTCAGGTCGTCGTCGTGGGCGTTGAAGCAGAGCAGGAACGAGTCGTCGAGGACGCGCTCCCCGCGGGCGTCGAGGTCGGGGATCGCGGTCCCGTTGAGGAAGACCATGATGCTGCGGCCGAAGCCGGCCTCCCAGTCCTGGTCGGTCATCTCCTCGCCGGCCGGGGTGAACCAGGCGATGTCGCGCAGTTCGTCGCCGCGGCGGATCGGGCGGCCGGCGAAGAACCGGCGGCGGCGGAACACCGGGTGCCGTCGCCGCAGGTCGACCACCGCCGAGGTGAACTCGAACAGCTCGCGGTTGTGCTCCAGCAGTGACCAGTCCACCCAGGACAGTTCGTTGTCCTGGCAGTAGGCGTTGTTGTTGCCCTGCTGGGTGCGGCCGAGCTCGTCGCCGTGCAGGAGCATCGGCACGCCCTGGGACAGCAGCAGGGTGGCGATCAGGTTCCGGCGCTGGCGGGCCCGCAGGTCGAGGACCTTTTCGTCCTCGGTCGGGCCCTCCGCGCCGCTGTTCCACGACCGGTTGTCGTCGGCGCCGTCGCGGCCGTCCTCACCGTTGGCCTCGTTGTGTTTCTCGTTGTACGACACCAGGTCGTTCAGCGTGAAGCCGTCGTGGGCGGTGACGAAGTTGATCGACGCGTACGGGCGGCGGCCGTCGCTCTGGTAGAGGTCCGACGAGCCGGTGATCCGCGAGGCGAACTCGCCCAGCGTCGCCGGCTCACCGCGCCAGAAGTCGCGGACGGTGTCCCGGTAGGCGCCGTTCCACTCGGTCCACAGCGGCGGGAAGTTGCCGACCTGGTAGCCGCCGGGGCCGACGTCCCACGGCTCGGCGATCAGCTTGACCTGGCTCACCACCGGGTCCTGCTGCACCAGGTCGAAGAAGGTGGCCAGCCGGTCGACGTCGTAGAACTCGCGGGCGAGGGTGGCGGCGAGGTCGAACCGGAAGCCGTCGACGTGCATCTCGGTGACCCAGTACCGCAGCGAGTCCATGATGAGCTGCAGGGTGTGCGGCTGGCGCACGTTCAGCGAGTTGCCGGTGCCGGTGTAGTCCATGTAGTACTGCGGGTCGTTCTCGACCAGCCGGTAGTAGGCCTGGTTGTCGATGCCGCGCATGGACAGCGTCGGCCCGAGGTGGTTGCCCTCGGCGGTGTGGTTGTAGACGACGTCGAGGATGACCTCGATGCCCGCCTCGTGCAGCGTCCGCACCATCGCCTTGAACTCGTGCACCTCGCTGCCCGGCGTGGCGGACATGATCGACGCGGCGTACTCGTTGTGCGGCGCGAAGAAGGCGATGGTGTTGTAGCCCCAGTAGTTCGCCAGGCCGCGCTCGGTGAGGGCGTGGTCGTGCAGGAACTGGTGGACCGGCATCAGCTCGACGGCCGTGACGCCGAGGGTCTGGAGGTACTCGATCATCACCGGGTGCGCGAGGCCGGAGTAGGTGCCCCGCAACTCCTCCGGGATGTCCGGGTGGAGCTTAGTCAGCCCCCGGACGTGGGCTTCGTAGACGACGGTCTCGTTGTACGGCACCTTCGGCGGCCGGTCGTTGGCCCAGTCGAAGTACGGGTTGACGACGACCGCGCGGACGGTGTGCGCCGCCGAGTCGTCGTCGTTGCGTTCTCCGGGGTTGCCGAACCGGTAGCCGAACACCGACTCGTCCCAGTCCACCTTGCCGGTGACGGCCTTGGCGTACGGGTCGAGCAGGAGCTTCGCGGGGTTGCAGCGCAGCCCGCGGGCGGGGTCGTACGGTCCGTGGACGCGGAAGCCGTACTCCTGGCCGGGGCCGACGCCGGTCAGGTAGCCGTGGTGGACGAAGCCGTCGACCTCCGGCAGCCGGACCCGGGTCTCGGTTCCGTCCGGGGCGAACAGGCAGAGGTCGACGCGGTCGGCGACCTCGGAGAAGAGGGCGAAGTTGGTGCCGACGCCGTCGTAATCGGCCCCGAGCGGGTAGGGGGAACCGGGCCAAGGCTGCACTGGGCCTCCACGGGTGCGAGTGATCTCCGCCGGGGATACCCAGCCGGTGCAGTTCGGACACCGTGACGTCGGCCTCCTCACCCGGACGCAGCAGCCGGTGCGGGACCGCCGGGGACGCGGTCCCGCACCGGGCCGGGTCAGGTCAGCTTGTTCTTGACTTCCTTGGCCTTGCCCTTCGCCGTGCCCTTGGCGTCCTGCAGCGGGGCGTAGGTGCCGAAGAGGGCGGGGTCGGGTTTGGGTGCGGTGCCGGGGCCGCCGAGGGGTTCGGGGTCCATGAGGTATTCGATGCCGGCGTCGGTGGTCCAGCTGGTGCCTTTGGCGCCGTCGGGGCCGTCGGAGAGGTGCCAGATGGTGTGGTTGTGGGTTTGGTCTTCTTCGTCGAGCAGGGCGCCGGGGGCGATGTCGCCTTCGAGGCCGTCGGCTTGGAGTTCTTCGATCGCGGCGAGCCACTGTTTCTGGTGGACGGTGTCGCGGGCGAGGTTGAACTGGAGCATGGCTTTGACGCCGGGGTCGTCGGTCATGTTGTACAACCGGGCGGTTTGGAGGCGGCCTTGGGCTTCGGCGGCGGCGTTGGCGCGGAAGTCGGCGAGCAGGTTGCCGGAGGCGATGATGTACCTGCCGTTCCAGGGGTAGCCGTTGCTGTCGGCGGGGAGGGCGCCGCCGCCGGCGACGATGGCTTGCTGGACGTCCATGCCGCCGAGGGTGGCGGCCATGACGGGGTCTTTGACGGCTTCGGCGGTGGCGGTGGCGGGGGCGCCTTCGAGGAGGCGGGCGACCATGGTGGCGAGCATTTCGACGTGGCCGATTTCTTCGGTGGCGGTGTCCATGATGAGGTCTTTGTACTTGCCTTCGATGCGGCAGTTCCAGCCTTGGAAGAGGTATTGCATGGTCACGGTCATCTCGCCGAAGGCGCCGCCGATGAGCTCTTGGAGCTTGCGGGCGTACACGGCGTCGGGCTTTTCGGGTTTGGCTTCGAACTGCAGCAGCTTCGTGTGACGGAACACGAGAATTCCTCCGTCGTCCGGGGTGGTACCGCCGCGAGGTCGGCGGTCCGGGGGGCTTTCCCGGTTAGCGGAGGGTTAAGCGCGGCAATCCCGGCGACTCTGCTCCGGCGCCGCGGCGCGGTAACGCACGGCGGGTGAGCATCGACAACGTCAGCGTCGCTGTGATAGTTGAACGCGGAATGTCTTATGGCGAGTGGAGCGATACGTGAGCGATCACCAGGAGCGGGTGCCGTCCTGCCGGCGGTACCAGTGCGACGAGCCGGCCCTCTGGCGGAGGATGTGCGCGGCTCACTGGGCTCGCTGGCAGAACGGGACCGACCCGCTGGACCAGCCGGGCGACGACGGCGAGTCCCCGGAACCCCGGGTCTGGCAGCCGCCGTTGCGGGAGACCAGCGTTTCGCAGCGGAAGCCCGGCCGGGCGCTGTGACGCCGGTGGGGAGCCCCGCCCGGGGACTCCCCACCGTGCGGTGGCTCAGCGGGTGGCGGTGAGCTCGGCCACGGTGACGCCGATCGGCGTGGTCGGGCGGCCGATCAGGGTGCGCAGGTCGGGCGTGGTCTCGGCGAGCAGGCCGTCCTTGATGTCGCCGTCGATCGCCACGAGGAAGCCGATGAGCGGCTCCGGCAGGCCGGCCTGGGTGAGGACTTTGGCGTGCTCGTCGCCCGGCAGGTCGACGTAGCTGATCTCGCGGCCGGTGGCCTTGCCGATCTCGGCGGCGAGCTCCGCGTTCGACCAGGCGACGTCGCCGGCGAGCTCGTAGATCTTGCCTTCGTGGCCTTCGCCGGTCAGCACCGCGACCGCGGCGGCGGCGTAGTCGGCCCGCGTGGCGCTGGCGACGCGGCCGTCACCGGCGCTGCCGACGAAGCTGCCGGTCCGGGCGGCCTGCTTGATCGTTTCGACGTAGTTTTCGTTGTACCAGTTGTTGCGCAGGATCGTGGCGGTCAGGCCGGACGCCTCGATCAGTTCC
The DNA here is from genome assembly GCF_040610315.1 of Amycolatopsis sp. NPDC004169. Classification (NCBI taxonomy): domain Bacteria; kingdom Bacillati; phylum Actinomycetota; class Actinomycetes; order Pseudonocardiales; family Pseudonocardiaceae; genus Amycolatopsis; species Amycolatopsis sp. NPDC004169. Next base: position 93,681 of record NZ_JBEXMD010000006.1, read on the forward strand.
TCGGTCGCCTTGTGCTCCGGGGCCACCGCGAGCTTCGACGTCGTCGCCTTCGAGGCGCTGGTGTAGACGAAATGGCGGACGCCGGCCTGCTTCGCCGCTTCGATGACCGCCTGGTGCTGCGCGACGCGCTGACCGACTTCGCTGCCGGACACCAGCAGCACCTTGTCGGCCCCCTTGAGCGCGGTGTCCAGGCTGGCGGGGTCGGTGTAGTCCGCGCGCCGCACCTCGACGCCGCGTTCGGCCAGGTCCGCGGCCTTCTCCGGGGTGCGGACCGCGGCGACGACCTGGTCGGAGGGCAGCTTCTCGAGCAGGCCTTCGACGACGAGCTTGCCGAGGTGGCCGGTGGCGCCGGTGACGACGATCATGAGGACTCCTTGAATGTTCAAGTATCTGTCCCTGGAGGATGTACTAACTTTTCGAAAGTACCAACTCATTGTTAGCGCTGTCACATCCATTGTGCAAACTCTCAGGTAGCATCGAGCCGTGGATCGACAAGCTGACGCCGAGCACGAGGCCCTCGTCGCCGACGTGTTCAGCACCGCGTGCACCTCCCGGGCCGTGCTGGAACACGTGACCGGCCGGTGGGGAGTGCTGGCACTCGCCGCGCTGAACGACGGGGTGTTCCGGTTCAACGCCCTGCGCCGCCGGGTGCAGGGGGTCAGCGAGAAGATGCTCGCCCAGACGCTGCAGGCGCTCGAGCGCGACGGCTTCGTGCACCGGGAAGCGCGGCCGACGATCCCCCCGCACGTCGAGTACAGCCTCACGCCCAGCGGGCGGGAAGTCGCGCAGCGGCTGGTGGCGCTCATCGAGGTCATCGAGGCGAGCGTGCCCGGCGTGGTGGCGGCCCAGGCGCGGTACGACGAGGCGAAGACCGCGAGCGCCTGACGACCCGCCGAAACCCGTTGCGGGACAAGGCGGTCTCGAAACAGTTGAAATCGATGGCCGGTTGACCGGCCATTGCGCTCACGTGTCGCGGGAGTTATGTTAGCGCTCACAATCGCTCCGCTTGTGCCGTTCCTGCGTGTCGGTGATCGAGGAGGAGGTTGGCACCGTCGCCGGCCCGCGTCCCTGTCGAATCGACGATTTCCGTACCCCAGCGGGAGATCACCCATGGCACGACAGCCGAGATACGCCCGTCCCCGCCCCCTCGTCCGGGCCCTCGCCGCCGCCGGCGCGCTCGTCGCCGGCCTGCTGGCCGCCGGCGGGACGTCCCAGGCGGCCACCCAGGGCCCGTGCGACATCTACGCGTCCGGCGGAACTCCTTGTGTGGCCGCACATTCCACCACCCGCGCGCTCTACGGCGCCTACGCCGGGCCGTTGTACCAGGTCCGGCGCGCGTCCGACAGCGCCACCCGCGACATCGCCCCCTTGGCCGCCGGAGGCGTGGCCGACGCGGCCGCGCAGGACGCGTTCTGCGCCGGGACCACCTGCCTGATCACGGTCATCTACGACCAGTCCGGCCGCAACAACCGGCTCACCCAGGCCCCGCCGGGCGGGTTCTCCGGCCCGGCCGCGGGCGGCTACGACAACCTCGCCAACGCCACCGCCGCCCCGATCACCATCGGCGGCCACAAGGCCTACGGCGTCTACGTCGCACCCGGAACGGGCTACCGCAACAACAACGCCACTGGGACCGCGACCGGCGACCAGCCCGAGGGTATGTACGCGATCTTCGACGGCACGCACTACAACGGTGGTTGCTGCTTCGACTACGGCAACGCCGAGCGCAACAGCCGGGACAACGGCAACGGCACGATGGAAGCGATCTACTTCGGCAACATCAAGGTCTGGGGCTACGGCGCCGGGAACGGGCCGTGGATCATGGCCGACCTGGAGAACGGCCTGTTCTCCGGCGTCAACCAGCACTACAACGCCAACGACCCCAGCATCAGCCACCGCTTCCTGACCGCGATCGTCAAGGGTGGCCCCAACCACTGGGCGATCCGCGGCGGCAACGCCCAGTCCGGTGGCGTGTCGACGTTCTACGACGGCGTGCGCCCGAACGTGTCAGGCTACAACCCGATGAAGAAGGAAGGGGCGATCATCCTGGGCATCGGCGGTGACAACAGCATCGGCGCCCGCGGCACCTTCTACGAAGGCGTGATGACGTCCGGCTATCCCTCGGACGCGACGGAGAACGCGGTGCAGGCCAACATCACCGCGGCCGGTTACACCACCAGCTCCGCCGGCACCGGCCTGACGCCGGGGACGTCCGTGTCGCTGCGGGCCACCACCGCGTGCTGCACCGACCGGTACGTCCACCACACCGGGTCCACTGTGGACACCGCGGTGATCGGCAACGGCAGCTCCGCCACGGAGAAGGGCAACGCCTCCTGGACCGTCCGAACCGGGCTCGGCAGCGGTTCGTGCGTGTCGTTCGAGTCGAAGAACGTGGCCGGGCAGTACCTGCGGCACCAGAACTACCGGCTGTACCTGCAGGCCAACGACGGCAGCTCGCTGTTCGCCCAGGACGCGACCTTCTGCCCGGAGGCCGGCCGCAACGGCCAGGGCGTCTCGCTGAGATCGCTCAACTTCCCGGACCGGTACGTCCGCCACTACGCCAACGTCGGCTACATCGCGGCCAACGGCGGTCCGAACACCTTCGACAGCAGCAGCTCCTACAACGACGACGTGAGCTGGCTCGTCAGTTCGCCCTGGGCGTCCTGATCCCCGGTCCGAACCGCTGTCACGCGCCCGGCCCGGGCGCGTGACAGCGCTTTCCCCGCCCGCGCACCGGAAAGGATTCCCGGATGCGTCTGGCGTCGAACCGCTGTGGTCCTGGCCGTTTCCGCCTCCCTGCTGAGCCCGGTGACGGCGGAAGCCGCGCCGCCGGACGGAGCGCGACCGGGGTGGGTGACGCTGACGGAGTCCGCGCTCCAGGGCCGCTGCCGCTGCTCGTCCGGCGCGGCGACCACGTGGCGGTGAGCGTGTACGCGCCGGGAGCACCGGTCGGCGACCACACCTTCCCGCCGCCGGAGACCTCCACGCCGGGGTCGTTCACCTCGGCCGGGCCCGGGGCGGGTGCACGCTGCGGGCCGCCGGATCGTCGGCGCGACCGTCCTGCCGATGTGCCACGCGGCCGGCAGTGAGAAGGAACAGGCCCGGCTCGCTCGGCGAGTCGATCGACCTGGGGGTGTTCGCCCGCCGAACCGCAGTCGAACCGGTTCGACTCCGGTTCCCGCTGGTCAGCGGAGGCGGGCGCCGGTGCTGGAGCGCAGGGAGATCGGCGGCTGCAGCAAGGCGTGGCGCGGCTGGGCGCCGGTGTCCGCGATCTGCGCCAGGAGCAGGTCCACGGCCAGCCGGCCCAGCTCGGTGGCCGGGACGTTCGCCGCCGTCAGCGGGGGGTGGAAGTCCTCGGCCAGGCGCTCGGCGATCACGCCCGTCAGCGAGAAGTCGCGGGGGACCTCGAGCCCGGCCCGGTGGAGCGCGCGCTGCACACCCGGCAGGGCCGCCTCGTTGATCGTCACCGCCGCGGTCACCGACGGCCACTGCGTCCGGATCTGCTCGAAACAGGCCAGCCCGGCCGCGGCTTCGTCGGCGCAGCACACCGTGCGCGCGGTCAGGCCCCGTGCCGCGGTGGCCTCGAGGAAGCCCGTCGCCGAGCGGAGGGCCGGGCCGTAACCCGCCGCGACGAGCTCGGCCGAGCGGTTGATCAGCACGACCTCCTCGTGGCCGAGGTCGGCGAGGTGGTGCACGCAGCGCGTGATCAGCCCGCCGTAGTCGACGTCGACCCACCAGGACGCCCCGGGGTGCTCGACGTGGCCGATCGTGACGAACGGCAGGCTCGCCTGACTCAGCCGCTCGACCCGCGGGTCTTCGAGGAGGATTTCCATCAGGATCACGCCGTCGACGCGCCGTCCGGTCACGATGCGCTCGAACGAGCGGTCGTGGTCACCGCCGCTGGGGGAGAGCAGGACGTCGAGGTCGTGGGCCGCCGCGGCGTCGACGACGCTGCCGACGAACCCCAGCTGGACGTCGGTCAGCCGCCTGCTGGCCGGCGGGACGACCAGGCCGAGGGTGCGCGTGCGGCCTTCGGCGAGTGCGCGGGCGCTGGCGTTGGGCCGGTAGTCGAGCTCGGCGATGACGTCGTTGATGCGCTGCACGGTGGCCGCGGACACCGGCCGCTTGCCGCTGAGCGCGTACGACACGGTGCTGCGCGAAACCCCGGCCCGCCGCGCGATCTCCCCGATGTTCATGCCACTCCCGACCGTTGTCCAGAACCGGTTCGATCGTAGTGCATGCGGTATTGCGCTGAAGTGTCCACGAGGTTTACGGTGACGCGGCCTCGATCATCGAACCGGTTCGACGACGGGAAGGACCTCCCATGAAGCGTCACCCCCTCATCCGGCTGCTGTCGGTGGCCGTCGCCGCGACCGCGCTGGCCGCCTGCTCCTCCGGGACGGCCCCCTCGTCTTCCGGTGGCACCTTCACCGTCTGGGACCCCTACCCGCAGTTCGACGCGACCTCCGCGTGGGCGAAGGTGATCGACAAGTGCGGTGCCGACGCCGGTGTCAAGATCGCGCGGCAGGCGTTCGACACGACCGACCTCACCAACAAGGTGCTGCTCGCCGCCCAGCAGAACACCGCGCCGAACGTCCTGGTCGTCGACAACCCGGTCGTCTCCACGCTGGCCGAGGGCGGGGTGCTCAAGTCCAATGCGGACACCGGGCTGGACGCCTCGCAGGTCGCTCCGAACCTGCTCGCCGCCGCCGACGTCAAGGGCCAGGTGTACGGCGTCCCGATCGGGGCGAACACGCTCGCCCTCTACTACAACAAGGCCGTGCTGACCGCGGCCGGCGTCGACCCGGCTTCGGTGAAGGACTGGGCGAGTCTCGACGCAGGCCTGGCCAAGGTGCACGCCGCGGGCAAGAAGGGCATCACGTTCTCCGCGATCGGCACCGAAGAAGGCAGTTTCCAGTTCCTGCCGTGGTTCTGGGGCGCGGGCGCGAACCTGACCGACCTGGCCTCGGCCGACGCCGTCGCCGCGCTCGCGCAGTGGAAGTCCTGGCTGGACAAGGGGTACGCGCCGAACTCGGTGGTCGGCAACACGCAGACCACCAGCTGGCAGGAGTTCGCCACGGGTGACTACGCCTTCGCCGAGAACGGCACCTGGCAGCTGCAGAACGCGAAGAAGGCCGGCTTCGACTACGGCGTCCTGCCGATCCCCGCGCGCACCGGGGGAGCGGCCCCGGCGCCCACCGGCGGCGAGTTCGTCACCGTGCCGGTCCAGAGCAGCCCGGACGCCGAGAAGACCGCGGGCAGGATCGCCTCCTGCCTGACCAGCCCGGCCAACGTGCTCGACTCCGACACCGCGCTCACCTACGTCTCCGCCGTGCCGTCGGTGCAGGAGAAGCAGGTCGCCGCCCAGCCGGAGCTGAAGGTGTGGGTCGACGCGGTGAAGGTCGCCAAGGGCCGCACCGGCGACAACCTCGGCACCCGGTACCCGCGAATCTCCGAACCGCTCTGGGGTGGCGTGCAGGCCGCGCTCAGCGGCGCGAAAGCCCCCGACGTCGCGCTCGCGGCCGCGCAGGCGACCGCCGCGTCCGCGAAGTAGGCCGGCTCGTGCTCGACACCCGCCGTCCGGTCACCGCCCGCCCGGACGCGCCGGCGCCCGGACGGGCCGGCCGGCGCCGACGGCCGCAGCTGCTCGCGTGGGCGTTCCTGACGCCGCTCGTGGCCTACCTCGTGCTCTGCTACGGCTACCCGCTGGTGACGAACGTCGACCTGAGCCTGCGTGACTACACGGTCCGCACCTTCGTGCACGGCGGCGCCCCGCTGGTCTGGTTCGACAACTACGCGGCCGTGTTCACCGACCCGACCTTCCGCACCGCGCTGCTCGACACGCTCGTCTTCACCGCCGTGTCGCTGCTGTTCCAGTACGGCATCGGCCTGGCGCTGGCGGTGTTCTTCGCCCGTCACTTCCGGCTGGGCCCGACCCTGCGCGCGCTGTTCCTCGTGCCGTGGCTGCTGCCGCTGATCGTCTCGGGGTCGACCTGGGCGTGGCTGCTCAACAGCGAATCCGGCGTGGTGAACGCGGTGCTGGGCTGGTTCGGGGCCGGCCGGGTCGACTGGCTGACGTCGCCGACCTGGTCGCTGGCCTCGGTGATCATCGCCAACATCTGGATCGGCGTGCCGTTCAACCTCGTCGTGCTGCACAGCGGCCTGCAGAACATCCCGGGCGAGGTGTACGAGGCGGCGTCGCTCGACGGCGCCGGCGCATGGCAGCGGTTCCGCCACGTCACCTTCCCGCTGCTGCGGCCGGTGTCGGCGATCACCCTGCTGCTGGGGCTGGTCTACACGCTCAAGGTGTTCGACGTCATCTGGATCATGACCAAGGGCGGGCCCGGCGGGTCTTCGACCACCCTGGCCACCTGGTCCTACCAGCTCGGGTTCGGCAGCCTGCTGCCGCGGTTCGGGCCCAGCGCGGCCGTGGGCAACGTGCTCATCCTGCTGGCACTGGCGGCCGGGCTGCTCTACATCCGCACGCAGCGCAGGCTGGAGGAAGCGTGATCCGCCGCTGGCGCACCGCGGTGGGGCTGGTCCTCACCGCCGTGATGCTGTTCCCGGTCTACTGGATGGTCAACGTGTCGCTGACGCCGGCCGGGCGGATGCGCAAGTCGCCGCCCGACTGGTTCCCGGCCGCGCCGACGTTCGAAGGCTACGAGCGGGTCCTGCGCGAGCAGCTGCCGTACTTCGCCACCAGCCTGGCCGTCGCGCTGGGCACCGTGGTGCTGACACTGGCGCTGGCCGCGCCGTCGGCGTACGCGCTGGCCAAGCTCCGCCCGCGCGGGCGGCGGGCGCTGGGTTTCGTGCTGCTGGTCGCGCAGATGATCCCCGGCATCATCATGGCGCTGGGCTTCTACGGCATCTACGTCTCACTCGGCATCACCAACACCGCCTGGGGGCTTGTGCTCGCGGATTCCACGATCGCGGTGCCGTTCGCCGTGCTCATCCTGACCTCGTTCATGGCTTCGGTGCCGGACGAGCTCGTCCAGGCGGCCACGATCGACGGCGCGGGCGCGGTGCGCGTGTTCTGGTCGGTGGTGCTGCCGGCGAGCCGCAACGGGGTGGTCACCGCCGGGCTGTTCTCGTTCCTGTGGGCCTGGTCGGACTTCGTCTTCGCGGCCACGCTCGACGGCGGCGGCTCGCTGCGGCCGCTGACCCTGGGGATCTACCGCTACATCGGCAACAACAACCAGGAGTGGAACTCCATCATGGCGACGGCGGTGGTCGCCTCCGTGCCCGCCGCGGTGCTGCTCGTGCTGGCCCAGCGGTTCGTCGCCGCCGGCGTCACCGCGGGCGCCGTCAAGGACTGAGCCCCCTCTTTCGAAAGGACGGCCCCTGTGCCCACGGGCGAATTCTCGCTGCGGGAGATCCCGTTCAGCCACCCGGGATCGTGGTTCGGCGTCTCCCCGGTGGTGGCCGAGGCCACCTACGCCGACGACCTGCACCTGGTGTCCCACCGCCACGGCCTGCACGCCGTCCTGGCGCTGGTCCCGGAGAGCGGCGGCGAGCGGGCCGACGTCCCGGTGGCGGCCACCCCGGCCGCGCTGACCTGGGGGACCGGCGACCGGCGGATCACCGCGGCGTTCGCGGGCCCGGACACGCTCCGGATCGCCGGGCGCGGCCTGGCCCTGCGGATCCGCGCGGCGGAGGTCACGCTGACCCCGTTCACCGGCACCTACTTCTTCGCCGACCCGGTCACCGGCGCGGCGGTGTTCACGTCGTACGAAACGGGTCAGCGCTACCGCGTCACCGTCCTTTCCGGACAGGTGCGGTACATCGGCGCCGAAGCGCTCGGGACGGCCGAGCGCGCTGTCGTCGTGAGCGGCGACGCGTGGGAGGTGGCGATCGAGGAGCTCCCCGGCGCTCGTGAGCCGTACGCGCCGGCATCGGCGTTCGACGACGTGGTCGCCGCCGCCCGGACGGAGTTCACCGCTTTCGCCGACGCGGTGGCGCCGTGGCGCGGCGAGCGCACGCCCGCGGCCGAGCTGGCCTGTTACGTGCTCTGGTCGGCCATCGTGGCGTCCGCCGGGTTCGTCGGCCGTCCGGCGGTGCTGATGTCGAAGCACTGGATGGACAAGGTGTGGAGCTGGGACCACTGTTTCACCGCGCTCGCGCTGGCCGCCGGGCAGCCGGAGCTGGCCTGGCACCAGATCCAGGTCGTCTTCGACCACCAGGACGACCGGGGCGCGCTGCCCGATTCGGTCACCCACGCGGAGGTGCTGCGCAACTTCGTCAAGCCGCCGATCCACGGCTGGGCGCTGAGCCGCCTGCGCGACCGCCTCCCCGGAGGCCTGCCGGACCCCGGGCGGGCGTACCGGCAGCTGGCGGCGTGGACGACGTTCTGGCTCGAGCACCGCCGGGTGCCCGGAGCGCCGTTCGCCCACTACGAGCACGGCAACGACAGCGGCTGGGACAACGCGACGCCGTTCGCGCACCGGCGGCTGGTGCAGACGCCCGACCTCGCCGCGTTCCTGGTGCTGCAGCTGAAGGAACTGGCGGCGATGGCCGCAGCTCAGGGAGGCTCCGTGGCGGCGGCGAAGTGGGCCGCCGAAGCGGACCGCATGCTGGCGGCATTGCTGGACGGGCTGTGGGACGGCACGAAGTTCGTCAGCCGGGTGGCGGCCACCGGGGAGGCACAATCCGGGGCGAGCCTCCTGGAACTGATGCCGATCGTGCTCGGAGAACACCTGCCCCCGGCGGTCCGGGACCGGCTCGTGACCGGACTGGAAGCACACCTGACGGCGATCGGCCTGGCCACCGAGCGCCCGGAATCGCCGCACTACGAGCCGGACGGCTACTGGCGGGGTCCGGTGTGGGCCCCGGCCACGGTCCTGATCGAGGACGGCCTCCGCCGGGCGGGCGCGACGGACCTGGCGGACCGCGTCAGCGCCCGCTTCCGTGCGGTGTGCGAAAAGTCGGGGTTCGCGGAGAACTTCGACGCCTTGAGCGGCGACGGCCTGCGAGACCGCGCCTACACGTGGACGGCGGCGGCCTACCTGCTCCTTTCCGCCGAAGCCGAGCGCCGCACGCCGGAAGGGCGGCGCCTCACCGCGTATTCGACCGAATCGACGACGGCCCCCCATTGAAATCATCGATGCCATTGTTTCCGGTGCGAAAATCACGCACCGAATCTTGACCGTGCACAACGGCCCTGCAATAGTTCGTCCCAGCCCCTCGACCGAACGGCCCGCTTTGGCGGCCGCCCGTTCGAATATCCGGGAAAGGACGAAAGCCATGCACAACGTCGTGCGTACCCTGCTGGTTTCCCTGACGGCGGCCGCGGCGGTGGCGGCCACCGCGAGCGCGGCCGAAGCCGCGACCTGGTCATCCTCGGACAAATGGGCAACGTGGTCCGACGGGGGTTACACGGTCCGCAACGACGTCTGGGGGAGCGGAGTGGGCCCGCAGACCATCTGGGCGAATTCCTACGGCAACTGGGGAGTGTGGGCCGACCACCCGAACACGGGCGGGATCAAGTCGTACCCCCACTCGGCGAAGAACGTCGGCCGCACGATCGGTTCGCTGCACCAGGTGTCGAGCACGTTCGCCGTGACCAGGCCGGGAAGCGGGGCGTACGAGACGGCGTACGACATCTGGGCGAACAACAACGCGTACGAGATCATGCTGTGGGTCAACAAGCAGGGTCCCGTGGGTCCACTGGGGACCAAGCAGACGACGGTCACGGTGGGCGGTCACACCTGGGACGTCTACCGGGGATCGAACGGATCGAACGAAGTGTTCTCCTTCCTCCGTACGTCCGACACGAACACGGGAACGGTGGACATCCTCGCGGTGATGAACTGGATAAGGTCCCGGGGCTGGTTCGGGGACGTCACCCTCGGCGAAGTGCAGTTCGGATTCGAAATCACGTCATCGGCCGGCGGGATGAACTTCGCGGCGAACACGTATTCGGTGACCGCATCCTGAACCTAACCCGCGCGAAGCCCGTCGGCGACGAGATCGAGCATCCGGCGCGTCCGCTCGGAATCGAGCTCGTCGGCGGTGGAAAGAAAAACTCCCAGCACGAGCAGCGTCACGTCCTCGGCCTGAACACCGGCCCGCAGGGTCCCGGCTTTCACGCCGGCTTCGAGAATCAGCCCGATGGCCCCGGTGATCCGAGCCCGGGTGGCGGGCGTGGCGATCCGCCCGGAGGCGACACTGGCCCGGAGGACATCGGCCATTCCCCGCTTGGTGGCCACGAAGGCCGCATACCGATCCATCCAGGCCCGAAGAGCCTCCTCGGGGGCCAGCCGCTCGAGGAGGAGCGCGGCGCTCCCGGTCACGTCGTCGAGTTCCGCGGCGTAGACGGCTTCGACGAGCGCCTCCCGGGTCGGGAAGTGCCGGTAGAGCGTGCCGATCCCCACCCCGGCCTCGCGGGCGACAGCTTCGAGGGCCACGGGCCCCTCGGCACCGGCGAACGCGGACCGGGCCACGGCGACGAGCTTGTCCCGGTTCCTCCGCGCATCCGACCGCACGGGCCGGGCAGGTGAAGGCGAAGACGGAGAGGAAGGCAAAGCGGAGGCACCTCCGTTTGTGCTACGGTCGGCAAGAGCGGAGGCACCTCCGCTTAGCCCATCATCGCACAAGGACAGGACCCCCTCATGCCGCCGACCGAACAAGCCACCCTCGCCGGCCGAACCGTCTTCCGCGTCGGCTACGGAGCCATGCAGCTGGAACGCCTGAGCGGCGACCGCCCGGCAGCGGTTGCCCTCCTGCGTCACGCCCTCGAGCTGGGCGTCGACCACCTGGACACAGCCCAGTTCTACGGCAACGGCTTCGTGAACGACGTGATCCGCGAGGTGCGGACCGGCGCCCTGATCGCCACGAAGGTGGGAGCGGACCCCGACCCGGGAGCCCCGACCCCGCTCCGCCTCGCGCAGAAGCCGGAGGAACTGCGCGCCAGCGTCGAGGACAACCTCCGGGCGCTGGGCGTCGACAGCATCCCCCTGGTGAACCTGCGCCGGGCCGAACGCCTCCCGGGCGTGCTCGCCGAGGGAGACCAGCGGGTGGACCTCGACGACCAGCTGGAAGTGATGACCCAGCTGCGGGCCGAGGGCAAGATCGGCGCCATCGGCCTCAGCGCGGTGACCCCGGAGACGCTGCGCCGGGCGCTCCCGGCGGGCATCGCCTGCGTGCAGAACGCCTACAGCCTCGTCAGCCGGGACGACGAGGAGATGCTGGAGCTGTGCCTCGCGGAGGGCATCGCCTGGGTCCCGTTCTTCCCGCTGGGAGGCGCCTTCCCCGGCCTGCCGAAGGTGACGGACGAGCCGCCGGTGCAGAAGGCGGCGCAGGAGCTGGGCCGGACGCCGGCGCAGGTCGGCCTGGCGTGGCTGCTGCACCGCGCGCCGAACGTGCACCTGATCCCCGGAACGGCCAGCGCGGAGCACCTGGAGGCCAACCTCGCGGTGGCGGAGATCGAGCTGGACGACGAGGCGCTGGCCGAGCTGGGCGCGATCCCGACCCGGCCGATGGACCTCAGCCTGCGCTGAGGGCGGGCAGGCGGGGGAGTCTCGCGCGGACGGGCGCCGCGGCTCACTCCTCCGCCAGTGCCGCCGCGGTCAGCGTGAGGTGCTCGGTCAGCGCTGCGGCCGCGGCCTCGGCGTCCCGGGCCAAGGCCGCCTCCTCCAGCCGGGCGTGCTCGGCCAGGTAGTCACGCTCGGGCGTCCGGTGCGCCGACCACCGCCGGGCCAGTTCGCTCGCCGTCCACATCCGGTCGAACGTCTCCAGCAGCACCGCGTTGCCGCACCCCTCCAGCAGTGTCCGGTGGAAGACCCGATGCGCCTCGGCCCACTCCTCGGTGTAGTGGTGCCCCTCGTCGGGAGCGAACGCCGGTGTCCGGGCCAGCCGGTGGTGCGTGGCCCGCACCCGCCCTTCCCAGGCGAGGTCCCCCCGCTCGACCGACAGCCGCAGGACGACGGGTTCGACCGTCCGGCGGGCCTCCGCGACCTCCTGCCACCGGCGGTCGGAGAACACCGGAACCGCAAAGCCCCGGTTCGGCAGCCGATCGGCCAGCCCGTCACCGACCAGCCGGACGAGCGCCTCGCGCACCACGGCCAGGCTCACGCCCTGCGCCTCGGCCAGGTCCTGCGGCTTGAGGGCCTCGCCGGGCGCGTACTGTCCGCGCATGATCGCGTCCCGCAGGCGTGCGTAGGCCTGCTCGGACAACATGGGCCGGCCCGGAGAAGAAGCTGTCACCGCACAAGTGTAGACGATCGCAGCAATAATCGATTATTGGTGCTATGGTCGATGGAGACCGATCCGCCCCTGCAGAAGAGTGATCCGATGAACGACCCGTTCGCCCGCCTTCCCGAGGTTCCCTCCTTCACCGTCACCAGCGCCACGATCACCGAGGGCGCCGCGCTGCCACCGCAGCACCGGTCCGGGACCGACCTCTCCCCGCAGCTGTCCTGGAGCGGTGCCCCGGCGGGCACGAAGAGCTACGCCGTGACCGTCTACGACCCCGACGCCCCCACCGGCTCCGGCTTCTGGCACTGGGCGGTCGCCGACATCCCCGCCACCGTCACCGAGCTGCCCGAAGGCGCGGGCGACGCCACCGGCTCCGGACTCCCGGACGGCGCCGTCCAGCTCCCGGGCGACACCCGCGAAGCCCGCTTCCTCGGCGCGGTCCCGCCCGCCGGCCACGGCCCGCACCGCTACTTCTTCGTCGTGCACGCCCTCGACGTCCCCGCGATCGGCGTCCCGGCCGACGCCACCCCGGCCGTGCTCGGCTTCACGATGGCCGGGCACGTCCTCGGCCGCGCGGTGCTGACCGCCACCGCGGAGACGCCGGGCGCCGAACGCCTCGAGGTCTCCCGGCTCGTCCCGGCGCCCGCCGACGCCGTCTTCGCGGTCCTGACCGACCCGCAGGGCCACGTGGACATCGACGCCTCCGGCATGCTCATGGGCGCGGAGGGGCAACCGGTGCGCCAGGCGGGCGACCGGTTCCTGGTGCACATGGACCGGGACGCCCTCGGGGACGTCCCGCTCGGGAAGTACGACGTCGAGGTCGTCATCACCACGTTCGTCCCGGGTGCGGAGATCGCCTGGACCGTCGAAGGCCGGACCGGGACGCACGTCCGCCACCTCTACGGCTACCGGCTGGAGCCCGCCGAGGGCGGCACCCTCGTCACGTCCTACTACGACTGGTCGGAGATCGGCGAGGAGTGGAAGCGGCGCCTCACCTTCCCGGTGGTGCCCGAGTCCGCGCTCAAGGCCACCCTCGGCATCCTGGAACGCACCGTCCGCCGCCGGCTGGCCAACGGGTAGCCGGCCGCCTGGATCACGCCACCCGGCGTACGTTGGCAGCATGTACACGGTGGCCGTGCTGGCTCTCGACGACGTCATCGCCTTCGATCTGGCCACGCCGATCGAGACGCTCGGCCGCGTCCGGCTGCCGGACGGGCGCGGGGGCTACCGGATCGTCGTCGCCGGGCCGGAGCCGGTGGTCGGCGCCGGCCCGGTGCGGCTGCACGTCGACGCCGGGCTCGACGCGGTGGTGCACGCCGACCTCGTCGTCGTCCCGGGCCGGAACGACCCAGACCGGCCCACTCCGGACGGCGTCGCCGGGTTCCTGCGTGCCGCGGTGGCGCGTGGCACCCGGGTCGCCTCGATCTGCGTCGGCGCGTTCACCCTCGCCGAGGCCGGCCTGCTCGACGGGCAGCGGGCGACCACGCACTGGCTCGCCACCGACGAGCTGGCCCGGCGGTACCCCGCCGTCGAGGTCGACCCGGACGCGCTCTACGTCGACAACGGGCAGATCCTGACGTCCGCGGGTGCCTCGGCGGGCCTGGACATGTGCCTGCACATCGTGGAGCGCGACTACGGAGCGGCGGTCGCCGCCGACACCGCGCGGCTGGCGGTCGCGCCGCTGCAGCGCACCGGCGGCCAGGGCCAGTACATCCTGCGCAACCGCCCGACCTACCAGACCGCGACCCTGGAGAAGGCGCTGGCGTGGATCGAGGAGAACGCCCACCGCCCGCTCACCCTGGCCGACATCGCCACCGCGGCCGGCATGAGCACCCGCACACTGACCCGGCACTTCCAGGCCGAAACCGGCCAGAGCCCGGTCCACTGGCTGGCCGGCGTGCGGATCCGGCACGCCCAGGAGTTGCTGGAGCTGACCGAGTACACGATCGACCGGATCGCCGGGCAGGTCGGGTTCCCGTCGCCGAGCAACTTCCGGGTGCAGTTCGCGCAGACGGTGGGGGTGAGCCCGAGCGCGTACCGGAAGACGTTCCGGTCGCGCTAGCTGTACTGCCCGGGGAGAAGATCGAACGACACCGCGCCTGCCCCTCTGGCTGCACACCTACAACCACCACCGCGGACACACCGCACTCGCAGGCCACCCACCCGCCAGCCGCGTCCCAACCTCGCCGATCAGTACAGCTGAACGTGCCGCGCCTCCGGTCTCACGGCTCGGCGCAGCCGGTCCCGCGGCGCCGCAGGTGCGGTTGCGCGAGGTGCGGTGGTTCGTAGGCCACGTCCACCGGCCCGAGATCGGTGCCGGGCGGGACGATTTCGTCGATCCGGTCGAGGAGGTCGTCCCCGATCCGGGTGCCGGCTCCGGCGAGCAGGTCCGCCAGCTGGTCCTCGGTGCGGGGGCCGATGATCGCCGAGGAGACCGCGGGGTGGCTGGTGACGAACGCCAACGCCAAGTGCCGCAACGGGATTCCGGCCTCCTCGGCGACCGGGACGAGCGCGTCGACGGCGGCGAGCTTGCGTGCGTCGGTCATGTGCCGCGGGGCCCAGTGCAGGCGCCCGGCCGCGGCCGCTTCCGGACGGTAGTGGCCGGTGAGCAGTCCCATCGACAACGGGCTCCACACCAGCACGCCGAGGTCGTGGCGACGGCACACCGGCAGGATTTCGCGCTCGACCCCGCGGTTGAGGATCGAGTAGTGCAGCTGCTCGGTGCGGAACCGGGCCAGGCCGCGGCGCTGCGCCACCCACTGGGCCTCGACGATCTCGGACGCCGGCAGGTTGGAGTGCCCGATGACCCGCACCTTGCCCGCGCGCTGCAGGTCGGTCAGCGCGCTCAGCGGCTCCTCGATGTCGGTGCCGGGCTCGGGGTGGTGCAGCTGGTAGAGGTCGAGGTGGTCGACGCCGAGGCGGCGCAGCGACCCTTCGACGGCGGAGACGATCCAGCCGCGGGAGTTGCCGCGCCGGTTCGGGCCGGGTCCCATCGGGCCGTTGCCCTTGGTGGCGAGAACGACGTCGTCGCGGCGGCCGCGCAGGGCCTTGCCGAGGATCCGCTCGCTCTCGCCGTCGCCGTAGACGTCGGCGGTGTCGATGGTGGTGATGCCGTGGTCGAGCCCGCGGTGGACGATCCGGACGCACGCGTCCGCGTCGGGGTTGCCGTACGGGCCGAACATCATCGTGCCCAGGGTGAACACGCTGACCTGGAGGCCGGTGCGGCCGAGGGGGCGGGTCTGCACAGGAGGTCTCTCCGTGGCCGGGCGTGGCGGCGGGGTGCGGGCACCCCGCCGCCACGCGGGGGAAGTGGTCAGCCCTGGTACGCGGCCGCGACGTCGACGATCCAGGTGACGCCGAAGCGGTCGGTCAGCATCCCGAACGCCGGCGCCCACGGGGCCGGGCCGAACTTTTCGATGACCGTCGCGCCCTCGGCGAGGCCCTTCCACACCGGGGAGACCTCGTCGACCGTCGCGCCGCGGACGGACAGGAAGAACCGCTCCTGCGTGATCGTGGTGCCGTTCTCGCGGCGGGTGGTGGGTGTGGTGGGGGCCGGGGCGTCGGTGCCGGGGACGTCGTAGGCCATCACGCTGAAGCCGTTGTCCGCGGTGACCTGGCCGAACACCACCTTGGCCGCGCCCGGCAGCTCGGCGGGCATCCCGAAGTCGCCGTAGGTGGCGATGGTGACCTGGCCGCCGAAGACCGACCGGTAGAACTCGAGGGCCTCGCGGGCCTGGCCGGTGAAGTTGAGGTGGGCGACAGCGGTGAGCGACATGTTCCGGTCCTTCTGGAGGGTTTCCGCCACCGGTGGGTTCCGGTGGCGAGAGCCACGTTCGCAGGAGTAGCGGTCAGGGAACGTCCGCTTTTCGTGGCACCATGGCTTCGTGCCGATCGCCTCTTCGACGGCGACCTCGGGTCGCCTGCTCGCCCTGCTGTCCCTGCTGCAGGCCCGCCGGGACTGGCCGGGCGCGCTGCTCGCCGGCCGGCTGGGCGTCAGCGAACGGACCGTGCGCCGGGACGTCGACCGGCTGCGGGAGCTCGGCTACCCCGTTCAGGCGGTCAAGGGCCCCGACGGCGGCTACCGGCTCGAAGCGGGCGGGCAGCTGCCGCCGTTGCTGTTCGACGAAGAGCAGGCGGTCGCGCTGGCGGTGGCGCTGCGGATCGCCGTCGGGACCGGCGCGGGCATCGAAGAGGCCGCCGCGCGGGCGCTGGCCACGGTGCGGCAGCTGCTGCCCGCCCGGCTGCGGCAGCGCGTCGACGTGCTGGAGATCGCCGCGGCCGGGACCGCCGCGGGCCAGGTCGCCCCGGACACCCTGCTCGCGCTGAGCGCGGCGATCCGGGCCACCGAAGAGGTCCGGTTCGACTACGAGTCCCCGTCACGACCGGACGACGACCGGCCGCGGCGGGTGCAGCCGCACCACCTGGTGGTCCGAAGTGGACGGTGGTACCTGGTCGGCTGGGACACCGTCCGCGGGGATTGGCGGACCTACCGAGCCGACCGGATGCGGCTGCGCGTCCCGAACGGGCCGCGGTTCACCCCGCGGGAGGTGCCGGGCGGCGACGTCGCGGCCTTCCTTGCCGCCCGCTTCAAGGGATCGGACGGGGGTGACCGCTGGCCGTGCCGGGGCGAGGTGGTCCTCGACCGGCCGGTCGCCGACGTGGCACCGTTCGCCGGCGACGCTGTTGTCGAGGAAGCGGCCCCGGGGAAGACGCGGCTGAGTATCGGGTCCTGGTCGTGGGCAGCTCTTGCTGCGGGGTTGCTGCGTTTCGATTGCGAGGTGGAGGTGGTGGGGCCGCGGCAGTTGCGGGAGGCCTTTGCCGAGCTGGCGGCCCGCGCGACCCGTGCGGCGAATCCCGGCGGGTGAAGGCGACCACCACCGGCGCGGCGGGATCCCCCGGCCGGGCGGTTCAGCCCGGTTCGTGGTTGAGGGCGCCGGAGCGGAAGGGCGACACCGTGGCCTCGGCGAAACCCGCCGCCCGTACGGCCGCCGGCAGCTCCTCGTCGTCGTGGAGGGCCGTGGCCGCCTCGGGGTCGAGTTCCACCCGGGCCGTGCCGCCGAGGTCGCGGACCCGGACGTTGCGTGAGTGCACCCCGCGCTCGGCCAGGAACGTGCGCACCGCCGATTCGGCCCGTTCCACCCGGGCCAGCGTGGCCGTGGTGATCGGGATGCCGTACCGGACGCGGCTCGCCAGGCAGGGGGCCGCCGGTTTGTCCGCCCAGACCAGGCCCCAGCCGCGGGCGATCGTGCGGACGTCCTCTTTGGACAGGCCGAGCGTGCGCAGCGGGGTGTGCACGCCGAGTTCGTCGCCCGCGCGGATGCCCGGCCGGAACGGGTCGATGGCGTCGTCCGCGTTCGTTCCCGTGGCCACGGCCGGGAAACCGTGGGCGGCCGCCACCTCGGCGATCGTCGTGAGCACCGTCGATTTGCAGAAGTAGCACCGGCTCCGGCCGTTGGCCGCGTAGCCCGGCTCGGCCAGCTCGGCGGTCGGCGGGGTCAGGTGGCGGACGCCGAGGTCCGCCGCGATCCGCCGGGCGTCGGCCAGTTCCACCGCGGCCAGGCTCGCCGAGTTCGCCGTCACCGCCAGCACGTTCGCCGGGCCGAGGGCGCGGACGGCCGCCGCGAGCACCAGTGCCGAATCCGCGCCGCCGGAGAACGCCACCGCGAGCCGGCCGAGGGCGGCCAGGTGGCTCACGAGCCGGGTGCCGTCCATCAGCGGCCCGCCGCGATCGTCGCGACGACCCGCGCCGGCAGCCCGAGTTCGCGTGCGGCGGCCACCACGTCGTCGTGCTCCGGCTTCGCGCCGTGCGGCCCGCGCTTGCGCCGCACCGGCAGGCCGAGGACGTCGACCGTTTCGGTCTCCCGTTCGAGGGCGGTCCGGCGGACCGGGTACTCGCGGAAGCCGAGGCTGCCGGTTTCGGCGAGCATCAGATCCCCGAGCCGGGCGGCGTGCCCGGGCTCGGCGAGCACGTGCAGGACGTGCGCCGGCCGGCCCTTCTTCATCGTCACCGGGCTGAGCCACGCGTCGAGCGCCCCGGCTGCCAGCAGCTCGCCCACGACGTGGCCGAGCACTTCACCGGTGACGTCGTCGAGGTTGGTCTCCAGCACCACCAGCGTGCGGGACCCGGCGCCGACCAGCTCGCCGAGGTGCACGACCGCGATGTTCGGCCGGTCCGGCAGCGACCGGGTGCCCGCGCCGTAACCGGTGGCCAGCAGGCGGAACTCCGGCGGCGGCTCGAACCGGGCGCCGACGGCCCGCAGCACCGCGGCCGCGGTCGGGGTGACCGTCTCGCCGGTGAGGTCGCTCCCGACCGTCTGCGCGCCCCGCAGCAGCGCCGCGGTCGCCGGGGCCGGGCAGGGGAGGAGGCCGTGGGCGGTGCGGACCGTGCCGCTGCCGAGCGGCAGCGCCCCGCAGTACACAGTGGACACTTCGAGCGCGTCGAGCGCGGCGCAGACCCCGATGACGTCGACGAGCGTGTCGTGCCCGCCGAGTTCGTGCAGGTGGACGCGTTCGGGTGCTTCGCCGTGCAGCCTGGCTTCCACCTCGGCGATGGCGCGCAGCGCGGCGACCGCCTTGGCCGCGACCGGCGCGGGTTCGACCCGCCCGGCCATGGCGATCAGCTCGGCCGCGGACCGGCTGGTCGCGTCGTCGGTCACGTCCACGAGCGCCCGGGCCGCCATCAGCCCGTGGGTGAGCAAGGACTGGACACGCAGCTCCCACGCGGTCAGCCCGCTGGAGGCGATGGCGGAGCGGACGCGCTCCAGCGGCGCGCCGGCGTCGGCGAGGGCGGCGAGGAGCATGTCCCCGGCCAGGCCGGTGAAGGGGGAGATGACGCAGATCGTCACCGGGACCTCCGCAGGACCTGGGCGAGCCGGAAGGCGGCCATGGCCGCGCCGAACCCGGAGTCGATGTTGACCACGGTGATCCCCGCTGCGCAGGAGGCGTGCATCGCCAGCAACGCCGTGACCCCTTCGAGGCCCGCGCCGTACCCGGTGGACGTCGGCACGGCGATCACCGGGCAGGCGATCAGCCCGCCGACGGCCGAAGCGAGCGCACCTTCCATGCCCGCGACGACGATGACCGCGTCGGCCTCGCGCAGCCGGTCCCGTTCGGCCAGCAGGCGGTGGATGCCCGCGACACCGACATCGGTGATCACCCGCACCGCGAGCCCGATGGCCGCGGCGACCTCCGCGGCTTCCTCGGCGACCGGGCCGTCGGATGTCCCGGCCGCGGCCACCGCGACCGTGAAGGCGGTCGCCGGAGCCGGGCGCCAGACCAGCAGCCGCGCGCCGGGGGAGTAGCGGCCGCCGGGAACCTCGGCCAGCACCGCCCGCGCCGGTTCGGCTTCGACCCGGGTGACCAGCACCGGACCGGTGTTGTGCGCGAGCAGCGTCTGCACGATGGCCGCGACCTGCGCCGGGGTTTTCCCCGGCCCGTAAACGACTTCCGGGAGTCCCTGCCGGTCTTCGCGGTCCAGGTCGACGCGGGCGAACCCGAGATCGGCGGTACTCATGCCACGTACGGGATCGTGAGCGGGCCTTCCGGCAGCACACAGGCCCGCGCGCCCGGCCCGGCCCGGTCGAGGGCTTCGGCGACGGTGGCCGCGATGTCGGTGGTCCGGGTCAGGTGCGCCGTCGCGAGGTCGGCTTCGCTCAGGAAATCGGTGTGCACGACCACCCGGCATTCGTCCTGGATCTTCGCCTGGATCTGGACCTGCCACTGGTCGGGCACGGTCACCGCGCGGGCCGAGATCTCCGCGAGCAGCGCCGCCGGGGAACTCGCCGACGCGAGGACCTCCCGGTAGGAGCCGTGGTCGGGGAAGCCGTCCCGGCACTCCGCGGCGCAGACGATCGTCCCGCCCGGCCTGGTGATCCGGTGCGCCGCCGACATCCCCTTGACGGCCTGGTAGAGGTTCTGGTCGAGCGGATACCCGGAGTTGGTCGTCACCACGACGTCGAACGGCGCCGGTACCGGCCGCATGGCGACGTCACGGGCGGCCCGGGCGGCGGCCGCGTGCATGGCGAGCAGGTCGCCGCCGAACGCGCCGATGACCGCCTTGTCGCGGTTGAGGATGACGTCGAAGGCGAAGGTGACGCCGGTGGCCGCGGCGATCGCGCGGACGTCGTCGTGCACCGGGTTGCCTTCGGTGATGCCCCAGGTGGCGTTGCGGTGCCCGATCCGGCGGGCGTCGTGCAGCACCAGCACGGTTTCCAGCGCCGCCAGCCCGGGCGCGACGAGCTTGGGGCCGCCCGAAAACCCCGCGAAGAAGTGCGGTTCGACGAACCCGGTGGTGATCCGGACGTCGGCGGCCACCCACTCGCTGTTCAGCCACACCGGGACGTCGTCGCCGTGACGGCCCAGCCAGGTCAGGCTCGCGCGGTCGCGGGCGTCGTGGTTCACGATCCGGACGGTGTCGGCGACGTCGTCGCCGAACATCGCGCGCAGCTCGGCGTCGGTGTTGCCGCGGTGGGTGCCGGTGGCGACCAGGATGACGACGTCCTCGAGGCGGACGACGCCGTCGAGCTCGGCGAGGATCGCCGGGATCATCAGGTCGCGCGGCTGCGGCCGGGTCCCGTCGCACGCCGAGATCGCGACGGTCTGCCCCGGCCGCACCCGCTCGCGCAGCGGCGGCCCGGCGACCGGTGCCCGCAACGCCCGGCGCAGCAGCACTTCCGCGGGTTCGGTGACCGGGTGGTGCACCGGCGTCACCACGGTGGTGACCGCCGGATCGATGGCGAGATTCAGTCCGGTCTCGCCGTACGCGAGCCGGACGGTGGCGGTCATGACGCCAGCCCGTAGACGCGGGACGCGGTTCCGCCGCGGACGGCATCGCTTTCGGCCGGGGAAAGCCCGTCGAGGAGGCTTTCGGCGGCGTTCATGACTTCCGCGTACGTCCCGGCGAGCAGGCACACCGGCCAGTCGGAGCCGAGCATCAGCCGGTCCGGGCCGAAGGCGGCGAGCGCGGTTTCCGCGTACGGCCGCAGGTCCGCGGCCGTCCAGTGCTCCCGGTCGGCCTCGGTGACGAGCCCGGACAGCTTCGCGACGACGTTGGGCTCCCGCGCCAGGGTCGCGATCCCGCTCGCCCACGGTTCGAGCTCGCCGCTCGCGATCGGCGGTTTCGCGAGGTGGTCCAGGACGAAGGTGAGGTCCGGCAGGGCCCGGACCGCCGCCGTGGCCGCCGGAAGCTGGTGGGGCAGCACGAGCAGGTCGTACACCAGCCCGGCGTCCCGCACCGCCGCCAGCCCGGCGAGGACGTCTTCGCGTTCCAGCCAGCGCGGGTCGGGTTCGGCCTGGACGAGGTGCCGGATGCCGGTCAGCAGCTCGCCGCCCGGGGCCGACCGCAGCCGTTCGAGGTCCCGCGCCGGCGAGCCGGTGAGGTCGAGCCAGCCGACGACCCCGGCGATGAGCGGCTCGGCGGCCGCGGTCGCGAGGAACTCGACCGACTCGTCCAGGTCCGGCAGCACCTGGACGAGCACGGTCGCGTCGATCCCCTCGGCGGCCGCGCGCAGGTCCGCGGGGGTGAAGTCGCGGCGGATGGCCGCGGTCTCGTCGCCGTCCAGCCACGCGTGACGGCGGACGGAGGTCTGCCACAGGTGGTGGTGCGCGTCGACGCGCCGGCCGGTCACGCCCGGCCGATCCGGTGGTGCTGGCGGCCGAGGCCGTCGATCTCCACGGTCACTTCGTCCCCTTCGGACAGGTAGGGGAAGTCGTTGGCACCGAAGGCGACCCCGGCCGGCGTGCCGGTGTTCACGACGTCACCCGGCTCCAGCACCATGAACTGGCTGAGGTACCAGACGACGTGCCGGACGTCGAAGAGCATGTTCTTCGTGGTGCCGTCCTGGCGCTGCTCCCCGTTGACGGCCAGGCGCAGGCCCAGCTCCTGGGGGTCGCCGGCCTCGTCCGGGGTGACCAGCCACGGCCCGAGCGGGTTGAACGTCTCGCAGGACTTGCCCTTGGTCCACTGGCCGCCGCGTTCGTGCTGGAACTCGCGCTCGCTGACGTCGTTCGACACGGCGTACCCGGCGATGACCGCGCCGGCGTCTTCCGGCGACGCGAGGTACCGCGCCCGGCCGCCGAGCACCACGGCGAGTTCGACTTCGTAGTCGGTCTTGGTGCTGGTGCGCGGGATGAGCACGGTGTCGTCCGGGCCGACGATCGTGTTGGTGGCCTTGAGGAACACCACCGGCTCCGCGGGCGGCTCGGCCCCGGTTTCCGCGGCGTGGTCGGAATAGTTCAGCCCGATGCAGACGAGCAGGCCGGGCCGGGCCACCGGGGCGCCGACGCGCAGCCCCGTGACCTCCAGCGCCGGCAGGGTCCCCTCGCGCAGCGCCGCCCGGGCCCGCGCGACGCCGTCGGCGGCGAAGAAGGCGCCGTCGACGTCCGGGGTCAGCGAACGCAGGTCCCGCGCCGCACCGGTTTCGTCGAGGACGACGGGGATCTCGTGGCCGGGGTCGCCGAGGCGTTGGAAGCGCATGGCGGGGGACGGTAGCAGACATATGATGTCTTGTTCAAAGCTCTGACCAGTCATCATACGTAAAACTGCGAAAAGTAGTCGACTGTCACGTTGAGTCCAAGTTATTGCCGTGTTACGGATCGACTCTGGACATTCTGCGTGCCGACGCGTAGCCATACATATGTTGTCTGCCCCGAAGGAGAGGTGGCCCCGTTGGCCGAAGTGATCAGCGCCATCGACGCCGTGGACGTCCGCTTCCCGACGTCGCTGAGCCTGGACGGGTCGGACGCGATGAACCCGGAACCGGACTACTCGGCGGCGTACGTGACCATCCGCACGAGCGACGGCGAAGAGGGCTACGGGCTCGCTTTCACCGTGGGCCGCGGCAACGACGTCGAGGTCGCCGCCGTCCGGGCGCTGGTGCCCCTGGTCGCCGGGATGCCGGTGGACGAGGCGCTCGCCGACCTCGGTGCCTTCTCGCGACGGCTGACCGGGGACAGCCAGCTGCGGTGGCTGGGGCCGGACAAGGGCGCGATCCACATGGCCGCGGCCGCGATCGTCAACGCGGCGTGGGACCTGCGGGCCCGCCGCGAAGGCAAGCCGGTCTGGCGGCTGCTGGCCGAGATGCCGCCGGAGGAGCTGGTCGATCTCGTCGACTTCCGGTACCTGCAGGACGCGCTGACCCCCGCCGAAGCCCTCGACATCCTCCGCCGCGCCGAACCGGGCCGCGCCGCCCGCCAGGCCGAGCTCCTGGAAACCGGTTTTCCCGCTTACACCACGACTCCCGGCTGGCTCGGCTACTCGCCGGAGAAGCTGGCGGCGCTCTCGGCGGAGGCGGTCGCCGACGGCTTCACCCAGATCAAGCTCAAGGTCGGCGCCGACCTCGACGAGGACATCCGCCGGCTGCGGCTCGCCAGGGAGGTCGTCGGGCCGGACGTGCGGATCGCCATCGACGCCAACCAGGCGTGGGGTGTCGGGCAGGCCATCGAATGGCTGCGCCCGCTGGCCGAATTCGACCCGTACTGGATCGAGGAACCGACGTCACCGGACGACGTGCTCGGCCACGCGGCGATCCGCCGGGCGGTGGCGCCGATCAAGGTGGCCACCGGCGAGCACACGCACAACGCGGTGATGTTCAAGCAGCTGCTGCAGGCGCAGGCGATCGACGTGCTGCAGCTCGACGCCAGCCGGGTCGCCGGGGTCACCGAGAACATCGCGGTCCTGTTGCTGGCGGCGAAGTTCGGCGTCCCGGTGTGCCCGCACGCCGGCGGGGTCGGGCTGTGCGAAATGGTGCAGCACCTGGCGATGTTCGACTTCGTCGCGGTGAGCGGCACGCAGACCGACCGCGTCATCGAGTACGTGGACCACCTGCACGAGCACTTCGTCGACCCGGTGCGGATCGAACGGGGCCGCTACCTGGCCCCGCGGGAGCCGGGCCTCGGGGCGCGGCTGCACGCGGAATCCGTGGCGCGGTACCGGTTCCCGGACGGCCCGGTCTGGCAGCGGGACGCGGTGGTCGCGTGAGCGGGGAGTTCGACGGCATCCGCGCGATCGTGACCGGCGGCGCGTCCGGCATCGGGCTCGCCACCGCGCTGCGGCTGTCCGCGCGCGGTGCCCGGGTCGTCTGCCTCGACCTGAACGACAAGGTCGAGGAACCGCTGACCGGCGTGCGGGCGGACGTGTCGGACGACGACTCGGTGCGAGCCGCGGTCGCCGCCGCCGTCGAGCACCTCGGCGGCCTGGACGTCCTGGTCAACAACGCCGGGATCGGGGCACAGGGGACGGTCGAGGACAACGGAGACGCGGAGTGGCACCGCGTGTTCGACGTCAACGTCGTCGGCATGGTGCGGGTGACCCGCGCGGCCTTGCCGCACCTGCGGGCGTCGGCCGCGGCGGCGATCGTGAACACCTGCTCGATCGCGGCCACCGCCGGGCTGCCGCAGCGAGCGCTCTACAGCGCCACGAAGGGCGCGGTCCTCGCGCTCACCCGCGCGATGGCCGCCGACCACCTGGCCGAGGGCATCCGCGTGTGCTGCGTGAACCCCGGCACCGCGCACACGCCGTGGATCGACCGGCTGCTCTCGAAAGCCGACGATCCCGACGCCGAGCTGGCCGCCCTCGCCGCGCGCCAGCCGACCGGCCGGCTGGTCACCGCCGAGGAGGTCGCCGCGGCGATCTGCTACCTGGCCGGCCCGGACTCCGGCGCCACCACCGGCACCGATCTCGCCGTGGACGGCGGGATGTCCGGCCTCCGTCTCCGCCCCAAACCTGTCAACGAGGAGAGGTCATGAAGTTCCAGCACCTGCGCGCCGCGACCGTCGTCACCGCCGGCGTCCTGACCGCGGCCGCACTGGCCGGCTGCAGCGGCGGCGGCTCCACCGGCGCTTCGGGCGGCAAGACCGTCGTCGGCGTCGACTACCCGCGCTCGGACACCGACTTCTGGAACGCCTACATCAAGTACGTGCCCCAGTTCGCCGGTCAGTTCGGCCTCGACCTCAAGACCACCAACTCGCAGAACGACGTCGCCAACCTGACGGCCAACGTGCAGACGATGATCAGCCAGGGCGTCAAGGGCGTGGTGATGGCGCCGCAGGACACCGCGGCGATCATCCCGACCCTGCAGCAGCTGGCGACCAAGAAGATCCCGGTCGTGTCCGTCGACACCCGCCCCGACCAGGGCAACGTCTACATGGTCGTGCGCGCGGACAACCGGGCCTACGGCGAGAAGGCCTGCCAGTTCCTCGGCACCAAGCTCGCCGGCAAGGGCAAGGTCGTCATGCTGCAGGGCGACCTCGCCTCGATCAACGGCCGCGACCGCACCGAGGCCTTCAACGACTGCATGAAGAAGAACTTCCCGGGGATCACCGTCTTCGGCGAGGCCACCAACTGGGACGCCAACACCGCCGCCCAGAAGCTGCAGACGCGGCTGACCGCGAACCCGGACATCAAGGGCGTCTACATGCAGTCCAGCTTCGCCCTGTCCGGCACGCTGCAGCTGCTGAAGCAGCGCGGCCTCGCTGTCCCGGCGAGCGACCCGAAGCACGTGTTCATCGTGTCCAACGACGGCATCCCCGAGGAACTGGCCAAGATCCGGTCCGGCGAGATGGACGCGACCGTGTCCCAGCCCGCGGACCTGTTCGCCAAGTACGCCCTGCAGTACGTCAAGGACGCCATCGACGGCAAGACGCCGACGGCAGGCAAGACCGACCATGACAGCACCATCATCCAGGTCCGCGACGGCCTGATGGAGGACCAGCTGGCCGCGCCGCTGGTCACCGCGGACGGCGCCACGTTCGGGCCGGTCAGCAGCGTCAAGGTCGACGACCAGTCCCTGTGGGGCAACAGCAAGAGCTGACCCGGTTGGCGAGAGGAAGCGCACATGAGCACCGTGCCGGTCGTCGAGGCACGCGGCGTGGTCAAGCGCTACGGCGCCACCGTGGCGCTGGACCACGCCGATCTGACCGTCCTACCCGGACAGACGCACGCACTGGTCGGCCGCAACGGGGCCGGGAAGTCGACCCTGGTGTCCGTCCTCACCGGACTGACCGAGCCGGACGCCGGGACCGTGCGGCTGGACGGGGAACCGGCCCCGGCACTGGCCGACCGGGACGCCTGGCGCGCCCGGGTGGCCTGCGTGTACCAGCGGTCGACGATCATCCCCGACCTGTCGGTGGCGGAGAACCTGTTCCTCAACCGGCAGGAGACCCGCGGCGGATTCGTCCGCTGGTCCGCGCTGCGCCGCTCGGCCGCCGAGCTGCTGGAGCGCTGGTCGGTCGACGTCGACGTGCACCGGCCGGCCCGGGAGCTGAGCGTCGAGCAGCGGCAGTTCGTCGAGATCGCGCGGGCCCTGTCGTTCGGCGCCCGGTTCGTCATCCTCGACGAGCCGACCGCGCAGCTCGACGGGGCCGCCATCACCCGGCTGTTCGGGCACATCGCCGAGCTGCAGCGCCAGGGCGTCACGTTCCTGTTCATCAGCCACCACCTCCAGGAGGTGTACGAAATCTGCGACACGGTGACGGTGTACCGGGACGCCCGGCACGTCCTCACCGCGCCGGTCGCCGAACTGCCGAAGGCCGACCTCGTCGCGGCGATGACCGGGGAGAACGCCGTCGTGACGCAGGAACGGGTGTCCTCGGCGCGCCGCGGCGCCGAACCCGTGCTCCGGGTGGACGACCTGACCCTCGCGCCGTTCTTCGCGGACGTCTCCTTCGCCATCGCGCCCGGCGAGGTCGTCGGGCTGGCCGGCTCCGGCAGCAGCGGCAAGACCGAGCTCGCCGAGGCACTGGCCGGGCTGCGCAAACCCACCGCCGGCACGGTCCTCGTCGCCGGCTCCCGGCCCCGGCCCGGCGACGTACCGGACGCGCTGGCCGCGGGGATCGGGTTCGTCCCGGAAGACCGCCACCGCCAGGGCTTCGTGCCGGAGATGTCCATTGCGGACAACTCCACGATGAGCGTGATGGACCGGCTCGGGCCCGGCATCTTCGTCCGGTCCGGCCTGCGCGACCGGCTCGCCGGGCAGCTGATCTCCCGGCTGGCGGTCAAGACCCCCGGCCCCGAGCTGCCGGTGTCCGCGCTCTCCGGCGGCAACCAGCAGAAGGTCGTGATGGCCCGCGCCCTCGCGGGCGATCCCGCGCTGCTCGTGCTGATCACCCCCACCGCCGGGGTCGACGTGCGGTCGAAGGAGTTCCTCCTGGGCAAGGTCGCGGAGGCCGCCGCGGCGGGCACCGCGGTGCTGATCGCCTCGGACGAGCTCGACGATCTCCGCCTGTGCGACCGGCTGCTGGTCGTGGTGCACGGCCACCTCACCACCGAAATGCCCGCAGGCTGGCAGGACCGCGAGGTCGTGGCCGCCATGGAAGGAGTCGACCTCGATGCCTGAAAGCCCCGCCGCGGTGGGCGCCCCGCCGCGGACCGGAACCCCGCCCGCGCCCCGGCGCATCGCGCTGGCCCGCCTGCGCGACTTCGCGCTGGTGCCCGGGATCATCGCGATCGCCGTCGTCGGCCAGCTGGTGAACCCGGTGTTCCTGCAGTACGACAACGTGATCAACATCCTGCAGACGATGTCGGAGATCGCGCTGCTGGTGCTCGCCCAGACGATGGTCCTGGTCGTCGGCAAGATGGACCTGTCGCTGGAATCGACGTTCGGGCTCGCCCCCGGCGTGGCGGCCTGGCTGACGATCACCGGCGGCCATTCCCTCGGGCTGCTGCCGTCCTGGACCGGCGTTCCCGTCGTGCTGCTCGTCGGCGTGGTGGTCGGGGCGCTCAACGCCCTGCTGATCGTCCGGTTCGGGCTGAGCGGGTTCGTCGTCACCCTCGGCATGCTCATCGTGCTGCGCGGCCTGCTGACCGGCATCTCCGGCGGCCAGACGTTCTTCGGCATGTCCGATTCGATGCTCTACCTCGGCACCACGCTGTGGGCCGGGATCCCGGCGTCGATCTGGATCTGCGTGCTGCTGTTCGCCGGCGGGATCGTCCTGCTCGGCTACACCCGGTTCGGCCGCAGCCTGTACGCGATCGGCGGCAACGAGGACGCGGCGAAGGCCGCGGGCATCCGGACCGACCGGATCGTGTGGATCGTGCTGATCGGGGCCAGTGTGCTGGCCGCGCTCGGCGGGCTGCTGCTCTCGGGCCGGCTCGCCTCGGTGGCCGCGGCGCAGGGCAACGGCTACATCTTCACGGTGTTCGCCGCCGCCGTGATCGGCGGCGTCAGCCTCAACGGCGGCCGCGGCACGCTCTTCGGCGCGTTCACCGGCATCCTGCTGCTGTACATGATCCAGAACGTGCTGACACTGGCCGGCGTGCCCGCGCAGTGGATCGGGGCGCTCAACGGCGCGATCATCCTCATCGCGCTGGTGATGTCCCGGATCACCAGCGGCAAGCGGCAGACCTGATGGCGGACCTCGGCCTGGGCACCGCGGGCCTGGGCAACGTCTTCGGCGAGGTCGACGACGAGGCCGCCGCGGAGGTCGTCGCCGCGGCGGCCTCCGCCGGGGTCCGGTACTTCGACACCGCGCCCTACTACGGCTTCGGGCTGGCCGAGCGCCGGCTCGGCCGGGCGCTGGCCGGGCGGCCCGCGGGCTCGTTCACCGTGTCGACGAAGGTCGGCCGGACGCTCACCGACGGCGGCTGCTTCTTCGACTTCTCGGCGGACGCCGTCCGCCGGGGGATCGAAGGCAGTCTCGACCGGCTCGGCCTCGACCGCGTCGACATCGCCTACCTCCACGACCCCGACGACCACGAAGAGCAAGCCGCTTCCGAGGCGTGGCCGGAGCTGCGCCGGCTGCGCGACGAAGGCGTGGTCTCCGCGATCGGCGTCGGGATGAACCAGTGGGAGATGCCCGCCCGGTTCGTCGAACGGCTCGACGTCGACGTGGTCCTGCTCGCCGGCCGGTACACGCTGCTGGACCGGAGCGGAGCCCGGCTGCTCGACCGGTGCGCCGAGCGCGGGGTGGCCGTGGTGCTGGGCGGGGTGTTCAACTCCGGCCTGCTCATCGACCCCCGGCCCGGCGCCTGGTTCGACTACGCCCCGGCGGCGGCGGACCTGGTGGCGCGCGCCCGGCGGATGCGGGAGGTCGCCGCTTCGGCGGGCTACGACCTGGCCGCGTGCGCGCTCGCCTTCGCCGCCGCGCATCCCGCCGTCACCTCCGTCCTGGTCGGCGTCACGAGCGCCGCCCAGGTGCGGGAGAACCTCGATGCCTTCCACCGCGAGGTGCCGCACGACCTGCTGCACCAGTTGATTTCCTGCTAGGTCCCCTCACCCAGGAGCGTGCAACGATGCCCCCTGCCCAGAACCCGTTCTCCCGACGGCAGTTCGGTGCCCTCGCCGCCGCCGGGCTCGCCGCGGCGGCCGTGCCGCCGGCGCTGGCCGGTCCGGCGGCGGCCGCCGCGCAGTCCTACGAACCGACCTGGCCGTCGGTCGACCGGCACCCGCCCGCGCCGGAGTGGTTCCAGGACGCCAAGTTCGGCATCTACTGGCACTGGGGTGCCTTCACCACGCCGGAGTTCGGCAGCGAGTGGTACGGCCGGAACATGTACATCCCGGACAGCGGGGAGAACAAGCACCACAAGGCCACCTACGGCGACCCGGCGGTGTGGGGCTACGACCGGTTCATCGACGGCGGCACCGACGTGGCGGGCAACCCCGTGCAGTTCGCGCCGAAGCTCGTCTCCCGCGGCGGGCAGTTCGACCCGGAGGAGTGGGCGCGGGTGGTCAAGGCGTCGGGGGCGAAGTTCGCCGGCCCGGTCGCCGAGCACCACGACGGGTTTTCCATGTGGGACAGCAAGGTCAACGAGTGGAACTCGGTGGCCCGCGGGCCGCACCTCAACCTGCTGAAGCTGTTCACCGACGCCATCCGCGGGCAGGGCCTGAAGCTGCTGGTCGCGATGCACCACGCGTTCAACTACAACGGCTTCTACGACTTCGCCCCGCCGCAGAGCACCCCGAGCCTGCGGAAGCTGTACGGCCAGCTGCCGCGCGCCGAAGAAGACGCGCTCTGGCTGGCCAAGCTCAAGGAAGTCATCGACCGCGCGAAGCCCGACGTCCTCTGGCAGGACTTTTCGCTGAACTCGCCCGGCTACTGCATCAACAGCGGCCCGTGCGCGGTGGGGGAGCAGCAGCGCCTCGAATTCCTGGCCTACTACTACAACCAGGCCGAAAAGTGGGGCAAGGACGTCGTCTCGACGTTCAAGCACTTCGACCACGGCTTCACCACCCGCGGCGAAGTCGCCGACTACGAACGCGGCGGCCCGGCCGACATCGTCACGCCCTACTGGCTCACCGACGACGCCATCTCCAGCAGCAGCTGGAGCTACACCCGGGGCATCGGCTACTACTCGAGCACGCAGATGATCCACGCGCTGATCGACCGGGTCAGCAAGGGCGGCAACATGCTGCTCAACATCTCCCCGACGCTGGAGGGCACCATCCCGGCCGAGCAGCGCGCGGTGCTGGCGGACTTCGGGACCTACCTCGGGCGCGTCGGCGAGTCGATCTACTCGACGCGTGTCTGGGACGTCTACGGCGAGGGCCCGACCAAGATGGGCGGCGGCTCGTTCGTCTCCCCGAAGGTGGGCACGGCCAAGGACTTCCGGTTCACCCGGGACAAGGCGGGCCGCGTGCTCTACGCGACCGTGCTGGCCTGGCCCGGGGCCACCGCGGACCTCACCACGTTGTCCGGCAAGCGGATCGACCTGAGCAGCCTGCGGCGCGTCGAACTGCTCGGCGCGCCCGGTGCGCTGAAGTACACCCAGGACGCGGCCGCCCTGCGCGTCACGCTGCCGGCCAAGCCGTACGACTCGCCCGCCTACGTGCTGAAGCTGACGTTCGCGGGCAAGATCCCGGTGGTGGGTCCGGCCACCGGCGCGAAGGTGTTCGCCGTCCGCAACTACGGCGGGGCGAGCGCGGCGCTGGGGATCGGCAGCTACACCGCGGCCCAGCTCAAGGCCGCACTTCCCCAGCCCGTGTCCGCGATCTGGCCCGGGGACGGCTACCAGGCCCTCGGCTACCCGGCCGACGACTTCACCGGCACCCCGAGCCGGTTCGTCGCGGCCACGCCGGACGTGCCGCCGGCCGCCGTCGTCTCGATGCGCGTGGCGTTCGACCCCGCCCGGTGGTTCCGGATCGTCAACGTCACCAGCGGGCTGGCCGTGGACGGCGGCGGCGCGGTCGCGGCGGGCAGCGGGCTGAAGGTCTGGACCCCGGACGGCAGCACGAACCTGCAGTTCGGCGTCGAGGACGTCGGCGACGGGTTCGCCAAGCTGACCAACCGCACGAACGGTCTCGTGATCGACGGTGCCGGTGCGACCTCGGCGGGCGGCAACCCGGTGCAGGCGGCCTACACCGGCGCGGCGAGCCAGCAGTGGTCGGTCACCGACACCGGCGGCGGCGTCTTCGTGATCGCCAACCGGGTCACCGGGCTGATGCTCGACGGCGGCGGGAACGTGCCTTCGGGATCACCGCTGAAGGTGTGGAACGACGACGGCAGCCCGAACCTGCGGTGGCTGTTCGGGGTGGTCTGACGGCGATCACGCGCCTGGCCGGCCGTCGATGTCCTTCAGGTCGGCCAGGTGCGCCCGCAGCCAGCGTTCGGAGGTGTCGACGTGCATCAGCGCGGCGGCGGTGGCCACCGCCGGGTCGCGGTCGGCCAGCGCGTCGTAGATGGCCTTGTGCTGCGACAGCGTCACGTGCGTGGCACCGCGTTCGACGGTGCCCCGCCAGACTCGCGCGCGCAGGGTGCGCGAGGAGATCCCGTCCAGGAGTGCGGTGAGGGTTTCGTTGCCGGCGGCGCTGACGACCGCGCGGTGGAAGGCCGCGTCGAGCACCGTGAGGCGCTCGACGTCTTCGATCGCCTCGTGCATGGCGTCGAGCAGCTCGCCCACGGCCCGCAGCTGCGTGTCGGTGATCCGCGTGGCGGCCAGGCCGGTCGCCGCCGGCTCGAGGAGCCGGCGGACCTCGGTGAGTTCGAGGATGCTCCCGTCCTGCATGAGCGCCACCGCGTTGCCGAGGCCCTCGAGGAGCAGGCTGGGGGCGAGGCTGGTGACGTACGTGCCGTCGCCGCGGCGGACTTCGAGCACCCGGGCCAGCGCGAGCGCCTTCACGGCCTCGCGCGTCGGGCTGCGGGAGATCCCCAGCTCGGTGGCCAGTTCGTGCTCGGGGGGCAGCTTGGCGCCCGCCGGGAACCGGCCGGACCGGACGAACTCCCGGATCCGGTCGATCGCTTCGTCGGTCAACGACCTCGCCATGGCACTCCTTCTCGTGAAGCGCCATTCTATCATTCGTATGATGTCTATTAGTCTGGGTGGGGAGGCTGTTGCATATCGTGAATTGATTCACCTATTTCGATGCCGAGACGTGTGATGTCTCGGTCAGTGGCCGACGATGTCCATCCGGACGTCGTCGCCCGCCGGGACGACGTACACCGGGTCGATGCCCTTGCGCCACTGCGCGGCCAGGAGCAGGTACCGCCCCTGGACCGGCTGCAGCAGCACCAGTCCGCTGTACCGGAACTTGTACTTCGCGTCCGGCTGCGCCAGCGGGGCGACGACGACCCCGGGCCCGGCGATCGCGAGCCGCTCGGCGCTGTAAAGGGTGACCGCGGGGCGGGACGGCAGGCTGGCCGCGACCCCGGCCGCGGCCTCTTCCCCCGTCCGGCGCGCGTACGCGGCCACGCACCACAGCAGGCCGATCAGCGCCAGCACGGCGAGGATCAGCGGCCGCAGTCCCGGCTTCCCCGGTGACGCCGGCCGCTGCGCCGCGCGGAGCCGGTCGGCGTAGGCGAGCAGCCCGGCCGACAGCAGCAGGACCAGGGGCAGGGTGACAGCGGGTGCCCACGAGACCGCCGGCGGCACCAGGAGCCCGATCGCCAGCACCGCGAGCGCCGCCGTACCGAGGGCGTGCGCCGCCCGGATCGCGGTCTCGACGATCCTGCGCCCGCGCACGGTCCGCGCGCCCAGCACCGCCGGGAGCAGCACGCCGCGGTGGAACGCGACCGCGAGCAGGGCCACGACACCGATCCCGATCAGCGGCAGGAACGTCGCGTTGATGCTGCGCAGGGCGAAGTCGGCGGTCGAGTAGCCCAGCAGGCCGACGTCGATCCCGAAGTACCCCCAGGTCGCCTGGGTGCGCACCCAGCCGAAGTAGAAGAGCACCGACGAGAGCAGGACCGTCTGCGAGAGCACCGCCATCGCCCGCGTCCACCACCCGCCCCTGGCCTCCTCCGGCCGGCGAGCGCTACGGGGTGGAGCCGGTCGTCGGGTTCGGCGCACCACTCGGCTCCGACGTGCTGGACGGCGGCTGGGTCATGGTCGGCTCGGGCAGCGTCATCGACGGCCCGCTCGGCTCGGCCGCCTGCGGCGACGAACTGGCCCCCGGCGGCAGCGAGTCACCGCCGACCGGGGCGGTGACCGACGTCGCCGGGGCCGGCGAGTCATCGCACTTCGCGGCCGCCACCAGGGGCAGCAGCCCGAGAGCGGCACCGGCGGCGACCGCGCGGATCAGGGATCTCACGTTCGGGACAGTCGCGGGGATCCGCACGTCCGTAACCGCCGAGGCCGCGGAATCGCCCCAACGGCCCAGCCCCGGTCACGGTTTCGGGCCGTAGACCACGAACGCGTTGCCCCACGGGTCGGCGAGCACCGCGCGGATCTCGTGCGGCCCTTCGGCGGCCGGGGACAGCACCGTCGCACCCACCTCCTGCAACTGGGCGATCGCGGCGGGGACGTCGGCGACCTTGAAGGACGCCGCGGGCTTACCACCCGTGACGTCTTCCTCGGGGCCGGCCAGCGCGAAGGTGGTGCGGCCGCCGTTCAGCGCCGCGTACCGGTCGCCGTCGGCGAACTTCAGCGGCAGGCCCAGGCCGTCCCGGTAGAACTCGATGGCCTTCGCCACGTCCGGGACGGGGTAGAGCACATTGCCGATCTCACTGCCGATCTCACTGCCGGTCTCACTCATCGAAGCCTCCAGACGACCACGGGGTCGGACCGGTCCATCCTCCCAGCGCACCCGCCGCCGGCGCACCTGCCCGGCGGCGGTGGGCCGAACGCGCCTGCTGAATTGCGCGAAGGACCGAATAGGCGCCGATCTCCGTGCCGCTGCAACCGTCGCGTGGACCCGGACGACGTCGTCGCAACCCCGGTGCCGTGGCGGCTGCCCCTCGTCGACGGCGCGGCCTTCTACCGTCCAGGTCATCACCTTGGCCAGCGGTCCGCGGACTCCGGACGGGCACGCTCGACATCGCCTTCAGCAGCCACGCCTCGGTGTTCGCCGCGGTGAAGGAGACCACGACCCGCGCGTGGCTGCACGTCCCGGCCGGCCACGCACCGGCCGGCTGACCGGCTCAGCGGTCCCGGGGCGTGGGCTCGGTGGCCGGCTCCACGGGCGGCGCGCTGCGCCGGAGATCCGCTTCGGTGCGGATCCGGATGCGGTTCGGGTTGGCGACGATGGTGGGGGTGGGGTTGTCGTTCACGTCCGTCCTTTCGACGACCCGTGATTACCCGGGCGCCGGCGTGCCGAACAGTGACCCGCGGCACGCCTCGGCCGGGCTCAGACCACGGTGAAGCTCGCCGAGAGCGTGGCCGCCGAACTGGTGCCCACGTACACCTGGATCTCGCCCGGCTCGACGCGGAAGCGGGCGGTGTTGTCGTAGAACCCGACGTCGTCCGGGGTGAGGGGGAACGAGACCGTCGTCGAGGCGCCCGCGGCCAGCGTCACCCGGCGGAAGCCGCGCAGCCTGCGCACCGGCTGGACGATGCTCGCGACCGGGTCGCGCAGGTAGAGCTGGACCACCTCGTCGCCGGCGCGGCCGCCGGTGTTGGTCACCGTCGCGCTCACCTCGATCCGGCCGCCGCGGGCCGGGAGGCGGGTGGCCGACAGCCGCAGGCCGTCGACGCGGAAGGTCGTGTACGACAGGCCGTGACCGAACTCGTAGAGCGGTCCGCTCGCCAGGTCCAGGTACTTGGACGTGTACTTGTTCGCCGGGTCGGCCGGGCGGCCGGTGTTCTCGTGGTTGTAGTAAATCGGGATCTGGCCCACCGCGCGCGGGAAGCTCACCGGCAGCTTGCCGCCCGGGTTGACCACGCCGAAGAGGACGTCCGCGACCGCGTGGCCACCCTGCACGCCCGGTGCCCACGCCTCGAGGATGGCGGGCGCGTTGTCGTGCAGGTACGGGATGGTCAGCGGGCGGCCGTTGACGAGCACGACCACGAACGGCTTCCCGGTCTCCTTGACCGCGGCCACCAGCTGCTGCTGCACCCCGGGCAGGTCGATGCTGCTGCGGGCCGCCGCCTCGCCGCTCATCGCGGCGGTTTCGCCGACGACCACGACCGTCACGTCGGCGGCGCGCGCGGCCTGCTGCGCGGCGGCGAAGCCGCTGGTGTCGGTGCCCTCGACCGCGCAGCCCGGGCTGTAGCCGACGGTGGCGCCGGGCGCCGCGGCCTTGATCCCGTCCACGACGGTCACCGGCGGCGTCGTCCCGGCGCCGGTGCCCAGGCCCGCCCAGGTGCCGTTGAGGTCGTAGGTCGCCGCCCCGAGCGGTCCGACGACGGCGACCGAGCCGACGCTCTTCGCCAGCGGCAGCAGGGATCCCTCGTTCTTGAGCAGCACCATGCACCGCGCGGCCGCCTGCCGCGACGCGGCCAGCGCGGCCGGTGAAGGCGCTTTCACCTCGCCGGCTTCGTCGACGTAGGGACGTTCGAACAGGCCGAGCCGGACCTTGACGAGCAGGATCCGGCGGACGGCGTCGTCGAGCTGGTCCCGGGTGATCCGGCGGTCGGCCAGCAGCCGCTCGGCGAACCGGGCGTAGTTCGTGCTGACCATCTCCATGTCGACACCGGCGGGCAGTGCGGCCGCCGCGGCGTCCGCGCCGTCGCCCGCCAGGCCGTGCAGGATGAGCTCCTCGATGCCGGTGTAGTCGCTGACGACGAAACCGCGGAAGCCGTAGGCGCCTTTGAGGACGTCGTGCAGGACGTAACCGTTGCCGTGCGCGGGAACGCCGCTGACGGTGTTGAAGCTCGCCATGACGGTGGCGACGCCGGCTTCGACACTGGCCTTGAACGGCGGCAGGTAGAGGTTGTGCAGCCGCTGCAGGGAGACGTCCACGGTGTTGTAGTCGCGCCCGCCTTCGGCCCCGCCGTAGGCGACGAAGTGCTTGGCGCAGGCGGCAACCCGGTCCGGCGAGGAGTAGTCGTCACCCTGGTAGCCGCGCACCTTGGCGACGGCGAACTGCGTGGCCAGGTAGGGGTCTTCGCCGTAGCCCTCGGCGATCCGGCCCCACCGCGGCTCGTGGGTGACGTCCATCATCGGCGCGTAGGTCCAGTGGATCCCGCTGCGGCGCGCCTCCCTCGCCGAGACGGCGGCGTCGGTGCCGGCGACGGCGGGGTCGAAGCTCGCGCCCTGCGCGAGCGGGATGGGGAAGTTGGTGGTGTAGCCGTGGATGACGTCGAGGCCGAAGACCAGCGGGATCTTCAGCCGGGTCTGCTCGACGGCGATGCGTTGCAGCGCATTGAGTTTCGCGGCCCCGACGACGGAGAACACCCCGCCGAGCCGTCCGGCGGCCAGCGCCGCGCGGGCGGTGGTCTCGTCGCCGACGAGCTGGAGCTGGCCGATCTTCTCGGCGAGGGTCATCCGCGCGAGCAGCGCCTCGACGCGGGGATCCCGTTCCGGCCGCGCGGTCTGCGCCTCGGCCGCCGAAGGGGCGAGCAGCCCGGCGGTGGCAACGGAACCGGCGAGGCCGGCGAGCACGCTGCGCCGGTTCACCCCGCCCGCGGCCGTGGTTTCGTGACGCAGCTGCATGGCGGGGACCCTTTCGCGAGGCGGCAAGCGGGGTGGCGGACTCCTTTGATCGGTCTGGTGAGGTCAGCCTAGACCCGGGCGGACACGTCCGCAGAAAAGCGCGGGTGTCGCGCGCGCCGGCTCGATTCGACGGATTTCGACGGCGGGGCACGACTTTCCGGGGGCACTTTCGGTCATCCGGTTGACACACCGGGTCGCCTGGTTCCAGCATCAAGGCTGCCGAGCAAGCGGTCAAAAGATCACCGGACGCGGCCGCGGCTCACCCGTTCGACCCACTCTCGCCCAAGGATGTGCGGATGTGACCAAGAACCGGTACCCCGGCCATCGTCGCGCCGGCCCCCGCTGACCAGTGGTGACCGAAGAGACCGTCGAAACCAGCGGCGGTCCGGATCCCGCTCCCCTCGAATGTTAGCGTTAACATACGGCTTCGGCGCGGCTTCCCGGAAATGTCTTCCGGGTGGGAGCGCGCCTCGGTTCGTGCTGTCCCCACGGAGGTGACCATGACCGTTCTCGACCTTTCCGATCCGCGGCCGACCCTGGCCGACGTGGCCCGGGCCGCCGGTGTCTCGTCGGCGACGGCGTCGCGGGTGCTCAACGGGTTCCCGCAGGTGCGCGCCGAGACCCGGCGCCAGGTCGAACAGGCCGTGCGCGCCCTCGGCTACGTGCGGCAGCGAGCGGCGCGGGCGGGGGAGGCGCAACGGACCGGCACGGTCGCCGTCGTGCTGTGCGAGGACGGCCTGCGGCTGTTCTCCGACCCGTTCTTCGGCCGCATCATGGGCGGCATCGACCGCACGCTCACCGCGGCGGGCATCCAGGTCGTGGTGCTGATGATGCAGGCGGCCGCCCAGGACACCACCTTCCGCTACCTCGCCGGCGGGCACGTCGACGGGGCGCTGTTCGTCAGCACGCACGCGCGGTCCACCACGGCCCTGTCCTGCGTGGACCTCCCGGTCGTCAGCGCCGGCCGGCCGGTGGTCCCCGACCCCGCCCGGTACACGTACGTGGACGTGGACAACCGCGGCGGCGCCGAGGCGGCGGTGCGCCACCTCCAGGCCACCGGACGACGGCGGATCGCGACGGTCGCCGGCCCGAAGGACATGGCGCCGGGCCGCGACCGGCTCACCGGCTACCTCACCGCGATCGCCGGAGCGGGCCCCATCGACGCGGGCGCGGTGGCCCACGGCGACTTCGGCCAGGCCTCCGGCGAGCACGCGATGCGGCGCCTGCTGGACCGGCGGCCGGACCTGGACGCGGTGTTCGTCGCCTCGGACATGATGGCGGTGGGCGCACTGCGCGCCTTGCGCCGCACCGGCCGCCGGGTGCCCGACGACGTCGCGGTGGTCGGCTTCGACAACTCACCGGTCTCGCGGACGACCGACCCACCGCTGACAACGGTGAGCCAGCCGGTCGACGCCCTCGGCGCCCGCTCGGCGGGCGAGCTGCTCGCGGCGATCGACGGGACGGCCCGGCGGCCGCGGCGGGTGGTGCTGGGGACCACGTTGGTGGTCCGGGAGTCCGCCTGAGCGGGCGCTCGGCGACTGTAATCACGGTTTCCGGGCGCCCCTGGCGCCTTCGCCGGGCAACGACCAATTGGCGCCGGCGTTGCCGCACGCGCCTGCACGCGGCCGGGCGGTCGACACCACCGTGGTGATCCGTGCCGGCGTGAGAACTGCGTGAAGCAGCCGGCGGTTCGCTGGTTTTCCCGCGCTCCCCACGGTTGAATACGTCGAATCGAGCGCGCCCTTGTTGACACGACCGGCGGCGCAAACGGATGCTCGGCGGACCGGCCGAACGGCCGAACCTCCACCGGAGGAGGCGACAAGGGGGAGCCGAGTCATGACCAGTGCGTCGGCGTCGGCTCCCGTGGTGGGCTGATGGAACCGGAACTGCTCGAGCTCACCGTCACCGTTCC
Source organism: Amycolatopsis sp. NPDC004169 (assembly GCF_040610315.1). Taxonomy (NCBI): domain Bacteria; kingdom Bacillati; phylum Actinomycetota; class Actinomycetes; order Pseudonocardiales; family Pseudonocardiaceae; genus Amycolatopsis; species Amycolatopsis sp. NPDC004169. The sequence goes on from NZ_JBEXMD010000006.1 coordinate 132,525, forward strand.
GCACAGTCCCGCGGCCGTGTGGACGATCGTCGGCAGCCCGCACCTCTACCCGCGGTTCGTCCGCGGGATCACCTCGTGCGAGCCCGTTTCCGAGGCGACCGGCCGGGGCGCGCGCTACCGGTACCGCGCCGGCGGCGAGGGCGAGGCCGAGATCTTCGTCCACCGGCGGGACGAGCAGCTGGCCTGGTCCGGGCGGCAGCACCGGATGTCCGTCGTGCTGCGGCCGGTGCCCGGCGGCTGCGCGCTCACCATCCTGCTCACCCTGCTCGACGGCCGCTCGCCGGCGATGCCGCGGATCCGGCAGCGGATCCTGGACGCGGTCGCCGCGATCAGCGACCACCTCGGCGGCGTCCCCGCGGCGGATCCGCCGTCGTCGCGGCCGTCCAAGCGCGAGTTCGCGCGGATCCTGGTGAAGGCCGGCGTCCTCACCCCGGCCCAGCCGGCCGGGACGCTGCGGCAGCTGCGCTCGGTCGGCCGCTGGGGCTCGACGCTGGCCGGAGGCTACGAGGCGGTGGCGCGGCGCGCGCCGGATTCCCTCGCTCTGTGCGACGAGCGCTCCGAGCGGACCTTCGGCGAGCTCGACGACCGCACCTCCCGGCTGGCCGCCGTGCTGGAGCGCCACGACGTCACCGCGGGCTCGCGCGTGCTCCTGATGTGCCGCAACCACAACGCGATGGTCGAGGCGATGATCGCCTGCAGCAAGCTGGGCGCGGACGTGGCCCTGATGAACACCGGGCTGGCGCTCGGGCAGGTCGCCGAGTTCGCGCTGCGGCACGGTTCCCGGCTCGTGCTCGCCGACGCCGAGTTCGCCGCGCTGCGCCGGCGGCTGCCGCCGGAGGTGCCGCAGCTGTGGACGTGGCCGCCGGGGGACGGGTGGCACGGCGCGACGATCGAAGACCTCATCGAAGCGCAGCCGCCCACCCGGATCGCCCCGCCCGCCGAGCCGGGCCGGCTCGTCGTGCTCACCTCGGGCACGTCCGGTCCGCCGAAGGGCGCGCGCCGCCCGACCCCGAACAACGTCGCCGACGCCGCCGCGGTGCTGTCGGAAATCCCGCTGCGGGCCGGGGAACCGATCCTGGTCGCCGCCCCGCTGTTCCACACCTGGGGCCTGGCCGCGCTCCAGCTCGGCATGGCGCTGCGGGCGGGTCTGGTGCTGCCCCGGCGGTTCGACCCCGAAGCGACGCTGGCGATGATCGAACGGCAGCGCTGCACGGCGTTGTTCGCGGTGCCGACGATGCTGCGGCGGCTGCTGGACCTGCCGGAGCGCACGCGAGCCCGCTACGACCTGTCTTCCCTGCGCGTGGTCGCCAGCTCCGGCGCCGGGCTGCCGGGCCGGCTGGGCGAGGAGTTCATGGACGCCTTCGGCGACATCCTCTACAACCTGTACGGCTCGACCGAGGTGTCCTGGGCCGCGATCGCCGGACCCCGCGACCTCCGCGCGGCCCGCGGTACGGCCGGCCGCGCCCCGATCGGCACGGTGATCCGCGTCCTGGACCGGGCGGGCGCCCCGGTCCCGCCCGGCGCGACGGGCCGGCTCTACGTGGGCAATCGCCTGCTGTTCGACGGGTACACCGACGGCGAGCAGCTGGACGTCCGCGACGGCCTGATGGACACCGGCGACCGCGGGTACGTCGACGCGAACGGGCTGCTGTTCGTCCAGGGCCGCGAAGACGAGATGATCGTCTCCGGCGGCGAGAACGTGGCCCCGGCACCGGTGGAGGAAGTCCTGCTGGCCCTGCCGGAAGTCCGCGAGGCGGCGGTGGTCGGCGTGCAGGACGCCAAGTACGGCCAGCGCCTGGCGGCCTACCTGGTGCTGGCCCCGGGCGCGCAGCTGGACGAGGACACGGTGCGCTCCCACGTCCGCGAGCGCCTGGCGCGGTTCGCCGTGCCGCGGGACGTCGTGTTCGTCGAGGAACTGCCGCGCAACGCCACGGGGAAGGTCGTGAAACGCGCCCTGCGCCGCAACTACCGCTGGTGAACCGGATTGCGCCGACGTTGGTGATCCGGAATGGACGGATTCAGGCCGGACAGCCGACGTCGTCCCGGGGTGCCTCCAGCGTCAGCAGATAGCGGTCCGCGGCCGAACGGGCGCAGGTGCTCTTCGGGTAGACCGCGTGGCCGGCGCCCTCCCACGTCAGCAACGTCGTGTTCGCCGGTGCCTGGCGGTGGAGGGAGAGAGCCCAGGCGTACGGGGTCGCCGGATCGTGGCGGGAGTTCAGCAGCAGGATCCGCGGGGCCCGCCGGATGTCCAGCCGGTGCGGCGGGTTCGCCGGCAGGCCGTGCACACCCAGGCAAGCCATCGCTTCGCCGTGGCCCAGCGTGCTGCCGCGCATGACCGGCCCGCGGCGCAGTTCTTCGGCGTGCAAGGCCGAATACTGCGCGAAACCGCGGATCCGGAGGTCGAAGTCCTGACAGATGACGGCCATGCGGATCGAGTCGTAGTTGTAGGCGAACTGGGCGCTGACCGGCGGGCGGCCGGCGGCGGCGTCGGCGATGACCTGGCCCACGTCGGCCCAGTCGGGGCCGTACATGTCCTTGAGCACCCGGTCGCGCAGGCCGTTCTGCTGCTGTGGCACACCGGCGGTCACCGTCAGGGCTTTCCGCCAGGCGGCGAAGACGTCTTGCCCGTGCAGCGCGCAGGTCGGCGTCCCGTCGCACCACGCGGCGAACCGGCGGAACGCGTCGTCCGCGGCGGCGGCGCGGTCGCCGAGGAACCGCTCGAGGTCGGCGCTGTGGTCGATGGTGCTGTCGAGCACCATCGCCCGCACCCGGTCGCCGTGCAGTTCCGCGTACTCCTGGCCGAGCAGCGTGCCGTAGGAGATGCCGAGGAAGCTGAGCTCCGGCTCGCCGAGCGCGCGGCGGAGCGCCTCCATGTCCCGCGCGTTGGTCGCGGTGTCCGCGTGGTCGAACACCGGGAGGTTGCGGGCGCGGCAGTCGGCGACGGCTTTCTCCTGGTAGTCCCGCAGCGCGGCGAATCCGGCGCGGTCGGTGGGCACGTCGTCCGGCGGCTCACCCGCGCCGGCGCACTCGATGAACTCGCTGCGGCCGGTGCCTCGCACGTCGAAGCCCACGACGTCGAACCGGGCCTGGACCTCCGGGCTGAGCAGGCCCGGGGTCACGGCGAATTCCGCGCTCGCCGAGCCGGGGCCGCCCAGATCGGCCAGCAGCACGCCGAGCCGGTGGGCGGAATCCGTGGCGCGGTGCCGGCCCACCGCCAGCGCGATCGCCGGCCCGTGCGGGGCGTTCCAGTCCAGCGGCACCCGCAGCGTGCCGCATTCGCCGTCCGGGGGAGGACTTTCGGGGTCGTCGGGGCAGGCGGTCCAGGCGATCGGGGCCGGTGCCCAGCCGGTGTCCGCGACCGCGGGGGCGGTGCCGGTCAGCAGAAGTGCGCTCGCCAGAACGGTTCCCAGCACCCGAGGCTCCTCCCCGCGACGACCCGGCCCCGCCGACCGTAGGGGGTGGGCGGTCCGGATCACAAGAGCCGATCAGGCGGGGTCCTCGACGGACCCCGGCCGCGGTGAACAGCGCCCGGGCGGGCCTCGGCGGCGTCGCGGACCAGTTCGTTCACCCGCTTCCCCGGCGAACCGACCCGGTGCCGCGCCGTTCGCCGACGGCCACTCGCCGGACAGGCCGGACCGCGGCCCGTTCGCGTGGCAGGCCGGGTGGTCGGATATTCCTGCGCGACGCCGGATGCCGGTTCGGTTTCGGCGGGGAAACGGCCTTGTTCCATTTCCGGCGCCTTCACCCCGCGCGGCGCGGCCCGCCGCAATCGGGAGTCAGGCTGCGGCTTTCCTGCGCGCACCGCGCTTTCGCGCGGACGGCGCCGCCGATTCCGTCTCGGTGCCGTGCGCGCGCTCGTAGGCGGCGACGACTTCGGAGGAGAGGCGGCCGCGTTCGGAGACGTCGAAACCGTTCTCGTTCGCCCAGGCCCGGATCCGCTGGTTGCGCTCGCGGTCGGAGGCGGTGGTCGACTGGCCGGTGGCCACGCGCACCTTCCGGCCGCCGACCCGGCGGGCGGCGCCGATGTAGCGGGCCAGTTCGTCGCGCAGGGCGGCCGCGTTGCGGTCCGAAAGGTCGATTTCGAAGGTGACGCCGTCGAGGCTGAACTGGACGGTCTGTGCGGCGGCGCTGCCGTCGATGTCGTCGAGGATCTCGACCGAGACTTTCTGGGCCACTGGGTGCTCCTGTCGGGTGGATGTGCGCTCTCCGAACGCGAACAAGCACAATGCACGGCGTTCGCGAGGAAGTGTATCCACAACCGGCCCGAAAGGGAATTCAACTCGCGGGAAAAGGGGCGGGTCCGTTCGGCGTAATTGCCCGCATCGCCAGCCGGAAGCCCGGGGTTCGGCCAAGCGTGACCGGGGTGCGGAAATGACCGGTGTCGCCTCAATGGGTGAAGAACGACTTCGCCAGGGCGGCGGCTTCCCGGCGCAGGTGGCTTGCGGTCTACTGTGGACGTCCAATCCGGACGGGTGCGGGCGTGGCGGTATTCGCGGTCGCTTCCGGGTGCGGATCGGTGGCGAGGGTGTTTCCGAATGCCGTCCCGCGGCCGGGCCGGGCGGCCGCCCCGGGGTGCGCGGTCGCAATTCCGGCCGTTCCCGGTCGGCGGCGTGGGGGCGCGGTCCGAATGCCGACCATCGCCGGCCGTGCCGGACGGGCCCGGCGCCGGCTGCGCAGGTGGGCCGGTGAGCTGCACCCGGCGGAGCGCGCCGAGCCCCGGCCGCCAGTGCGGACGGACCAAACATGCGTTTTCGGCTATACCTCCCGCCGACGACCTCCCGCCGACGGCGTCGGAGCGGTACCGTGTGCCCCGCCGGGTTGAACACTGTTCAGCAAAGTGGCAATCGACGGGCGCCGCATTCCCGGTTCGGGTGCTGCCCACTTGCCGGGATCCCGGAACGTGGTACGGCAACCCCTTCTTCACTCGATCATTTCACCGATCCGGCCGCGTCTCCCGCGTTACCCGCCAATCGGGTGACGTGCCGTAAGCTGAAGCACAACTTCCGAAACCGGCTTACTCCGGGCATCACCCCCGTTCGTCACCCGGGTGACGCGGTGTCTTCGCAGGTGAGCGCGTCGCAGTAAAGTCAAACCTCCCAATCGAGGTAACATTTTCCGGCAGAAGAGTGAACAATAACCGACGTCGAACTACTCGCTGTCCGGGCAAACCGCAGCGATTTTTGGACATTTTCGCCAATGCTCCGTTCGGCGGTACGAGCTTTGCGTTCACTGGGTAGCGTGATGCGAATCCGGCTGGTCTTGGGGGCGACTCGACCGCCGGGTGACCGACCTGTTGCACGAAGAACGCCGGTTGTCGCGCGCGTTCGGCGGTCGTTGGCGCCCAATCAGCGCCGCGGGGGGCCGTCGAAATCGGAACAGTTTCCGGGTGTCGCCACGCGGCTTCGCGGTGGAAAGGATCACTGTGTCTTGGGCTCGTTCCTGCGGGTTTACCCGGTGGGTGGCACACCGGGCGGATTTGTTGAACGAGTGGCAAAAAGCCGGGCGCGGCGAAAGCGGCCGGCCGCCGAATTCGGCGATTTCCCTGGTCGCGGGCCGCGCCTGCCTGCCATCTCCCAGCGCGTGGACTGCCCTGCGCTGACGTCATCCGTGCTCGAAAGGTTTCCGCAATGCCGCGATACGACGTCTCGGTGCCCGACGCCGACGACGACAGATCGGTACCCGCGCGTACCCTCGCCGGGCTGTTCGAGGCCCAGGCCGCCCGTACCCCCTCGGCACCGGCGCTGACCGGCGCGGACGGCACGCTGACCTACGCGACGGTGAACGCACGGGCGAACCGCCTGGCGCGGCTGCTGATCTCCCGCGGTGCCGGCCCGGAAGGGGTCGTCGCGCTGGTCCTGCCGAGGTCGGCGGACCTCGTCGTCGCCGAGCTGGCGGCGGCCAAGGCCGGGGCCGCCTTCCTGCCGGTCGACCCCGACCAGCCCGCCGAGCGCCTCGCCTTCGTGCTCGAGGACGCCAAACCCGTGCTCGTCGTGGGCCGCGGGACCCCGGAAAGCGCCCTCGACCTCGGCGAACCCGGCCTGCTCGACGGCTTCGCGGCCACCGACCCCACCGACGCCGACCGGGCACGCCCGCTGCGCCCGGACCACCCGGCCTACCTCATCTACACGTCCGGCTCGACCGGCGTCCCCAAGGGCGTGCTCGTCACCCACCGCGGCCTGGCCGGCTTCTTCGCCGCGATGCGGGAGCAGTACGACGTGCGGCCCGGCGACCGGGTCCTCGAGTTCTCCTCGCCGAGCTTCGACGCGTCGATCCTCGAGCTCGGCATGGCGCTGCCGCACGGGGCCGCCCTGGTGGTGCCGCCGCCCGGCCCGTTGCTGGGCGACCGGCTCGCCGGCGTCCTGGCCGAGCACCGGATCACCCACGCGCTCATCCCGCCCGTCGCGCTGGCCACGCTGCCCGCGCACGCGCTGCCGGACTTCCGCACGGTGATCGTCGGCGGCGACGCCTGCCCGCCCGAACTGGTCCGGACCTGGGCGCCCGGGCGCCGGATGATCAACTCCTACGGCCCCACCGAGTTCACCGTCGTCGCCACCTGGAGCGACCCGCTGGTCCCCGGCGGCCCGCCCCCGATCGGCCGTCCGCTGCCGGACGCCACCGCCTACGTGCTCGACGAGGCGCTGCGCCCGGTCGATGCCGGCGAGCTCTACGTCACCGGCCCCGGGCTGGCCCGCGGCTACCTCGACCGGCCGGGGCTGACCGCGAGCCGGTTCGTGGCCGACCCCTTCGGCGCGCCCGGCGCCCGGATGTACCGGACCGGCGACCTCGTCCGGCGCACCGCCGACGGCGAGCTGGCGTTCGCCGGGCGGGCCGACCACCAGGTCAAGATCCGCGGCTTCCGGATCGAACCCGGCGAAGTCGAGGCGCTGCTGCTCGCCCGGGAGGGCGTCCGCGAGGCGGTCGTCGTCGCCCGCGAGGACCGGCCCGGCGTCAAGCAGCTGGTCGCCTACTTCGCCGGGGACGCCGATCCGGCGGACCTGCGCGCGGCCGCGGCCGACCGGCTGCCGCCGTACCTGGTCCCGGCCGCGTTCGTCGCGCTCGAAGCGATGCCGCTGACCCACCACGGCAAGCTGGACCGCGACGCGCTGCCCGAACCCGACTGGGCCGCCCAGGTCCGGGCCGCCCACACCCCGCCGCGGACCGAGGCCGAGCACGCGCTCGCCGAAATCTGGGCCGACGTGCTGGGCGTGCCGGACATCGGCGTCGACGCGGACTTCTTCGAACTCGGCGGGGACTCCGTCCTCGGCGCCCGGGCGCTGGCGCGGATCCGCGCCCGGTTCGGGGCCGAGCTGTCCCCGCGGGTGGTGTTCGACGCCCGCACCATCGCGAAGCTCGCCGAGCTGCTGCCGGCTCTCCCCAGTGCCCCGGCCGCCCGGATCGAGCCCGCGCCGCACGCGGCCGTGGTGCCGCTCTCGCCGGTCCAGCGCCGCCTCTGGGTGCTCGACCGGCAGCAGCCGGGCAGCACCGAGTACAACGCCGGCGTCGGCCTCACCCTCGAAGGCCCGCTGGACCGCGACGCCCTGCGCGCCGCGCTGGACGGCCTGGCCGCCCGGCACGAGGCGCTGCGGACGACCTTCCGCAGCGTCGACGGCGAAGGCGTCCAGGTCGTCGCCGGCGAAGGCACCATCCCGCTGCGGGAAGCCGACGCCGAGGCGGACCTGGACGCGCAGCTGGCGGCCGAGCTCGATCGCCCCTTCGACCTGACGACCGGCCCGCTCACCCGGGCCACGCTGCTCCGCCGCGGCCCGGAGGAGCACCTGCTCCTGCTCTGCCAGCACCACATCGTCACCGACGGCTGGTCGGTCGGCCTGCTCGTCGACGAGTTCGCCGCGCTCTACGCGGGGGAGAAGCCCGCGCCACCGGACATCGGCTACCGCGACTACTCCCGCTGGCACCACGACCGGCTGGCCGGGCTGCGCGAGCGGCAGCTGGCGTACTGGCGCACGCAGCTGGCCGGCCTCGAGCCGCTGGACCTGCCCACCGACCGGCCCCGCCCCCCGGTCCGCGCCGCCGAGGGCGCGATCCGCCGCTACGAGCTGCCGGCGGAGCTCGCCGGGCAGCTCGCCGAACTGGGGCACGACACCGGCGCGACGCTGTTCACGACGCTGACCGCGCTCGTCCAGCTGCTGCTGGCCCGCTACACCGGGCAGGACGACGTCGCCATCGGCACCGCGGTCTCCGGCCGCGACCACGACCAGCTCGAACGGCTCGCCGGCTTCTTCGTCAACACCCTGGTCCTGCGGTCCGCGGTCGACCCGGAACTGCCCTTCGACGCTTTCCTCGGCCGGGTCAAGGAAACCGTGCTGGCGGCCTTCGCCGCCGCCGAAGTGCCCTTCGACCAGGTCGTCGACGACCTGCGGCCGGCTCGTGACCCGAGCCGGACCCCGCTGGTGCAGGTCCTGCTGGTGCTGCAGCAGGACCTCGTCCGGCCCCGGGAGGCGGGCGCCCTCCGCATGGGCGAGCACGATCTGCCCCGCCCCCGGGCCCGGTTCGACCTCGTGCTCGAGTTCCGGCCGCAGGCCCGCGGCTTCGCTATCGAGTACGACACCGCCCTGTTCGACGCCGAGACGATCGACCGCTTCGCCGGGCACCTGCGGGTGCTGGCCGAGGCCGTGGTCGCCGGACCGCACCGGCCGGTGGCCGAGCTGCCGATCCTGACCCCCGCCGAGCTGGCCCACCTGGCCGGGCTGTCCCGCGGTCCGGTGCTCGAGACGCCGGAAACCACGCTGCCGCAGCTGTTCGAGGCCCAGGCCGCCCGCACGCCGGACGCCGTCGCGGTCGTCTGCGACGGCCGTTCGCTCACCTACGCCGAACTCGACGAGCAGGCCGGCCGGCTGGCCGCGGTCCTGGCCGGGCGGGGCGCCGGACCCGAGCGGTTCGTCGCCGTCTCCCTGCCGCGCACCGAACGGATCCTCGTCGCGCTGCTCGGCGTGCTGAAGTCCGGCGCCGCCTACCTCCCGGTCGACCCGGCCTACCCGGCCGAGCGGCAGGAGCTGATCCTCGACGACGCCCGCCCGGCCCTGCTGCTCACCCCGGACGGGCACGGCCCGGGAACCGTGCCCACCTTGGCATTCGACGACCCGGCGCTGCTCGATGGCGCTTCCGCCGCGGCGCCGGGGCGCACCACGAACCCGGACCACCCGGCCTACGTGATCCACACGTCCGGCTCGACCGGCCGCCCCAAGGGCGTCGTGGTGGCCCACCGCAGCGCCGCGAACCTGATGGCCTGGGCGGCGCACGACTTCCGGGACGTCTTCCGGCCGGGGTCCACGGTGGTCGCTTCGACGTCGCTCAACTTCGACGTCTCGGTGTTCGAGATCTTCGCGCCGCTGACGACCGGCGCGACCGTCGAGATCGTCCGGGACGTGCTGGCACTGGGCGAAGGCGAGCACACCGGCCGTCCGGTCGGCCTGGTCAGCGGGGTGCCCTCGGCGTTCGCCCAGCTGCTGGCTCAGGGCGCGGTGTCGGTGCGGCCGTCCACTGTGGTCCTGGCCGGCGAGGCACTGACCCGGCACGCGCTGCTCGACATCCGGAAAGCGGTGCCCGGCAGCCGGATCGCGAACATCTACGGGCCCACCGAGTCCACTGTGTACGCCACCGCGTGGTACCACGACACCGACCGCACGCCGCCGATCGGCCGCCCGATCGCCGGCATCCGCGCGTACGTGCTCGACCGCGGGTTGCGGCCGGTGCCGGTCGGCGTGCCGGGCGAGCTGCACCTCGGCGGCGCCGGGGTGGCCCGCGGCTACCTCGGCCGGCCGGGCCTGACCGCCGGCCGGTTCGTCGCCGACCCGTTCGGCGCGCCGGGCGCCCGGATGTACCGGACCGGGGACGTCGTCCGCTGGAACACCCGCGGCGAGCTGGAGTACCTCGGCCGGGCCGACGACCAGGTCAAGATCCGGGGCTTCCGGATCGAGCCCGGCGAGGTGGCGGCCGCGCTGCGGAAGCACAGGGGAGTCACCGAGGCGGTGGTCGTCGCGCGCACCGACGGCGGGCACCAGCGGCTGGTCGCCTACGTCGTCCCCGAAGCACCCGCCGGCCTGCGGGAGTTCCTGGCCGCCACGCTGCCCGCGCACCTGGTGCCCTCGGCGTTCGTGCCGCTCGATGCGCTGCCGCTCAACCCCAGCGGCAAGCTCGACCGGCGTGCCCTGCCCGCCCCGGACTGGGCGGGCGGCACCACCCGCGTCGCCCCGCGGACCGAGACCGAACGGCTGCTGGCGGGCATCTGGGCCGACGCGCTCGGGCTGCCCGAGGTCGGCGTCGAGGACAACTTCTTCGAGCTCGGCGGCGACTCGATCCTCGGCATCCGGCTGGTGTCCGAAGCGGCCAAGGCCGGGCTGCGGATCACCACGAAGGACGTCTTCCGGCACCAGACGATCGCCGCGCTCGCCGCGGCGGCCGGAGTGGCCGAGCCGGCGGCCGAGCGGCAGGCGGCGACCGGCGAAGTGGTCGTCACCCCGATCCAGCACTGGTTCCTCGACACCGACCCGGCCGACCCTGACCACTTCGTCCAGCAGCTGAGCGTCCGGCTCGCCGGGGACGTCGACTCCGGCCGCCTGCGCGCGGCGGTGAACACCGTCGTCGCGCACCACGACGCCCTGCGGCTGCGCTTCCGCCGGACCGCGGACGGCTGGGCCCAGGAACACGCCGAGCCCGGGGAGACCGACGTCTTCGGCGCGAAGATCGACATCGGGCACGGTCCGCTGGTCAGCGCCGAACTCACCGGCACGACCCTGCGCCTGGCCGTCCACCACCTGGTGGTGGACGGCGTCTCGTGGCGGATCCTGCTGGAGGACATCGAGCACGCCTACCACGGCCGGGACCTGAGCGCCCGGACGACGTCCTTCCGGGACTGGGCGGCCCGGCTCGCCGGGCACCCCTTCGACGGCGACCTGCCGTACTGGCAGGCCGTCGCGGGCGCCGACATCCCACTCGACACCGAGGGCGCCAACACGGTGGCGAGCACCCGCGCGGTCACCACCCGGCTGGACGCCGAGCTGACCCGGGCGCTGCTGCAGGAGGTCCCCGGCGTCTACCGGACGCAGGTCAACGACGTGCTGCTGGCCGCGCTCGGCGACGCCCTGCGCCGCTGGACCGGGGCCGGGCGCGTGCTCGTCGACCTCGAAGGCCACGGCCGGGAGGACCTGTTCGACGACGTCGACCTCTCGCGCACGGTCGGCTGGTTCACGTCGCTGTTCCCGGTCGGGCTCGAGGTGCCGGCCGACGGCGTCGCGAACCTGCTCAAGTCCGTCAAGGAGCAGCTGCGCGCCATCCCGGCCCGCGGCCTGTCCTACGGCGTGCTGCGCCACCTCACCGGGACCGCTCCCGCGGTGAGGCCCCGGCTCGGCTTCAACTACCTCGGCCGCTTCGAGGCCGATGGCGAGCTGTACCGGGGCCTCGAGCGGGAACTGGAGCTGGTGCAGAACCCGGCCGACATCCGGCCGCACGCCGTCGAGGTCGTCGCCCGGGTCGCGGGCGGCCGGCTGGAGATCACCTGGTTCTACTCCGACCGGCTCCACGCCGAAGCCACCATCCGGACCGTCGCCGACGACCTCGTCCGCGGCCTCGCCGGGATCGTCGCGCACTGCACCGCCCCGGACGCCGGCGGCCGGACGCCGTCGGACTTCCCGCTGGCCCGGCTCGACCAGGCGGCCGTGGACCGGCTGGCCGGCGACGGCCGCGACGTCGAGGACGTCTACCCGCTCACCCCGGCCCAGGCCGGCATGCTCTTCCACCGGCTCACCGGCGGTGGCCGGCACGCCTACCTCCAGCAGGTGACGTTCGTGCAGAGCGACGTCCCGGATCCCGCGGCGCTGGGCCGCGCCTGGCAGCGGGTGGTCGACCGGACCCCGGTGCTGCGCACCCGGGTGGTCTGGGACGGCCTCGACGAGCCCGTGCAGGTGGTCCACCGGCAGGTCGCGCTGCCGATCGAGTACCGCGACTGGACGACCGCGCCGGAGGACCTCGACGCCGTGCTGGCCGCCGACCGGGACACCGGCCTGGACCTGGGTGAGCTCCCGCTGATGCGGCTGCTGCTCGCCCGCGTCTCGGCGACCGAGGTCCGGGTCGTCTGGACGTTCCACCACCTGCTGCTCGACGGCTGGAGCCTCTTCCAGGTGCTCTCCGACGTCGCCGCGGCGCACGCGGGACGTCCGCTGCCCACCCGCCGCCCGTTCCGCGACCACCTCCGGTGGCTGTCCGAACAGGACACCCCGGCGGCGGAAAAGTACTGGCGGGAGAGGCTTTCCGGACGGCAAGAGCCGGCCCGGCTGCGCACCGACCGCGCCGACGGCGGGCACCCGGTCGAGTCGACGGCCTCGCTGCGGATCGAGCTGGCCGCCGGACCGCTGCGCGCCGCCGCGCAACGGCACGGGCTGACCCTCAACACGCTCGTCCAGGGCGCCTGGGCGGTGTTGCTGGCCCGCCACACCGGCCGTCCGGAGGTCTGCTTCGGCACCACGGTCGCCGGGCGGCCCGCCGAACTGCCCGGCGCGGACGAGATCACCGGCATGTTCATCACCACGCTGCCGGTCGTCGCCGACGTCGGCGAGCGGGCGGCGGCGGTGGACTGGCTGCGCGGCCTGCAGGAGGCCCAGGCCGAGGCCCGGCGGTTCGACCACCTCTCCCTGGCCCGCCTGCAGAGCTGGGGCGGGGAGTTCGACACCCTGCTCGTGTTCGAGAACTACCCGGTGACCGCCGGGCTCGGGCTGCGCGACCTGCGCGGGGTCGAGACGACCAACTACCCGCTCAGCGTCGTCGCCTACCCCGGCGAGGAGCGCCTGGAGTTCCTGTTCGGCTACGACCCCGGCCTGTTCGACGCCGAGACGATCGCCGGGTTCGCCTGCCACCTGGAAACCCTGCTGGCCGAGCTCGCGACCCGGCCGCACGAGCCGCTCGCCCGGCTGCGCATGCTCACCGGCGGCGACGAGCGGGCCGTCCTGGCCCGGGGGCGCGGCACTGCGCAGGACCACCCGGACACGACCGTGCCTGCGCTGTTCGCCGAGCAGGTCCGCCGCACCCCGGACGCGATCGCCGTCACCGGCGGAGAAACCCTGACCTACGCGGAACTGGACGCACGGGCGAACCGGCTGGCGCACCGCCTGCTCGCCCTCGGCGCGCAGCGGGACGGCCTGGTCGGGCTGCTGCTGGGCCGCTCGGCCGACGTCGTCGTCGCCGAACTGGCGGTGCTCAAGGCCGGCGGTGCCTACCTGCCGCTGGACGCCCGCGCGCCCCGCAGCCGGCTGGCCGCGCTGCTCGACGGTGTCCGCGTGGTGGTGACCGACGACGCCGGCCGGGCACTCGCCGCCGAGATCCACAATGGACCGATCGTCGCGGTCCGCGAGCTCGGGGACGAGCCGGCCGGGGCGCCGGAAATCCCGCTCCGGCCCGGGAACCTGGCCTACGTCATGTACACGTCCGGCTCGACGGGCACGCCCAAGGGCGTGGCGGTCAGCCACCGCGACATCGTCGGCCTGGCCCGGGACGGGTCCTTCGCCGGGCCTGCGCACCGGACCGTGCTCATGCACTCGCCGCCGGCCTTCGACGCGTCGACGTACGAGGTGTGGGTGCCGCTGCTGAGCGGCGGCCGCGTGGTGGTCGCCCCGCCGGGGAACGTCGACGCGGACGTCCTGCGCTGCCTGATCGGCGCGCACGGCGTCACCGCGGTGTGGCTCACCGCCGGGCTGTTCCGCCTGCTGGCCCAGGAAGACCCGGGCTGCCTGGCCGGCGTTGCCGAGGTGTGGACCGGCGGGGACGTCGTGCCCGCCGAAGCCGTCCGCCAGGTGCGGGCCGCGTGCCCGGACCTCACCGTCGTCGACGGCTACGGCCCCACCGAGACCACGACGTTCGCCACCCGGTTCGTGGTCGGGCCGGACGAGCCGGTGCCCGCAGCGGTGCCGATCGGGCGGCCACTGGACGCCATGGCCGCTTACGTCCTCGACCACGGGCTGCGGCCGGTGCCACCGGGCGCCGTCGGCGAGCTGTACCTGGCCGGCACCGGGCTCGCCCGCGGCTACCTCGGGCAGCCCGCGCTGACCGCCGAACGGTTCCTCGCCGATCCCTTCGGCGCGCCGGGCGCCCGGATGTACCGGACCGGTGACCTGGTCCGCTGGATCGACGACGGCGTGCTGGAGTTCGCGGGCCGGGCCGACGACCAGGTGAAGATCCGCGGTTTCCGCGTCGAACTCGGCGAGATCGAAACGGCGCTGACCGCCCACCCCGAGGTGACCGAAGCCGTCGTCGTGGCGGCCGAGCACGGCGGGGCCAAGCGGCTCGTCGCCTACGTGGTCGCGACCGGGACGCCGGACCTGCGGGAGTTCCTGCTGCGGACGCTGCCGGACTACCTGGTCCCGGCCGTCTTCGTGCCCCTGGACGCCTTGCCGCTCAACGACAACGGCAAGGTCGACCGCCGGGCCCTGCCCGCACCGGACTTCGTCTCCGGGCTCGGCTACCGCGAGCCCGCGACGGACGCCGAGCGGCTGCTCGCCGGGATCTGGGCCGAGGTGCTGCGCGTGGACCGCGTCGGCGCCGACGACAACTTCTTCGAGCTCGGCGGCGACTCGATCCTGTCCATCCAGGTGGTCTCCCGTGCCCGCCGGGCCGGGCTGAACCTGATGCCCGGCCAGGTCTTCGACCACCCGACCGTCGCCGCCCTCGCCCTCGCCGCCACCCCGGCCGCGCCCGCCGCGGCCGCCGCCGGGCCGGTGACCGGCGACCTGCCGCTGACGCCGGTGCAGCACTGGTACCTCGACCCGCGGCCGGTGCACCCGGAGCGGTTCGTCCAGACCGTCACGGTCGAGGTGGCGGACGCCGCGGCGCTGCCTCGCGCGCTTCGCGACCTCCAGCTGCACCACGACGCCCTGCGGCTGCGCTTCACCGCCGACGGCGCCCACCACGCGCCCGACGCCCCGGACGTCCTCGGCGCCACCATCGACCTGCAGAACGGGCCGCTGCTGAGCGCCGAACTGTCCGGCACGACGCTGACGCTCTCCGCGCACCACCTGGTCGTCGACGGCGTCTCGTGGCGGATCCTGCTGGAGGACCTGCGAACCCTCCTCGACGGCGGTGAGCTCCCGGCCCGGACGACGTCCTTCCGCGACTGGGCCCGCGCACTGGCCCGGCACACCGCCGACGGCTTCTTCGACGACGAACTCGCCCACTGGGCGGCGATCGACGCCGACCCGGCCCTGCCGGTCGACGGCACGGGCGAAAACACCTACGGTTCCGCGCGCGAAGTGGTCGTCCGGCTGCCCGCGGCGGCGACCCGGGCGGTGCTGCACGACGTGCCGGCGGCCTACCGGACGCAGGTCAACGACGTCCTGCTGACCGCGCTCGGCCGGGTGCTGGGCGACTGGACCGGCCGCGACCGCGTGCTGGTCGACCTCGAAGGCCACGGCCGGGAAGACCTGTTCGGCGGCATCGACCTCTCCCGCACGGTCGGCTGGTTCACCTCGATCTTCCCGGTCGAGCTGACCGCCTCCGGCGAGGACTGGGGCGGGGCGCTGAAGACGACGAAGGAGCGGCTACGCGCGATTCCCCGCCGCGGCCTCGGCTACGGCGCCCTCCGCTACCTCGCCGGGACCGCCCCGCGCGTCGAACCCCGGATCAGCTTCAACTACCTGGGCCGCTTCGACCACGGTGGCGGCCTCGGCGGCGCGGCGCACCCGGAGCAGGTCCGCGCGCACCAGCTCGACGTCGTCGGCGCGGTCGTCGGCGACGAACTGGAACTGACCTGGCACTACGCGGACGGCGTGCACACCGAGGCCACCGTGCGCCGGCTGGCCGGCGCGCTCCTCGACGCCCTCACCGGGATCGTCGACCACTGCGCCCGGCCGGACGCGGGCGGCCGCACGCCCTCGGACTTCCCGCTGGCCCGGCTCGACCAATCCACTGTAGACCGATTGGCCGGCACCGGCCGCGACGTCGAGGACATCTACCCGCTCACCCCGATGCAGGCCGGCATGGTCTTCCACAGCCTCGTCGACGGCGCGGCCGGGACCTACCTCAACCAGGTGCGGCTGCGGCTGACCGGCATCACCGACCCCGGGCGACTGGCCCGTGCGTGGCAGCAGGTCGTCGCGGACACGCCGGTGCTGCGCACCCGCGTCGTCTGGGAGGGCCTCGACGAGCCCGTGCAGGTGGTCGCCCGAGCTGTCACGGTCCCGGTAGTCCACCTCGACTGGACCGCGCTGAGCGACGACGAGCGCGCCCGCGAGCAGGAGCGGTTCCTCGAGGCGGACCGGGCCGCGGGCTTCGACCTCGCGACCGCCCCGCTGCTGCGCCTGGCGATCGCCCGGCTGCCCGGCGGCGACGTGCTGCTGGTGTGGACGTTCCACCACGTGCTGCTCGACGGCTGGAGCGCCGCGCAGGTGTTCGGCGAGGTCTGCGCCCGGTACGCGGGCGCCGCCGTGCCGGGCCACCGCCCGCCGTTCCGCGAGTACCTGCGGTGGCTCGGCGAGCAGGACACCGCGGACGCGGAAACGCACTGGCGCGACCAGCTCGCGGGCCTGCGGACGCCGACGCCGCTGCCCTACGACCGCCGTCCGGTGGAGGCGCACCGCGCGCGGTCCGCCGCCTCGGTCCGGGTGTCGGCGCCCGCCGACGGGCTCCGCGACCTGGCGCGCCGCGCCGGCCTGACCCTCAACACGATCGTGCAGGGCGCGTGGGCGCTGGTGCTGTCGCGCTACAGCGGGGAAACCGGCGTCGTCTTCGGCACCACGGTGTCGGGGCGGCCCGCCGACCTGCCGGGCGTGGAGGCGATGGCCGGGCTGTTCATCAACACCCTGCCCGCACCGGTGACCGTCCACGACGGACTCACCGTGGCGGACTGGCTGCGCGAGCTGCAGACGGCCCAGGCGCGCTCGCGCCGGTTCGACTTCGTGTCACTGGCCCAGCTGCAGACCTGGGCGGGCGGCAGCACGCTGTTCGACAGCATCCTGGTGTTCGAGAACTACCCGTTCGACACCGAAGCCGTGGCCGCGCACGGGATCGGCCTGCACGAGGACGGCGAGCTGCAGCCGACCAACTACCCGCTCAGCGTGGTCGTCACGCCGGGCGAGCGCCTGGAAGTGTCGTTCGACCACGACCCGGACCTGTTCGACCGGGTCACCGTCGACCGGCTCGCTCAGCAGCTGCTGCGGGCGCTGGACCGCCTCGCCGCGAGCCCCGGAACGCGGGTCGGCGAGCTCGACCTGCTCACCGGCGAAGACCGCGAGCGCGTGCTGCGGACGTTCAACGACACCGCGCACCCGCTGCCGGAGGCCACCGTGGTGAGCCGGTTCGCCGACCAGGTCCGCCGGACGCCGGACGCCCCGGCGGTCGACGACCTGACCTACGCGGAGCTGGCCGCCCGCGCCGACGGACTCGCCTCGCGGCTGATCGAGCTGGGTGTCGGGGCCGAGGACCGGGTGGGGCTGCTGCTGGAGCGTTCGGCCGACCTCGTCGTGGCCGAGCTGGCGGTGCTGCTGGCCGGTGCCGCCTACGTGCCGGTGGACCTGCGGGCCCCGGCGAGCCGGATGCGCGTGGTCCTGGCCGAAGCGGGCGTCACGGTGGTCATCGCCGGGGAGTCCTATCAGGACATCCACAGTGGACCGGTGGTCGGGGTGGCCGAGACCGGCCCGGCGGGGGCGCCGGAGGTCCCGGTGCGCCCGGCGAACCTGGCGTACGTCATGTACACCTCCGGGTCGACCGGCAAGCCGAAGGGCGTCGCGGTGACCCACCGCGACATCGTGGCACTGGCCTCGGACCGCTCGTTCGCGGGCGACGCGCACCGGAGCGTGCTGCTGCACTCGCCGCAGGCGTTCGACGCCTCGACCTACGAGGTGTGGGTGCCGCTGCTCAACGGCGGCCGGGTCGTCGTCGCGCCGCCGGGGGACGTCGACGCCGAGGTGCTGCGTGAGGTGGTCGGCCGCCGCGGGGTGCGGGCGCTGTGGCTCACGGCCGGGCTGTTCCGGCTGCTGGCGCAGGAGGACCCGGCCTGCCTGCGCGGTGCCGGTGAGGTGTGGACCGGCGGCGACGTCGTGCCCGCGGCCGCCGTCCGCCAGGTGCGGGAGGCGTGCCCGGGGCTGACCGTCGTGGACGGCTACGGCCCCACGGAGACGACGACCTTCGCCAGCCGGTTCTTCCTGGCCCCCGGCGACCCGGTCCCGGAGGCGATGCCGATCGGGCGGCCGCTGGACAACATGGCCGCCTACGTCCTGGACGCCGGGTTGCGGCCGGTCCCGCCGGGTGTCAGCGGGGAACTGTTCATCGCGGGCGCCGGTGTGTCCCGCGGCTACCTCGGCCGGCCGGGACTCACCGCGGAACGGTTCGTGGCCAACCCGTTCGGGGCGCCGGGGGAGCGGATGTACCGCACCGGTGACGTCGTCCGCTGGTCCGGCGACGGCGTGCTGGAGTTCGTCGGCCGCGCGGACGACCAGGTGAAGATCCGGGGGTTCCGGATCGAGCCGGGCGAGATCGAAACAGCCTTGGCCGCGCACCCCGACGTCACCGAAGCGGTGGTCGTCGCCCGCGACCGGCGGCTCGTCGCCTACGTCGTCACGACCGGAAAACCGGACCTGCGCGCGTGGCTGCGGCGGGACCTGCCCGACTACATGGTGCCCTCGGCGTTCGTGACGCTGGACGCGCTTCCGTTGAGCGCCAACGGGAAGGTCGACCGCCAGGCGCTGCCCGAGCCGGTCGCGGAGCCGATGACCGGGTACGTGCCGCCGCGCACGGAGACCGAACGCGTGCTCGCCGAGGTCTGGGCCGACGTGCTCGGCGTCCCCGGCGTCGGCGCCGAGGACAACTTCTTCGAACTCGGCGGCGACTCGATCCTGTCCATCCAGGTGGTCTCCCGGGCCCGCCGCCACGGCCTCGCGCTCACCCCGCGGGACCTGTTCGCGCACCAGACCGTCGCCGCGCTGGCCGTGGCCGCGGGCTCGGCCGCCGTCACCGTGGCCGAACAGGGCCCGGTCACCGGTTCCGCCGCGCTGACCCCGATCCAGCACTGGTTCTTCGCCGGCGACTTCGGCGACCCCGACGGGTTCACGCAGTCGGTGCGCGTCGAGCGGGCCGAGCCCTTCGACGTCGAGACGCTGCGCGCGGCACTGGCGACGCTGGTCGAGCACCACGACGCCCTGCGCATGCGGTTCACCGGCGGCGGCCAGGAGAACGCCCCGGCAGGGACGGCCGAGGTGCTCGGGGCCGAGATCGACGTGACCGGCGGGCCGCTGCTGACCGCCGAACTCACCGGCCCCACGGCCCTGCGGCTGACCGTCAACCACCTCGTCGTCGACGGCGTCTCGTGGCGAATCCTCCTGGAGGACCTGGAAACCGCCTACCGCGGCGGCCCGCTGCCGCCGAAGACGACCTCGTTCCGCGACTGGGCCAACCGGCTCGCCGCGCACGCCGAGGCCGGCGGCTTCGACGACGAACTGCCGTACTGGCGCAGTGCCCTCGCCGTCGACCCGGCCCTGCCGGTCGACGACACCGACGGCGGCGTGGGCACCGGCACGGTCACCACCCGCCTGGACGCCCAGCTGACGCGGGCACTGCTGCAGGACGTCCCCGGCGTGTACCGGACGCAGGTCAACGACGTGCTGCTGGCCGCACTCGGCCGGGTGCTGGCCCGCTGGACCGGCCGCGACGGCGTCCTGGTCGACCTGGAGGGCCACGGCCGCGAGGACCTGTTCGACGACGTCGACCTGTCCCGCACGGTCGGCTGGTTCACCTCGCTGTACCCGGTCGCGCTGCGGATCGGCGACGAGTGGGGCGCCTTGCTCAAGTCGGTCAAGGAACAGCTGCGGGCCGTGCCCCGCCGCGGGGTGGGCTTCGGCGCGCTGCGCTACCTGACCGGGACCGCGCCCGCGCTGCGGCCCCAGATCAGCTTCAACTACCTGGGCCGCCTCGACGGCGCGGCCGGCAGCCTCGACTCGTCGGTCGGCGAAGGCGCGGGCCGCGCGCACCTGCTCGACGTCGTCGGCCGGGTGGACCGGGACAGCCTGGAACTGACCTGGTACTACTCGCGTGACACGCACACCGCCGCCACCGTCGAAAAGCTGGCCGCCGAACTGGTGGCCGCGCTGGGCGAAGCCGTCGCGCACTGCGCCGAGCCCGGAGCGGGCGGCCGGACCCCGAGCGACTTCCCGCTGGCCGGGCTGGACCAGCGGCAGGTGGACCGGATCGCCGGCGACGGCCGCGGCGTGGCCGACGTCCACCCGCTCACCCCGATGCAGGCCGGGATGGTCTTCCACGGGCTGTCCCAGGAAGCACAGGGCGTCTACTTCGAACAGGTCACCACCGTCCTCGACGGCGTGGCCGAGCCGGAGCTGCTGGCGCAGGCCTGGCAGCACGTCGTCGACCGGACGCCGGTGCTGCGCGGCAGCGTGGTCTGGGAGGACGTGCCGGAGCCGCTGCTCGTGGTCCACCGCGCCGCCCGGGTGCCGGTCACCCAGCTGGACTGGCGGGACCGCGACCGCGAGGAAGCCCTCAGCGCGCTCCTCGCCGACGACCGGGCGAAGCCGTTCGACCTCGCGGCCGCGCCGCTGCTGCGGGTCGCACTGGCCCGGCTGCCCGGCGACGCCGTCCAGCTCGTCTGGACGTTCCACCACGTCCTGCTGGACGGCTGGAGCGTCTTCCAGGTGCTCTCCGACGTCTGCACCGCCTACGCCGCCCTGCGCGACGGCACACCGCCCGCCCTGCCGCACCGGCGGCCCTTCGGGGACTACGTCACCTGGCTGCGCGAGCAGACCGCCGAAGGCGCCGAGGACTACTGGCGGCGAGAACTCGCCGGTGTCACCGAGCCGACACCGCTGCCCTACGACCGGCCGCCCGCGGCCACCCACGAATCGAGCTCCTCGACGTGGGTCGGCCGTGACCTCGGCGAGGCGGCGACCGGCAGGCTGGCGGCGTTCGCCCGGCGCGAGCGGCTCACCGTCAACGCCGTCGTGCAGGGTGCCTGGGCGCTGCTGCTGGCCCGGCTCAGCGGCGAAGACGACGTCTGCTTCGGGGCCACCGTGTCCGGCCGCCCGGCCGGGCTGGCCGGCGTCGACGACATCACCGGCATCTTCATCAACACCCTGCCCGTGCGGGTCACCGCCGACCCGGCGGCCCCGGTCGCCGCCTGGCTGCGCGGTCTGCAGACCGCGCAGGCCGAGTCCCGCCGGTTCGAGCACGTGCCGCTGACCGCGGTGCAGGCCTGGAGCGGTGTCGAGGGCGGCCGGAACCTGTTCGACAGCCTCGTGGTGTTCGAGAACTACCCGGTCACCGCGGACGACGTCGCGGCCCACGGCGTGCGGCTGCGTGAACTGCAGGCGATGGAGACGACCAACTACCCGCTCAGCGTCGTGGCCGCCCCCGGCCCGCGCCTGTCGCTCGGCCTCGGCTACGACCCGGCGCTGTTCGACGAGCCGACGGTCGAGCGGCTGGCCCGGCAGCTCGAACACCTCCTCGAGGCGATCGCCGAAGACCCGGCCCGGCCGTTGCGCGAGTTCGACGTCCTCGACGCCGCCGAACGCGAGCAGGTCCTGGTCGCGTTCAACGACACCGGCCACGACGTCCCGCCGGTCACCTTGACCGAGCTGATCGAGGCCCAGGCGGCCCGCACGCCCGACGCCGTCGCCGTGGTCTCGCACGGGGAACGGCTCACCTTCGCCGAGCTCGACACCCGCGCCGACCGGCTGGCGCGGCTGCTGGCCGCGCGCGGAGCCGGGCCGGAGCGGATCGTCGCCCTCGCCCTGCCGCGCTCGGTGGACATCGTCGTCGCACAGCTGGCGGTGCTCAAGACCGGTGCCGCCTACCTGCCGGTCGACCCCGATTACCCGGCCGAGCGGATCGCGTTCATGCTCGCCGACGCCCAGCCGGTCGTCGTGGTGACGCTGCCCGGCACGCCGGTGCCGGGTGGGAACGTGCTCGTCCTCGCCGGCTCGGAAGGCCACGGCCCGGCCACCCCGCTGGGGCGGTCCGTGCCGCCGGCCGCGCCCGCGTACGTCATCTACACCTCGGGCTCGACCGGCACCCCCAAGGGTGTCGTCGTCACCCACGCCGGCCTGGCGAGCTTCTCGAGCGCCGAGATCGCCCACTTCGACGTCCGGCCCGGCGACCGGGTGCTGCAGTTCTCCTCGCCGAGCTTCGACGCGTCGGTGCTGGAGCTGTGCATGGCGCTGCCCGCCGGGGCCGCGCTGGTCGTCCCACCGCCCGGGCCGCTGCTCGGCGACCACCTGGCCGCCGTGCTGCGCGACGAAGGCGTCACGCACGCGCTGATCCCGCCGGTGGCGATGGCGAGCGTGCCCGACGTCGAGCTGCCCGCCTTCCGCACCCTGGTGGTCGGCGGCGAAGCCTGCCCGGCCGACCTGGTGGCCCGCTGGGCGCCGGGCCGCCGGATGATCAACGCCTACGGGCCCACCGAAACCACGGTGGTGGCGACCTGGAGCGACCCCCTCGAGCCGGGGGCCACCCCGCCGATCGGCCGCCCGATCCGCAACACCCGCGTCCGCGTCCTCGACCCCGCGCTCCGGCCGGTGCCGATCGGCGTCGCGGGGGAGCTGTACGTCTCCGGGGCCGGGCTCGCCCGCGGCTACCTGGACCGGCCGGGGCTCACCGCGTCGCGGTTCCTCGCCGACCCGTTCGGGGCGCCGGGGGAGCGGATGTACCGCACCGGCGACCTGGTCCGGTGGCGGGCCGACGGCACCCTCGAGTTCCTCGGCCGGGCCGACGACCAGGTCAAGATCCGCGGCTTCCGGATCGAGCCCGGCGAGATCGTGGCGGTGCTGCGCAGGCACCCGGACGTCCGGGACGCCGCCGTCGTGGCGGACGGGCAGCGGCTGATCGCCTACGTCGTCGGCGAGGCCGGTGCCGGATTGCGGGAGCACGTCGCCGCGACCCTGCCGGCGCACCACGTGCCCGCCGCGTTCGTCCGGCTCGACGCGCTTCCGTTGACCGCCAACGGAAAGCTCGACCGGCGGGCGCTGCCGGCGCCGGCGGCCCCGGTGGAGACCACCGGGTACGTGCCCCCGGAAACCGAGACCGAAGAGGTCCTCGCGGCCATCTGGGCCGAAGCGCTGGACCTCGACCGGGTCGGCGTCGAGGACAACTTCTTCGCACTCGGCGGCGATTCGCTGCGCAGCCTGCGGATCACGTCGATGACGAAGTCCGCCTTCGACGTCGAGCTCACGCCGAAGGACGTGCTCACCGCCGGCACCGTGCTGGCGCTGGCCGAGCTCGTCGAAGAACGGGTCCTGCAGGACCTCGAACGGCTCGCCGCCGGCCAAGACCGCTGAAACCCCTGATACCCCTGATACCCCTGATTCGAAAGGAAAGCATCCCATGCAGGACGACGCCGAATTCCAGGTGCTGGTCAACGACGAGGGCCAGTACTCGCTGTGGCCGGTCGCGAACGAGGTACCCGCGGGCTGGCGCACCGACGGCTTCCGCGGCGGCCGCCAGGAGTGCATGGACCACGTCGACGAGGTGTGGACCGACATGCGGCCGCTGAGCCTGCAGCGGCAGATGGCCGCCGACGGCTGAGCCCGTCGCGTGGGGCAAGGCGGGCTCGCACCCGCCTTGCCCACCACGACCGGCCATCCCCTTGACCCGACGCGGAAGGTCTCCCATGCCCTCTCCTACGACGCTTTCCCAGTCCTCCCTGCGCGTTCCGCTGCCGACGGCCGAGGGCCGGCTGCAGCGGCTGCTGACCGGACTGGCCCACAAGCACGGCGTCCCGGCCGCCCAGCTGGTCGTCACCGACGGCGGCCGGACGGACACCGCCACGGCAGGCGACGTCACCGCCGAAGCGAAGTTCCCGGTCGGTTCCATCACCAAGGCGTTCACCGCGGCACTGGCGATGCTGCTGGTCGCCGACGGCGACCTCGACCCGGACGACCCGCTCGGCGAGCACCTGGACGGTCTCGGCCCGCTGGTCGGCAGACCGACCGTCGGGCAGGTGCTCAGCCACACCGGCGGGCTGCCTGCCGCGCTCGGCGCCGCCGCCGACGGGGCCGGCTCGGCTCGCCGGTACCTGCGGGCCTGCCGCGAGGCCGGGCTCGTCCAGCCGCCCGGCCAGTGCTTCTCGTATTCGAATGTCGGGTACGTGCTCACCGGGTACCTGGTCGAGGCCGTCACCGGGATGAGCTGGTGGGAGGCGGTGGACGCGCTGCTGCTCGAAGAGCTCGGCGTCGGCGCCGCGTTCGTCGTGGAGCCGGGCGGCCGGCGCCGGACCGAGGGACACGTCAGCGGCCACGCCGTGCACGCGGCGACCGGCCGCGCCCGGTCCGTTGCGCAGACGCTGAGCCCGGCCGAGGCCGCGGCCGGGGCGCTGGCGCTGAGTGCCGGGGACCTCGCCGCCTTCGGGAGCATGTTCTGCGGGGGCGACGGGCCGCTGCCGCCGGACCTGGCGGCCGCGATGGGGCGGCCGGTGCCGGGGGCGGAGCCGTTCGGCCTGGCCGACACCTGGGGCCTCGGCCTGGCCGGCTACCGCGGCGCCGACGCGGACTGGACCGGCCACGACGGCACGGCGGACGGCACGTCCTGCCACCTGCGGATCGACGCGGCGCACGGCCGGGTGGTCGCGCTGACGACCAATGGGAGCACGGGTTCGGCGCTGTGGACGGACCTGGTGGCGGCCCTGCGGCTCGAAGGTCTCCCGGTGGGCGACTACGAGCTGCCGGCCGACCTCGACCGCGCGGCCCGCCCGGCGGCCGACCTGACCGGCCACTACACCAACGGCGACCTGGAGTACGAAGTGGACGTCCGCCCGGACGGCGACGCGGTCCTGGTCGTGGACGGCGAGGTCTACCCGGAGCTGGCCTTGCTGCGCGACGGCGCGTTCTCGGTCCGCGAGCCGGCCACGGGCCGCCGCATCATCGGCGGCCGCTTCCTGACCGACCCGGCAACGGGAGCGATCAGCGCAATGCAGGCCGGCGGCCGCGTCGCCCGCCGACGGCGCCGCGCTTCCTGAGCTGCCGCTCTGCCCGGCCCTACTTGTGTCGTGAGGAAACGAAAGCGATGACCACCTCGAGGAAGAGCCGTATCGACGCGTTGCCCGCCGAGCGGCGGGAGGCGCTCGGGCGCCGGGCCCGAGTGCGGCCGGAGGCGAGCTTGTCGCCCGGCCGCGTCGCCCGGCGACGGCGCCGCGCTTCCTGAACCCCCGCTCCGCCCGGCCGGCGCACCCCTCCGGCCACCCAGCCATTCCGACTTGCGTGTGAGGAACGAAAGCATGACCACCTCGAGGAAGAGCCGCATCGATGCGTTGCCCGCCGAGCTGCGGGAGACGCTCAAGCGCCGACTGGCCGGGCGGGCGGAGCGGTCCGATGTCATCGGCCGGGCGTCGCGGGAGGCGGCCCTGCCTCTCTCCTTCGCGCAGCAGCGGCTGTGGTTCCTCGACGAGTTCCGGCCGGGGGATGCCGAATACAACAGCGCCGTCGCGCTGCGGCTGACCGGGCCGCTGGACACCGGCGCGCTCACCGGGGCGCTGCAGCAGCTCATCAGCCGGCACGAGGCCCTGCGCACCACCATCGACGATGCCGGTGGCACCCCGGTGCAGGTCGTGCACCCCGCGCCGGACATCCCGGTGCGGGTCGTCGACCTCGCCGCCGATCCCGCGCTGCGGCCCGGCGATCTCGACGAGGTCCTCGAAGCGGAGTACGGCCGGGCCTTCGACCTGCGCCGCGGGCCGCTGGTGCGGCTGCTGCTGGTGCGGGTCGACGCGGAACACCACGTCCTGCTCGTCACCGCCCACCACGTCGTCACCGACGGGGAGTCGATGGGCATCCTCGTCGGCGAGCTCGGCACGCTCTACGCGGCCGCCGTCCGCGGGGAGGCCGCCGCCCTGCCCGAACCGGCCGTGCAGTACGCGGATTTCGCCGTGTGGCAGCGGAACCGGCTCACCGGGCCTGCCCTCGACCGGCACCTCGCCTACTGGACCACGCAGCTGGCCGGCGTCGAACCCCTCGACCTGCCGTCCGACCGGCCGCGGCCCGCGGTGCGCACCACCGCCGGTGCCGTGCACCACTTCCGCGTCCCGGCCGAGGCCGCCGCCGGACTGGCCGAGCTGGCCCGCGTCCACGACACCACGCTCTACACCGTGCTGGTCGCCGCCTGCCAGGTGCTCTTCGCCCGCTACACCGGCCGCACCGACATCGCCGTCGGCACCGTCGTCTCCGGCCGGAACCGGCCCGAGCTGCAGCGGACCGTCGGGTTCTTCGTCGACACCGTCGTCATCAGGTCCACTGTGGACCGAAGAACGCCGTTCACCGCCTTCCTCGACGCCGTCCGCACGACCGTGCTGGAGTCCTTCGAGCACGCCGAAGCGCCGTTCGAGAAGCTCGTCGAAGCCCTGCGCCTCGACCGCGACGCCAGCCGCACGCCGCTGTTCGACGCGATGGTCCTGCTGCACGGCAGCCAGGGCGGGCCCGCCGACTTCGGCGGGCTGACCGCCGAGCCGGTCGAGGTGGCCCGCCGCGCCGCCAACTTCGACCTGACCGTCGAATTCCAGCCCGCCGCGGACGCGCTCGAAGGCTCGCTGGAGTACAACACCGACCTGTTCGACACGCGGACCGCCGTCGCGCTCGGCGAGCACCTCACCGTGCTGCTCACCGCGATCGCCGCCGACGCCCGCCGCCCGGTCGGCGAGCTGCCGCTGCTCACCGCCGGGGAAGAACGCCGGCTGCGCACCGAGTGGAACGACACCGCGCTCGACGTCCCCGCGGCCACCGTCACCGAGCTGTTCGAGTCGCAGGCCCAGCGCAGCCCGGACGAGACCGCGCTCGTCGCCGGCGAAGTTGCGCTGAGCTTCGCCGAGCTGAACGCGCTCGCCAACCGCCTGGCCCGTCACCTCGTGACGCTGGGCGCCGGCCCCGAGCGGGTCGTGGCGCTCGCCCTCCCGCGCACCGCCGAGGCGATCATCGCCTTCCTCGCCGTGCTGAAGGCCGGTGCGGTGTACCTGCCGATCGACCCGGCGCTGCCCGCCGACCGGAAAGAGCTGCTGCTGCGCGACTCCGGGGCGGAACTGGTCCTCGGCCCGGCGGACATCGCCGCGGCGGACCCGGACCACTCGGCCGCCGACCTCACCGACGCCGACCGGATCGCGCCGCTGCGGCCGGACAACACCGCCTACGTCATCTACACCTCCGGGTCGACCGGCCGCCCGAAGGGCGTGGCGGTCCCGCACCGCAACCTCACCAACCTGCTCTTCAACCACCGCAACGACTTCGCTCCGCCCGGGCGGCGGCTGCGGGTCGCCCTGACCGCCACCCTGTCGTTCGACACGTCCCTGGAGGGGCCGCTGCTCATGGCCGACGGCCACGAGCTGCACCTGGTCGGCGACGACGTCCGGCTCGACGCCCACGCGCTCGTCGACCACATCGCCGAGCGCCGGATCGACTTCCTCGACCTCACCCCGACCTACCTGCGCCGCCTGATCCCCGCCGGGCTGCTGACCGACCCGCGGCACCGGCCGAAGATCCTCATGCTCGGCGGCGAGGCACTGGACGACACGCTGTGGCGCGACCTCGCCGCCGCCGAAGTCACCGTGGCGCACAACTTCTACGGCCCCACCGAGTACACAGTGGACGCCGTGTCGTGCCGGGTCGGCGAGACGGCCCGGCCGGTGCTGGGCCGCCCGCTGGCCAACACCCGCGCCCACGTCGTCGACCAGGACCTGCGGCCGGTGCCCGCCGGCGTGCCCGGCGAGCTGTGCCTCGCCGGGGCCCAGCTCGCCCGCGGCTACCTCGGCCGGCCGGGCCGGACCGCCGGCAGCTTCGTCGCGAACCCCTTCGGCGCGCCGGGCGAGCGGATGTACCGCACCGGCGACCGGGTCCGCTGGACCGCCGACGGGCAGCTGGAGTACCTGGGCCGGCTCGACGACCAGGTGAAGATCCGCGGTTTCCGCGTCGAACCGGGCGAGGTCGAGGCCGCGCTGGTCCGCTTGCCCGGCGTCACCGCGGCCGTCGTCGTGGCCCACCGGCCCGACGGCGGGCACGCCCGGCTGGTCGCCTACGTCGTCGGGGAAGCCACCCCGGACGGGCTGCGGACCGCCCTGCGGGCCACCCTGCCGGACTACCTGGTGCCCTCGGCGTTCGTCCCGGTCGACGCGATCCCGCTGACCCCGCAGGGCAAGGTCGACCGCCGCGCCCTCCCGGCGCCTGACGTCCCGGCCGGCGGCGGCCCGGCCTACGTCCCCGCGCGGACCGCGATCGAACACCAGCTGGTGGCGATCTGGTCCGAGGTGCTCGGCAACGACCGCATCGGCGTCGAGGACAACTTCTTCGGCCTCGGCGGCGACTCGATCCTGTCCATCCAGGTGGTCGCCCAGGCCCGCCAGGCAGGCCTGCGGCTGACCTCGCGGGACATCTTCCTGCACCAGACCATCGCCGGGCTCGCGACCGCGGTGCAGACGGCCGCGGTGCACGCCCCGGCCGCCGGGCCGGTCGCCGGCCCCGCGCCGCTCACCCCGATCCAGCACTGGTTCTTCGCCACCCACGGGCCGCTGGCCCACTTCACCATGTCGCAGCTGCTGGAGCTGCCCGCCGACGTCGACCAGCAGGCGTTGCGGACCGCCCTCGACGCGGTCGTCGCGCACCACGACGCCCTGCGCACCCGGTTCTTCACCGTCGACGGCCGGTGGCGGCAGGAGGTCACGCCCACGGCGCCGACCGGCGTCCTGCGGATCCGGGACCTCTCCTCGCTCGGCGACGCCGGGCAGCGCGCCGGCGTCGAAGCCGCGGCCGCGCAGGTCCGCGCCGGCCTCGACCTGACCACCGGCACCCTCGCCGGGGCCGCGCTGCTGCTGCGCGGCACCCGCCCGCCGCTGCTGTTCCTGGCCGTGCACCACCTGGTCGCCGACGGCGTGTCCCTGCGGCTGCTGCTCGGCGACCTCGAAACCGCCTACGGCCAGGTCGTGGCCGGTGCTCCGGTCCGGCTCGCGGCCACCGCCACGCCGTTCACCCAGTGGGCGCACCTGCTGGAGCAGCACGTCCGCGCGGGCGGTTTCGACGACGACCTCGAGCACTGGACGCGGGTGGCCCGCCGGGTCCCGGCGGCGCTGGCCGCCGACCGCACCGGCGCGGGCACCACCGGCTCGACCCGCACCCTGACCGTCACCCTCGGCGCCGAAGACACCGACGCGCTGCTGCACCGCGTTCCCGCGGCCTACCGCACCCAGGTCAACGACGTGCTGCTGAGCGCGCTCGGGCGCGCGCTGGCCGACCGCACGGGGGACGACGGCGTCCTGGTCGCGCTGGAAGGGCACGGCCGCGAGGACGTCCTCGACGGTGTCGACCTCTCGCGCACGGCCGGCTGGTTCACCACGCAGTTCCCGGTGGCGCTCGACCTGCCGCCGTCGGGGGACTGGGGTGCCACCCTCAAGGCGGTCAAGGAACAGCTGCGGGCCGTCCCGCGCCGCGGCCTGAGCTACGAGGCCCTGCGCTACCTCGGCGAGCCCGGCGCGCCGGGCCACGCGCTGCAGGCGTTCCCGCTGCCGCAGATCTGCTTCAACTACCACGGCCGCTGGGACGCCCAGGCCGGCGCGGCCAGCCTGTTCCGGGGACGGCACGACAGCCCGGGCGCCGACATCGCCCCCGGCGAGGCGAGCACCTACCAGCTGGACGTGACCGGCGTCGTCGAAGCCGGCGCGCTGTCGCTCACCTGGTCCTACTCCGACCAGGTCAACGACGAAACCACGGTCCGCGAGCTGGCCGAGGCGATGCTGACGGCGCTGCGCGAGATCGTCGCCCACTGCGCGCACCCGGGCAGCGGCGGCCGCACGCCGTCGGACTTCCCGCTGGCCCGCCTCGACCAGGCCGGGGTGGACCGCCTGGTCGGCGACGGCCGGGACGTCGACGACGTCTACCCGCTGACGCCGCTGCAGGCGGGCATGCTGTTCCACAGCCTGCTGGACGCCGGGAACACCGACGCCTACGTCGACCAGGCCCGGATGCTCCTGGACGGCGTCCGCGACCCGGACGCGTTCGCGGTCGCCTGGCAGCAGGTCGCCGACCGCACCCCGGTGCTGCGCACCGAACTGGTCTGGGAGGGTGTCGAAGAACCACTGCAGCTCGTGCGGCACCGGGCGGTCGTCCCGGTCGCCCGCCACGACTGGCGTGGCCTGTCCGAGGCCGAGCAGGCCGAACAGCTGGAGCGGCTTTCGGCCGAGGACGCGGCCACCGGCCTGGACCTCACCACCGCGCCGCTGATGCGGCTCGCGATCGTCGCGCTCACCCACGACCGCGTGCTGCTGATGTGGACCTCGCACCACATCGTGCTCGACGGCTGGAGCCTGGCCCAGCTCTTCACCGAGGTGTGCGAGCAGTACGCCGCCCTCACCGAGCACCGGGTCCCGCGGGTGCCCGCCCACCGGCCCTTCCGCGACTACCTCGGCTGGCTCGCCGCCCAGGACCTCGCCGCGGCCGAAGACCACTGGCGCAGCGTGCTTTCCGGTTTCGCCGCTCCGACCCCGCTGCCGTGGGACCGGCCGCCGGCCAGCGCGCACCGGACCCGCTCGTCGCGGACGATCCGGGTGGCACTGTCCACGGGGGACACCGACCGGCTGCGGGAGGTGGCCCGGCGGCACGGCCTGACCGTCAACACCCTCGTGCAGGGCGCGTGGGCGCTGCTGCTGGCCCACTCCAGCGGCGAGTCCGACGTCGTGTTCGGCACCACCGTGTCCGGCCGCCCCGACGACCTGCCGGGCGTGGAAACCATGATCGGGATGTTCATCAACACCGTCCCGACGCGCGTGCAGGTCGACACGGCAGAGGCGCTGCTGCCGTGGCTGCGGCGGCTGCAAGACGAGCAGAACCAGGCCCGCCGCCACGACTTCCTCGCGCTCGGCAGGCTGCGCGCCCTCAGCGCCGTCCCGGCCGGGGAGAACCTGTTCGACAGCATGGTCGCGTTCGAGAACTACCCGTTCGACGAGAACGCCGCCGCCCAGGCGGGGGTCACCCTGCGGGAGGTGACCGCGCTCGACGCCACCACGTTCCCGGTCACCCTGCGCGCCTACGTCGATCGCCGCCTCGGCTTCGAGCTGGGCACCGACCCGGCGCTGTTCGACGAGGACACCGCCGCCGCGCTGGCCGCCCGGCTGGAGACCCTGCTGCTCGGGCTGGCCGAAAACCCGGACCGCCCGATCGCCCGGCTGCCCTGGCTGTCCACAGAGGACCGCGCGCGGCTGGTCGCGGCGCCTCCGGTGTCGCTGCCCGCGCCGACCATCACCGAGCTGTTCGCCGCCCAGGTGGCCGCGCGCCCGGACGCGGTCGCGCTCACCGCCGATGGCACCGGGCTCACCTACGCGGAGCTGAACGCGCGGGCGAACCGCCTGGCCCACCGGCTGATCGCGCTCGGCGCCGGGCCCGAACGGTTCGTCGCGCTGCGCCTGCCGCGCTCACCCGAGCAGGTCGTCGCCGTGCTCGCCGTGCTCAAGGCCGGGGCCGCCTACCTGCCGATCGACCCGGCCACCCCGGACGGACGCGTCGAGCGGATGCTCGCCGACACCGATCCCGTCGCCGTCCTCGGCCCCGAAGACGTCGACGTGCCCACCGGCCCGGACACCGATCCGCCGCTGCGCTGCACCCCGGACCACCCGGCCTACGTCATCTACACCTCGGGTTCCACCGGGCTGCCCAAGGGCGTGGTGATCCCGCACCGCAACGTCACCCGCCTGTTCGCCGCCACCGCGCGCTTCGGCTTCGGCTCCGGCGACGTCTGGACGCTGTTCCACTCCTACGCCTTCGACTTCTCCGTGTGGGAGATCTGGGGCCCGCTGCTGCACGGCGGCCGGCTCGTCGTCGTGCCGCACGCGGTGTCCCGCTCGCCGCGGGAGTTCCTGCGCCTGCTGGCCGAAGAGCGCGTCACCGTGCTCAACCAGACGCCGTCGGCGTTCTACCAGCTCGTCCGGGCCGACGAGGACGACCCCGGCGCCCAGCTTGCGCTGCGGTATGTGGTCTTCGGCGGCGAGGCACTGGACACGCGCCGGCTCGCCGGCTGGTTCGCCCGCCACGGCGACCGCGCGCCGCGGCTGGTGAACATGTACGGCATCACCGAAACCACCGTGCACGTCACCGAGTTCGATCTTGAGTCCGATGGAGACAGTCCTGGTGGCATCGGCACCGTGCTGCCCGACCTGGCCGGGTACGTCCTCGACACCGACCTGAACCCGGTCCCGGCCGGGGTGCCCGGCGAGCTGTACGTGGCCGGCGACGGCCTGGCGCGCGGCTACCTGGGCCGTCCCGGGCTGACCGCGGCCCGGTTCGTCGCCGATCCCTTCGGCCCGCCCGGCTCCCGGATGTACCGGTCGGGTGACCGGGTGTCCCGCACGCGCGACGGCGGCCTGCGCTACCACGGCCGCGCCGACCAGCAGGTCAAGATCCGCGGCTTCCGGATCGAACCGGGCGAGATCGAGGCCGGCCTGCTCGCCCTGCCGGACGTCGGCTCGGCGGCGGTGCTGGCCCGCGAGGACGAACCCGGCCGCAAGCGGCTGGTCGCCTACGTCGTCCCGGCCGGCCCGGACGCCCCGCCGAGCCCGGCCCGGCTGCGCGAGCACCTGGGCCGGTCGCTGCCGGAGTACATGGTGCCTTCGGCGTTCGTCCTGCTCGACGAGCTCCCGTTGACCCGCAACGGCAAGCTCGACCAGCGGGCGCTGCCGGCACCCGCCGCGACGGAGGCCGGGAGCTTCGCCGAGCCGCGCACCGAGACCGAGCGGACGGTCGCGGCGGTACTGGCCGCCACCCTCGGCCTGGACCGCGTCGGGGCCGACGGCCACTTCTTCGAGCTGGGCGGGGACTCCATCCTCAGCATCCGGTTCACCTCGGCGCTGCGCGAGGCGTTCGGCGTCGACGTGTCCCCGCGGACGGTGTTCGACCACCCGACGGTGGCCGCGCTGGCCGCCGCGCTGCCGTCCGCGTCCGCGACCGCGCGGCCC
The DNA here is from genome assembly GCF_040610315.1 of Amycolatopsis sp. NPDC004169. NCBI lineage: Bacteria > Bacillati > Actinomycetota > Actinomycetes > Pseudonocardiales > Pseudonocardiaceae > Amycolatopsis > Amycolatopsis sp. NPDC004169. Next base: position 165,430 of record NZ_JBEXMD010000006.1, read on the forward strand.
GCGGCGATCACCCCGGTGGCCCGCGACGGCGAGCTGCCGCTGTCGTTCGGCCAGCAGCGCCTGTGGTTCCTCGACGACTTCGCCCCCGGCAGCACCGACCACGTCACGGTCTTCGGCGTGCGGCTGCACGGCGACCTGCGCCCGGACGCGCTCGCCAGGGCGCTCACCACGCTGATCGCCCGGCACGAGTCGCTGCGCACCACGTTCCCGGCCGTCGACGGCCGTCCCCGCCAGGTCGTGGGGGAGCCGTGGCAGCTTGCGCTGCCGGTCACCGGGGTTTCCGGCCCGGAGGAGCTGCGGCGGCTGCTGGCCGAGGACCTCGCGCGGCCGTTCGACCTGGCCCGCGGCCCGCTGCTCCGGGCGCGGCTGGTCCGCCTGGCCCCGGACGAGCACGCGCTGGTGCTGGCCCTGCACCACATCATCACCGACGGCTGGTCGATGGGCGTCCTGGTCGGCGAACTGGCCACCCTCTACGGCGACGAACGGGCCGAGCTGCCCGCGTTGCCGATCCAGTACGCCGACTTCGCCGCCTGGCAGCGGGAGCGCCTGACCGGCGACTTCCTGGCCGCACAGCTCGGCTTCTGGCGCCGCGAACTCGACGGCCTGCGCCCGCTGGACCTGCCCACCGACCGCCCGCGCCCGGCCACCCGGACGTCGAACGGCGCCGAACACGAGTTCACCCTCGGCGCGGAAGCCCTCGCGGGCCTGCGCCGGCTGAGCCACGACCGGGACACCACGCTGTTCACGGCCCTGGTCGCGGCCTGCCAGCTCGTGCTGCGCCGCTGGTCGGCCCAGGACGACGTCGCGGTCGGCACGGTCACCTCGGGCCGCGACCAGGCGGGCGTCCAGGACCTGGTCGGCCTCTTCGTCAACACCGTCGTCCTCCGGTCCCGGGTGGACGGCCGCCGGGGCTTCGGCGAGCTGCTCGGCGCGGTCCGCCGGACCGTCCTGGACGCCTTCGCCCACCAAGACGTGCCGTTCGAGCGGATCGTCGACGAGCTGAGCCCCGACCGCGACCCCAGCCGCACCCCGCTGTTCGAGGTCATGGTCACGCTGCAGAACGCCGGCACCCACCTGCCCGCGCTCGCCGGGCTCACCGCGACCGAGCTGGCGCTGCCGATGACGACCGCCGGGTTCGACCTCAGCGTCGAGTTCGAGGAACGCGCGGACGGCCTGCGGGGCCTGCTGAACTACAACACGGACCTGTTCGACGCGGCCACCGTGCAGCGGTTCGCCGAGCACCTCACGGTCCTGCTCACCGCCGTCGTGGCCGACCCGGACCGGCCCGTCGACACCCTGCCGCTGCCCGCGGCCGAACACGACCGGGTCGTCACGGCGTGGAACGCCACCGAGCGGCCGGAGCCTGCCGCAGGAGTCGTCGGGCTGTTCGAGGCGCAGGCCGCCCGGACCCCGCACGCGACCGCGGTGGTCTCCGGCGGCACGACCCTGACCTTCGCCGAGCTGAACACGCGGGCCAACCGGATCGCCCGCGTCCTGATCGGCCGCGGTGCCGGGCCCGAGCGCCTGGTCGCCGTCGCCCTGCCGCGCTCGGCCGAACAGGTCGTCACCCTGCTCGCCGTCCTCAAGGCCGGCGCCGGCTACCTGCCCCTGGACCCGGAGCTGCCCGCCCGGCGGCGGGACGCGCTGCTGGCCGACGCCCGGCCCGTCCTCGTGCTCACCGAACCGGTGGTGGCCGCGGACGGAACCGACGCGAACCTCCGCACCCCGATCACCCCGGACCAGGTCGCCTACGCGATCTACACCTCCGGCTCCACCGGAACGCCGAAGGGCGTCCTCGTCACCCACCGCGCGCTCGCGAACTTCGCCGTCGACCACGCCGACCGGTTCACCGCCGCGGCCGGGAAGGACCGGTTGCGGGTCGCGCTGACCGCCGCGTTCACCTTCGACGCGTCCTGGGAAGCCGTGCTGCTGGCGCTCACCGCCGGGCACGAACTGCACGTGATCGGCGCCGACACCCGGCTCGACCCGGCCCTGCTCGCCCGGTACGTCACCGAGCACCGGATCGACCTGGTCAACTCGACACCGTCGTTCGTCCGGCACCTGCTGGACACCGGGTTCGGCGACCACGGGCCGTCGGTGCTGCTGCTCGGCGGCGAAGCCGTCGGCGAGGCACTGTGGCGCGACCTGAGCGACCACGACGGCGTCACGGCGTTCAACCTCTACGGCCCGACCGAGTGCACGGTCGACGCGGCCCTCTGCCGGATCGGGGAGACCGCGCGCGAAGTGATCGGCCGCCCGCTCGGGAACGTGCGGGCCTACGTCCTCGACGACCGGCTGCGCCCGGCCCCGATCGGCGTGCCGGGCGAGCTGTACCTGGCCGGCGTCCAGCTGGCCCGCGGCTACCTGAACCGGCCCGGGCTGACGGCGGATCGCTTCCGCGCCAACCCGTTCGGGCCGCCCGGCAGCCGCATGTACACCACCGGCGACCGCGCCCGCTGGACCGCCGAAGGGCACCTGGAGTACCTCGGCCGCGCCGACGACCAGGTCAAGATCCGCGGCTTCCGCATAGAGCCCGGCGAGGTCGAGGCGGCCCTGCGCGCCCTGCCGGAAGTCGCCGACACGGTGGTCGTCGCCCGGGACGGCCGCCTGGTCGCCTACGTCGTCCCCGGTGCCGCGGCGGATCCGATGCGGCTGCGGACCGCGCTGAAGGAAACCCTGCCCGACCACCTGGTGCCGTCGGTGTTCGTGCCCCTGGACCGGCTGCCGCTGGCCACCAGCGGCAAGGTGGACCGCCGGGCGCTGCCCGCGCCCGCCGCCCACCCGGCGCCCGCCGAGGGCCGGACCGCGCCGCGGACCGGCACCGAACGGCTGCTCGCGGAGATCTGGGCGGACGTCCTCGGCATCGAAGAGCCGGGTACCGACGACAACTTCTTCGCACTCGGCGGGGACTCCATCCTCAGCATCCAGGTCGTCTCCCGCGCCCGGCGCCGCGGCCTGCGGCTGACCTCCCGTGACGTCTTCCGCCACCAGAGCATCGCCGAACTCGCGCTCGTCGCCGCGGAGCCGTCCGCCGAACCCGAAGCCGCCTTCACCGGCTCGGCGCCCCTCACGCCGATCCAGCGGTGGTTCTTCGAAACCGGCGGCCACGACCACTTCACGATGTCCACGCTCGCCGAGCTCGACAGGTGCGTCTCGATCCCCGCACTCGAAACCGCGTTGGGTGCGGTGCTGGCCCGCCACGACGCCCTGCGCACCCGGTTCACCGGCGACGGACGGCAGGAGTTCCGGCCCGGCGCCGCACTCCCGGCCCTGCGGCGGGTGTCCGAAATGGACACTGTGGACATCGCCGCGGTCGCGGCCGAAGCCCGTGCCACGCTGAAGGTCGGGGACGGCCCGCTCGTCGCCCCCGTGCTGATCACCACCCCCGGACAGCCGCCCCGGCTGTTGCTGGTGGTGCACCACCTGGTGATCGACGGCGTGTCCTGGCGGATCCTGCTGGACGAGCTCGAGACCGCCTACCGGCAGGTGGCCGCCGGGCAGCCGGTCGACCTCGGCCCGGCCCCGGCGAGCTTCCTGCGCTGGGCGGACCGCCTCGCCGGGCACAGCTTCGCCGCCGAACTGCCGTACTGGACCGAAGCGCTCGACGGCGTCGACCCCGCCCTGCCGGTGGACGCGGCCGGGGAGAACACCGCGGGAAGCGCCCGCACGGTGACCGTCGGCCTGGACGCCGAGACCACCGACGCCCTGCTGCACCAGGTGCCGGAGGTCTACCGCACGCAGGTCAACGACGTCCTGCTCAGCGCGCTCGGCCGGGTGCTGGCCCGGTGGACCGGCCGAGACCGCGTGCTGATCTCCCTGGAAGGCCACGGCCGCGAGGAGATCTTCGACGACCTCGACCTCTCGCGCACGGTCGGCTGGTTCACCGCCGAGTACCCGGTCGCGCTCACCCTCCCCGCGAGCGAAGACTGGGGACCGACCCTGAAGGCCGTCAAGGAGCAGCTGCGGGCCGTCCCCGGCAAGGGTCTCGGCTACGGATCGCTGCGACGGCACGACGACCCGGTGCCGCAGATCTCCCTGAACTACCACGGCCAGTGGACCACCGGCGGTGACGCCGAGGGGCTGTACCGCGGCTTCGGCGGCGACCTCGGCGCCGACATCGACCCCGAGCGGCCGCGCACGGCTTTGCTCGACGTGGTGGGCATCGTCGACGGCGGCCGGCTCGAACTGGCCTGGACCTACGCGCCCGGCGTCCACCACGAGCACACCGTGCGCGGGCTCGCCGAGCAGGTCCTCACGGCGCTGCGCGAGATCGCCGCCCACTGCGCCACCCCGGGCGCCGGCGGCCGCACGCCGTCGGACTTCCCGCTGGCCGGCCTCGACCAGGCAGGAGTGGACGCGCTGGTCGGCGACGGCGGCGCGGTCGAGGACGTCTACCCGCTCACCCCGCTGCAGGCCGGGATGGTGTTCCACACCCTGGTCGACGCCGGCTCCCCGGCCTACTTCGAGCAGGTCCGGATCCGGCTCGCCGGCGTCACCGACCCGGTCGCCCTCGCGGCGGCGTGGCAGCGGGTCGTGGACCGGACGCCGGTGCTGCGCACGCGGCTCGTCTGGACCGGTGTCGAAGAACCCGTGCAGGTGGTGGCCCGCACCGCCACCCTGCCGGTCGTGCACCACGACTGGCGCGACCTCGGCCACGCGGAGCGGGAAGCCGCACTGGCGGAGGCACTGGCGGCAGACCGGGCCGTCCCGTTCGACCTGACCCGGACGCCGCTGACCCGCCTGACGATCGCGGCCCGGCCCGGCGACGAGGTCGACCTGATCTGGACCTCGCACCACGTCCTGTTCGACGGCTGGAGCTCGGCGCAGGTCTTCGCCGAGGCCTGCGAGGAGTACGCCGCCGCGACCGCGGGTGTCCGGCCCGCACTCCTCGCCCGGCGCCCGTACCGGGACTACCTCGGCTGGCTCGCCGGCCGCGACCAGGCCGCCGCCGACCGGTTCTGGCGGGACACCCTGGCCGGCTTCGACGCACCGACCGCGTTGCCCTACGACCGCCCGCCGTCCGAAGCCCACCAGTCCCGGTCCACCGATTCGGTCCGGCTCGAGCTGCCGCCGGCCGCGACGCTGCGGCTGCGCGAGTTCGCCCGGAACCACGGCCTCACCGTCAACACCGTGGTGCAGGGCGGCTGGGCGCTGCTGCTGGCCATGCTCTCCGGCGACCGGGACGTCGTCTTCGGCACCACGGTGTCCGGCCGCCCGGCGGACCTGCCCGGGGTCGAGACGATGATCGGGCTGTTCATCAACACCGTCCCCACCCGCGTCCGCGTGGACGGCGGCCAGCCGGTCGCGCGGTGGCTCCGGCGGCTGCAGGCGGCCCAGAGCGAGGCCCGCGACCACGACTTCGTCTCGCTGGCCCGGCTGCGCCCGCTCAGCGACGTCCCCGCGGGGCAGAACCTGTTCGACAGCATGGTCGTGTTCGAGAACTACCCGATCAGCGAGCCCGCCACCGCGGGGGCGCCCCGGGTCGTCGAGGTCTCCTCGGCCGACGCCACGAACTTCCCGCTGTGCCTGCGGGCGTCCCTGGACGACGGTCTCGTGCTCGACCTCGCCTACGACCCGGCGCTGTTCGACGCCGTCACCACGGCGGCCGTGGCGGACCGGCTGGTCCACCTGCTCGACGCCGTCACCGCGGACCCGGACCGGCCGCTGGCCCGGGTGCCGTGGACCGGCACCGCCGAACGCGCCCGCGTGCTGGCCGACGCCCACGGCCCGGGTGCCGCGGGCGTGCCGTCGACGGTGCCCGCGCTGTTCGCCGACCGGGTGCGGCGGCACCCGGACGACCCGGCCGTGCTCGCCGTCGACCGGACGCTGACCTACGCCGGGCTCGACGAGCGGGCGAACCACCTGGCCGGGCGGCTGGCCGGGCTCGGCGTCGCCGTCGAGGACCGGATCGGGCTGCTGCTCGAACCGTCGGTGGACCACGTCGTCGCCGAGCTCGCCGTGCTCAAGGCCGGCGCGGCCTACGTGCCGCTGGACACCCGGGCACCGCACGAGCGGCTGCGGGCCGTGCTCGCCGAAGCGGGCGTGTCGGTCGTGGTGGCCGGCGACACCTGGGTGGCGACCGCCGAAGCCGTCCACAGTGGACCGGTGCTGACCGTCGGCGAGCAGCGGTCCGCCACCGCGCCCGACCCGGTCGTGGACCCGGAGAACCTGGCCTACGTCATGTACACCTCCGGCTCCACCGGCGTGCCCAAGGGTGTCGCGGTGCGCCACCGCGACATCACCGCGCTGGCCCAGGACGGCCGGTTCGCCGGCGGCGCGCACACCCGGGTGCTCGCGCACTCGCCGCTGGCTTTCGACGCCTCCACCTACGAGCTGTGGGTCCCGCTGCTCACCGGCGGCGCGACGGTGCTGCCCGGCACGCCGGACCTGACCGTGGAGGCGTTGCGGCGCGCGGTGTCCGCGCACGGCGTGACGGCCGCGTGGCTGACCGCCGGCCTCTTCCGGCTGCTCGCCCAGGACGCCCCGGACGGCCTGCGCGGCCTGCGCGAGGTGTGGACCGGCGGCGACGTCGTCCCGCCCGCCGTGGTGCGGGCGGTTCAGGCCGCGTGCCCGGGTCTCGTCGTGGTCGACGGCTACGGCCCCACCGAGACGACCACCTTTGCGACTTCGTACCGGATGGCCGGGGAGGCCGTGCCCGAGCCGGTGCCGATCGGGCGACCGCTGGACGGCATGCGCGCGTACGTGCTCGACGCGGAGCTGCGTCCGTTGCCCGCCGGGGCACCCGGCGAGCTGTGCCTGGCCGGCGCCGGACTGGCGCGCGGCTACCTCGGCCGGCCCGGCCTGACCGCGGAGCGGTTCGTGCCCGACCCGTTCGGCGCGCCGGGGGAGCGGATGTACCGCACCGGCGACGTCGTCCGGCGCGGACCCGACGGCGAGCTCGTGTTCCTCGGCCGGTCCGACGACCAGGTCAAGCTGCGCGGGTTCCGGATCGAGCCGGCCGAGGTCGAGGCCGTGCTGGCCGCGCACCCGGCGGTCGCCCAGGCGGTCGCGAGCGTCCACCGGGATCCCTCGGGCACCCGGCGCCTGATCGCGCACGTCGTCCTCGAGCGGCCCGCCGATCCCGGCGAGCTGCGCGGGCACGCGGCCGCGTCCCTGCCGGAGTACATGGTGCCCGCCGTGGTGCTGGTGCTGCCCGCCCTTCCGTTGAACCGCAACGGGAAGGTCGACCGCCGGGCGCTGCCCGCTCCGGACGGCCCGCTCGCCTCGCAACGGCCGTACGCCGAGCCGGCCACGGCGACCGAGCGCGCGGTCGCCCGGATCTGGGCACGGCTGCTCGGCGTCGAGCGGGTCGGTGCCCAGGACAACTTCTTCGAACTGGGCGGCGATTCGATCCTCAGCATCCGCCTGGTGTCCCGGCTGCTGGCCGAATGCGGTGTCTCGCTGTCGCCGCGGGCGGTCTTCGCCCACCCGACGGTCGCCCGGCTCGCCGCCGCGGTCGAAACCGTCGGCGCCACCGACCGGGATCCCATCCCGGCCGTGCCGCGCGACGGCGAGCTGCCGCAGTCCTTCGCGCAGCAGCGGCTGTGGTTCCTCGACGAGTTCGAGCCGGGCGGCACCGAGTACGTCACCAGCTCGGCCGTGCGCCTGCGCGGCGAACTGGACGTCGACGCGCTGGCCGGGGCGTTCACCGCGCTGGTCGAGCGGCACGAGCCGCTGCGCACGACGTTCGGCTCGGCCGACGGCCACGGCGTCCAGTTCGTGCACCCGCCGTCGCCGGTGCCGCTGCCGGTCGTCGACGCCGGCGAGGAGGAGCTCGACGACCTCCTGCGCGCCGACGGCGAGCAGCCCTTCGACCTCAGAGAAGGGCCGCTGCTGCGGGCGAAGCTGATCCGGCTCGCCCCGCGGGAGCACGTGCTCACCGTGGCGGTGCACCACATCGTCACCGACGGCTGGTCGAACGGCCTGATCGCCGAGGAGGTCGGCGCGTGCTACGCGGCGGCGTTGCGCGGCGAACCGGCGGACCTGCCGCCGCTGCCGGTGCAGTACGCGGACTTCGCGGCCTGGCAGCGCGGCCGCCTCGCCGAGCGGGTCCTGGCCGGCCAGACCGAGTACTGGACCGAGCGCCTGCGCGACCTCACCCCGCTGGAGCTGCCCACCGACCGGCCCCGGCCGCCGGTGCGCACCACCCGCGGCGCGACCCGCGAGATCGTCGTCCCTGCCGCGGTGACCGCGCGGCTCGAGCAGGTGAGCCGGCAGCGCGAGACGACCCTGTTCAGCACGCTCGTCGCGGCCTGCCAGGTGCTGCTGGGCCGCTGGGCGGGGCAGGACGACGTCGCCGTCGGCACGGTCACCTCCGGCCGGGAGCGCCCGGAGCTCGAAGGCCTGGTCGGGTTCTTCGTCAACACGCTGGTGCTGCGCTCGCGGGTCCGCCCGGACCTGGCGTTCACGGCGTTCCTGGACGAGGTCGCGGCCGGGGTGCGCGCGGCCTTCGACCACCAGGACCTGCCGTTCGACCGGGTGGTCGACGCCGTCCAGCCCGGCCGCGACCCGAGCCGCACGCCGTTGTTCCAGGTGATGGTGGTGCTGCAGAACAGCCCCCGCGAGACGACCCGGCTCCCCGGCCTGGAAACCGAGGAGATCGCCCAGACCGCGACGGCGGCGAACTTCGACCTCACGCTGGAGTTCCAGCCGGACGGGGACGTGCTGCGGGCGGCGCTGACCTACAACACGGACCTGTTCGACGCGGCCACGATCGACCGCCTGGCCGCCCACCTGGGCGTGCTGCTCGCGGGCGTCGCGGACGACCCGGGCCGTCCGGTGTCGCGGCTGCCGCTGCTCGGCGCGGCCGAACGCGAGCAGGTCGTGGAAACGTGGAACGACACGGCGGTCGCGGTCGAGCCGCGCACCCTGCCGGAGCTGGTGTCGGCCCGCGCGCGGCGGACACCGGACGCGCCGGCGGTGATCGCGGGCGAGACGCTCACCTACGCCGAGCTGGAGGCCCGCGCGGCCCGGCTGGCGCGGCTGCTCGCCGAGCGAGGCATCGGCCCGGAGCGGATCGTGGCGCTGGCGCTGCCGCGCTCGGTGGAGCTCGTGGTGGCGCAGCTGGCGGTGTGGCGGGCCGGCGGGGCGTTCGTCCCGGTCGACCCGACCTACCCGATCGAGCGCATCACGTTCATGCTGTCGGACGCCCGGCCGGTACTGGTCCTCACGCTGGAGGGCCTGGCCCCGCCGGTGCCGGACGGCGTGGAAGTGCTCACGCTGGACGACCCGCGGTTGTTCGAAGGCGAGGCCGCCTCACCGGTCGCCGTGCGGCCGGAGCACCCCGCCTACGTCATCTACACCTCCGGCTCCACCGGCCGGCCCAAGGGCGTGGTCGTCACCCACGCCGGGCTGGCCTCCTTCGCCGCGGCCGAAGCCGAGCACCTGCAGGTCACCGAAGGCGACCGCGTCCTGGCCTACTCCTCGCCGAGCTTCGACGCCTCCATCCTCGAACTCTGCCTGGCCCTGCCTTCGGGTGCCGCGCTCGTCGTCGTCCCGCCGGAACCGCTGCTCGGCGAACCCCTGGCCGAGTTCCTGGCCGGCCACCGGATCACCCACACCCTGATCCCGCCCGCGGCGCTCGCCACCGTGCCGGCCACCGACCTGCCGGACCTGCGCACGCTGGTCGTCGGCGGGGACGCCTGTCCGCCCGAGCTCGTCGACCGGTGGGCCCCCGGACGGCGGATGATCAACGCCTACGGCCCCACCGAATCGACGATCGTCGCGACCTGGAGCGACCCCCTCGCACCGGGCACGCCACCGCCGATCGGCCGTCCCATCCCGAACACCCGCGGCTACGTGCTCGACGCCGCGCTCCAGCCCGTGCCGATCGGGGTGGCGGGCGAGCTGTACGTCGCCGGGCCGAGCCTGGCCCGCGGCTACCTCGACCGGCCCGGCCTGACCGCCGACCGGTTCACCGCCAACCCGTTCGGTGCGCCGGGGGAGCGGATGTACCGCACCGGCGACGTCGTCCGGTGGACCGCCGCCGGGCAGCTCGAATTCACCGGCCGGGCCGACGACCAGGTCAAGGTCCGCGGCTTCCGCATCGAACTCGGCGAAGCCGAGGCGGCACTGACCCGCCACCCCGGCGTGGCCGCCGCGGTGGCCGCGGTCCAGCAGGACGGCTCCGGCCACAAACGCCTGGTCGCCTGCTACGTCACCGAACCCGGGACGGACCCGGTCGGCGCCGGCGAGCTGCGTGAATTCCTCGCCCGCTCCCTGCCCGCCCACCTGGTGCCCTCGGCCCTGCAGGAGCTGGCCGCCCTGCCGATCGGCCCGAGCGGCAAGGTCGACCGCCGTTCGCTGCCCGTGGTGGCCGCCGCGACCGAACCCGCCGCCCGGCACGTCGAGCCGTCGACCCCGGCCGAGCGCGTGCTCTGCGACATCTGGGCCCAGGTCCTCGGCCTGGACCGGGTCGGCACCGCCGACAACTTCTTCGAGCTGGGCGGCGATTCCATCCTCAGCATGCAGGTCGTGTCCCGGGCCCGGCAGGCCGGGCTCCAGCTGTCCACCAAGGACATCTTCCTGCACCAGACGGTCGCCGCGCTGGCACCGGAAGCCGGCGCGGTGGCCGAAACCGCCGAGCCGGACGGCCCGGTCGTCGGGCCGGTGCCGCTGACCCCGATCCAGGACTGGTTCTTCGCCACCCACACCGTCAACCCGCACCACTTCAACCAGTCGATGCTGGTCGAGCTGGCCGACGGCTTCGACGCCGGGGCGCTGCGCACGGCGCTGGCCGCGGTGTGGACCCACCACGACGCCCTGCGGATGCGGTTCGAACGGACCGAAGAGGGCTGGCAGCAGCACAACGCCGACGTCGAGCCGCTGCCGCAGCTGCGGCACGAGGACCTCACCGCCGTGCCCGACTCCGACCGGACGGCCGCACTGGAGCGGATCGCCGACACGGTCCACGCCGGGTTCGACCTCACCCGGGGTCCGCTGCTCGCGGCGGTGCTGGTGACGGCCGATCCGGGCTGGCGGCCGCGGCTGTTCCTGGCCGCGCACCACGTCGTGGTCGACGCCGTCTCCTGGCGCATCCTGCTCGACGACCTCGACACCGCCTACCGCCAGGCCGCCCGGGACCTCCCGGTCGACCTCGGCCCGCGCACGACGTCGTTCCGGGACTGGGCGCACCGCCTGCGCGAGCACGTCCGCGCCGGTGGCTTCGACGACGAACTGGCGTACTGGACCGGCCTGCCCGCGGCGGGCGCACTGCCGGTGGACCACGACGGCGGCGCCACCGGCACGGCCGAGGTCACCGTGGTGCTCGACGCGAGCGACACCGACGCCCTGCTGCGCTCGGCACCCGCGGCCTACCGCACGCGCGTCAACGACGTCCTGCTCACCGCGCTGGCCTGGGCGCTGGCCCGCTGGACCGGCCGCCCGGACGCGGCGATCGCGCTGGAGGGCCACGGCCGGGAGGACGTGCTCGACGGCGTCGACCTCACCCGGACCGTCGGCTGGTTCACCACGCTGTTCCCGGTGGCACTGTCCACAGCGGACGGTGTGGGGGCGGACCCGGACTGGCGGGCGCTCGTCAAGTCCGTCCGCAAGCAGCTGCGGGCCGTGCCGGGCAACGGGTTCGGCTACGGCGCCCTCCGCCACCTCGGCGACCCGGACGTCCGGGCGCGGCTCGCGGGGGCCACCCCGCAGATCTCGTTCAACTACCTCGGCCAGTGGGACGGCTCGGGCGGGGCGTCGACGGCCGAGGGGCTCTACGCCGCCGTCCGCGGTTCGCTCGGCCGCGACCACGACCCGGACGAGCACCACCCGCACCTGCTCGACCTGGTCGGCGCGGTCCAGGACGGCGAGCTGGTGTTCTCGCTCATCTACCAGCCCGGCCGCCACGACCGGAAGACCGCCGAGGCGCTGGTGCGCGACTTCGCGGCCGCGTTGCGGCGCATCGCCGCCGCCGTACTGGCCCCGGCCCGCCGGAAGGAGCGGCGGTGACCGCGCGGCTGTCCCGGAACCGCGACTACCGGCTGCTGTGGGGCAGCCAGGCGCTGTCCGAGGCCGGGTTCAGCGCGTCGATGATCGCGTTGCCGCTGCTGGTGCTGGCGGTGACCGGCTCGCCCGCGCTGTCCGGGCTGGTCCTCGGCGTGGACGCGATGGCCCAGCTGGTCGCCGGGCTGCCCGCGGGCGCGCTGGCGGACCGGTGGGACCGCAAGAAGATCCTGCTCGGCTGCGAAGCGGTGTACGCGGTGGCGGTGGGTAGCCTGGTCGCGGCGATCTGGTGGGACCGCGTCAGCGTGCCCCACCTCGTCGCGGTCGCGGCGGTGATGGGCTGCTGCCGGTCGCTGTTCGGCCCGGCCGAGGGCGCGCTGCTGGCCGGCGTCGTGCCCCCGGCCCAGCTGCCGACGGCGGTGGCGATGAACTCCGCGCGCGGCGCGCTCGGCCAGCTGTCGGGCACCGCGGTCGGCGGGTTCCTCTACGGCCTCGGCCGGGCCGTGCCGTTCGCCTTCGACGTGCTCGTCCACCTGGTTTCGCTGGTCGCGCTGACCTTCGTCCGGGCACCGCGCCGCACGGCCGAGCCCGCCGAGGGCGGCCACCTGGGCAGGGAGATGGCGGAGGGACTGCGCTGGGTGTGGAGCGAGCGGCACGTGCGGGTCACGGTGGCGTGCGCGGTGAGCCTGAACTTCTTCTTCAGCGCGTACTACATCGTCATCATCGTGCTGGCCCGGCAACGCGGCGTCACCTCGGGCGAGATCGGCGTGATGGCCGCGATGCTCGGCGTCGGCGGCGTGGTGGGGTCGCTGATCGCGCCCTACCTGCAGCGGCGGCTGAGCCCGTACGTGTCGATCATGAGCGTGTTCTGGGTGCTGACGCTGCTCACCCCGCTCGCGGCGGTGATCCACGACGGCTACCTGCTGGGCGCGCTGTTCGTCGCGATGGCCCTGCTGCCGCCGACCGCCAACACGACCATCGGGACCTACCAGCTGCTGCTCACCCCCGACCGCCTGCGTGGCCGGCTGACCAGCGTGATGGGCGTGATCGGCGGCGTGTCCGCGGCGACCGGGCCCGCCTTCGGCGGCCTGGTCGTGCAGGCGTTCCCCGGCACCGGCGCCGTCGTGCTGTGCGCGGCCGGGATCGCACTGGTGACGCTGGTCGTCACGATCAGCCCGACGCTGCGCCGGTTCCCCCGCGCCGACACCTTGATGCCCGCACCCGAGCCGACGACCACCGAGGAGAAGACGTCATGACCACCCAGGAATCGTTCGCCTTCGAGGGCATGCTGGCGCGTGCGGCCGAGCTGCGCGACCGCAGCGGCCCGGTGCACCACGACGAGGAAGCGGGCACGTGGCGGGTGCTCGACCACCCGGGCGTCTCCCGGGTGCTGTCCGATCCGGCCGCGTTCTCGTCGGACTTCAGCGGGCTCACGCCGGTCCAGGAGGACTTCGAGACCTTCCGCAAGGGCAACTTCGTCGGGATGGACCCGCCGGACCACCGCAAGCTGCGCACCCTGGTCAGCCAGGCGTTCACCCCGCGGGTGGTGGCGGGCCTGGAGCCGCGGATCCGGGCCATCGCGGGCGAGCTGCTCGACGAGGTGGCCGGGACGTCCCGCTTCGACGTGGTCGACGCGCTGGCGTACCCGCTGCCGATCATCGTGATCGCGGAGCTGCTCGGCGTGCCGGTGGCGGACCGCCCGCTGTTCACCCGCTGGGCCCAGGTCCTGTTCAGCGGCGACCAGCTGGGCGAATCGGCCGACATGGCGGACATCCAGCGCGCGCTGGACGCGATCGCGCCGACGATCCGCGAGATGAACGCCTACATCCTCGACCACATCCGCCACCACCGCGCCCACCCCGGCCCGGGCCTGACGAGCAGGCTGGTGGAGGCGGAGTTCAACGGCGAGCGGCTCGAGGACCAGGAGATCGTCGGGTTCGTCGCGCTGCTGCTGATCGCCGGGCACATCACGACGACGGCGTTGCTGGGGAACGCCGTGCTGACGTTCGACCGGAACCCGGCCGAGGCGGCGGCCCTGCGGAGTGCGCCGGAGCGCCTGCCGGCGGCGCTGGAGGAGGTGCTCCGGATGCTGCCGCCGTTCCCCGAGCTGGGCCGCCGGACGACCCGGGAGGTCGAGCTGGGCGGCCACCGGATCCCGGAGAACGCGATCGTGATGGCGGACCTGGCCTCGGCCAACCGCGACCCGGCGTTGTTCGAGCGGCCGGACGTGTTCGAGCCGGGGCGGAGCCCCAACCCGCACCTGACGTTCGGCCACGGGATCCACTTCTGCTTCGGCGCGCCGCTGGCGCGCCTGGAGGGCCGGATCGCGTTCGAGGTGCTCTTCTCGCGGTACCGGGACCTGGCGGTCGCGCCGGGCGTGCCGGTGGAGTTCCAGAACCCGGCGGTCATCGTGAGCGTCCGGCACCTGGCGCTGGACGTGGAACAGGCCTGATGTTCCGGATGCGCTCTCGCTGGGTAGCCCATGGAGGTGAGGTGAGCAGGTGATGCCTGCTGCGACGAGTGAGAGGTGATCACATGAGCCAGGGCGACGCCCCGGTCGGGCGATCGGTGAAGACGGCGGCGGCCGGCGTACGGGACCTCGCCGCGGAGGCCGCGCGGGTGGGTGCGGCCGCGGCCGCACGGGCGGTCGAAATCACCGACCGGAAGCTGGCCGAAGGCAAGGACGAACTCGCGAAGGTCGGCCGGGCGGCGAGCAAGGACTTCGACAAGAGCACCCGGTCGTCCCGCCGTGACGTGCTGACCCACTCCGGCGCGGCCCGCGACGAGGTCCTCGCCCGCGCGGCGAAGCTGCGCGACCCGGGCCGCAAGGCGGCCCAGGCGGTGGCCACGGTGGTGGGTTCGGCGGGCGAGTCGGGCCGCAGCCGCCGCAAGGCGGTGGCGACGGCCAAGCGCGACCTGGCGGTGGCGCTCCAGGAGGCCAAGAGCGTGGCCCGCGGCGAGCGTTCGAAGCGGGCTCGCTGGCCGTGGTTCCTGGCGCTGGGAGCACTGGCGGCGGCGATCGTGACGGTGACCAAGATCCGGCGGCCGAACCCGCTGGCCGAGGACGCGTCGGCCCAGCCGGAGGCCAAGCCGACCCCGCCTTCGGCTCCGACGACGGCTGCCGCTCCGACGCCGGCTTCGGGCTCGGCCCCGGCTTCGGGCTCGGGCTCGGCTTCGGGCTCGGGCGCGGCTTCTGGCTCGGCTCCGGCTTCGCAGCCGGCGGCCAAGCCGGCTCCGGCCAAGCCGACGCCGGCCGAGAAGCCGGCCCAGCAGGCGGCCAAGGCCGCCGAGGGTGCGAACGGCCGCGCGCCCGCGGGCCGCGGCCAGCAGAAGTCCCACTGAGCCGGACCGGTACCCGCGCCCCGAGGTGATCACGGGGCGCGGGCACCGGCCTGCCAACGGCCGGAACGGGCGACGCCCGGCGGGAGTTCGCGCCGGAAGTGATCGCGGACGCGGCCTCTCCCGGCGGATGGGTGGCGATGCGAGGCTTGCCCGGCGGGTGTTCGGGGCCGGGGTGGCCTGCCCTTGGTTCGAACGGGTGCACGCAGGCTCGGTCTCTCCCCGGCCGAGGGGGCGACGCGAGGCCCGGCCGGCAGGCGTTCGCGCGAGGGTGGCCTACCGCGGTTCCGGCCAGGGCACCCGGATCACCGCGCCCACGGCATCGTGCAGCGCAGGCCGCCAGAAAGCGCTTACAATCGCCTCCGGGCAACCAGGGGAGGCCGTTGATGAGCTGGCAGTTCGCCGTGAGCACGCTGGGCATGCCCAGCCTCCCCGTCCGCGAAGCCGCCCGCACCGCCAAATCCCACCACTGCACCGGCCTCGAACTCCGCGTCCACCCGGACGAAGAAGTCCACTTGGGACTCTCCGCCTCCGCTGCCAAAGCCGTCCGGACCCTCCTCGACGGCGAAAACCTCGCCGTCTCGTGCCTGGCCGGCTACGCCAAAATCACCTCTCCCGGCCACGACCGCCCCGTCGTCGACGAGCTCAAGGCCCTGATCGACCTCGCCCACCGCATCGGCGCCCCGCAGATCCGCGTCTTCCCCGGCGGCGACGGGGACGCCCGGCCCCGCATCGCCGCCGTGCTCGACGACCTGCGAAGCGCCGGTGTCCGGCTGCTCGTCGAAACCCACGACTCGCACCCCACCGGCGCCGCCGCCCTGGACCTCGTCGCCGGGTTCGGCGCACCCGAACTCGCCGCCGTCCTCTGGGATGCGGTGCACCCCTGGCGAGCCGGCGAACCACCGGCCGTCACGAACGAACGGCTCGGCCCCTACCTCGGCTACTTCCAGGTCAAGGACGTCGCCGGCCGCGGAACACCCACGCCGGTGCCGCCGGGGGAGGGCGTCGTCCCGCTCCACGAGTGCGGTGAGCTGTTGCGCTCGTGGTCCGGCTGGGTGTCACTCGAATGGGAGAAAGCCTGGTACCCCGAGCTCCCGCCGGTCGACGTCCCGCTGCGGGCCGCCGCCGCGTGGTTCGCGCGGTACGGTCAGCGGCCGGAGAAGTTCACGTCACTGCAGAAGTAGTACGACTGGTCGAGGTGGCTCGCCTGCCAGATGGTGTAGACGACGTGCCGCCCCGTCCGGGTGCCCGCGTTCACCGCGACCTGGTACTGCCCGGCCGGTGCGTAGCGGCCCGTCTGGGCGACCAGCTCGAGGCTGCCCCAGGTCAGGGGCTGGGTCGCCGGGTCGAAGCCCTGCTTGGTGATGTACACCAGCAGGTAGTCGGCGCCGTGCCGGGCCTGGTCGGTGATGGTCAGGGTGAACCGGTTGTCCTTGTCGGCCGTCTGCCACCCGCCGACCGTGTCCAGGGCGTTGTACCGGGGCGCCTGCGTGCGGCCGCCGCTGCACAGCGTCCCGTCGGGGATCGCGCCCTGGTGGTTGCCCTTCACGCCTTCGCGGTAGAGCCCGTTCCAGTTCCACATCGCGTTCGGGTCGGCCTGCCAGGCCTGCCAGCACATCGGGTCCTTCGTCGCCATCGCGGGGTTCTGGAAGTCGCTGCCCCAGCGGTTCCAGCAGCCGTAGTTGCGCGACGGCGGGTCGGTGGCCGAGCCGTGCGCGGCGGCGACACCGGTGAGCACGCCGCCCAGCAGCACGGCGGTCACCGCCGTCACCACCAGGGAAAGCAGGGTCTTGCGTCGGGGAACCACGCTGTCCTCCTTCGTCGGGGCCGGATGGGGAGCGCTCCCAGCTCGTGCCGGCCCGACCATACGCGGCCGCGGCCGCGCCCGGCCACCTTCCGATCTTCGGAAACCGTTGCGGGACAACACTTTCCGGCACGCAGGCGAACTGAACGAATACTGAACGGCGGAAACCGGCGACGCCGGGGCCGCCCGATCGGGCCTGTCCCCGGAGACGTCCGGTGCACGCGCCGTCCGCCCGCTGCTCCGCCCGGGTGCATCCGGAAAAGTCTTCACCGGACCGGCGGTGAATCGGTTTCGCAGCGACAGGAATTCGTCTCACCGCGGCATGCGACCGCCCCCGCCGTTCAGGTGACGGCGGGGGCGGTCGCGGGGCTGGCCTTGCGGCCGGGTCAGCTGCCCGGGCGGGCGACGTCACCGCGCCAGGCGCCGGTTTCGCGGCCGCCGCGCTCCTCGATGAACGTCTTGAACCGGCCCAGGTCGCCCTTGACGCGGCGGTCGAGGATGCCGAGCTTGTCGGCGACGTTCTCGACGAAGCCCTCCGGGTCGATGTCCAGCTGGGCGGTGACCCGGGTGTGCCGGTCGTCGAGGCGGTGGAACGTCACGACACCGGCGTGCGTCGGGCCGGAGTCGGACTTCCAGGCCACCCGCTCGTCCGGGTGCTGCTCGGTGATCGTCGCGTCGAACTCGCGGGTCTGCCCGCCGACGCTGATCTTCCAGTGGGTGTGGGTGTCGTCGAGCTGCCGGATCTCGTCGACGCCCTCCATGAAGTGCGGGAACGACTCGAACTGCGTCCACTGGTTGTAGGCGGTGGTGACGTCGGTCTCGACGTCGACGGATTCGGTGACGGTGCTCATCGCGGCCTGTCCTCTCTGCTCAGGGCTGGTCTGTCCTCCGATTACCCGGCAAATCGATGACAAAACGATGCAGCACCTCTAAAGTCGGACCTGGCAGCGACAGAGGGGAGCCCCGTGACCGACGACCGGACGCCGGCACTCACGGTGCGGGTCCGTTCCGTCCCCGAGGCCGTCGTGGTCGTGGCGGCAGGCGACCTGGACCTCGGCACCGCGGCGGAGCTGCGCACCGGGGCGCGCGACGCGCTGGCCGGTGCGCCGGATGCGCTCATCGTCGACCTGGGTGCGGTCACCTTCTGCGGCTCGGCCGGGCTGCAGGTCCTCGCCGAACTCCTCGACGAGACGGAGGCCGCGGACCTGCCGTTCGCGGTGGTCGCCGACGGCCGCCCGGTGGTGCGGTCCCTGCAGGTCACCCGCATGGACGGCGCGCTCGCGCTGCACCCGACCGTCGAGGGCGCCCGCGCGTGGATCCGGCAGCGGCCCGGCGGCGGCGGTTAGGGCCTGCCCGGTCGCGGGTAGTCCTCCGCCATGGAAGCGGAGGCGCTGCTGCAGAGCCTGACCCGTGTGGTGACCGCGCTCGACGGCACGGACATCCGGTTCGCCGTCGCCGGTGGCCTGGCCGTGTACGCCCGCGGCGGGCCGCCGTCGGACCACGACGTCGACCTGTTCCTCAAGCCCGGCGACGCGGACCGGGCCGCGGAGGTGCTCACCGCCGCGGGCCTGCGCCGCGTGCACCCGCCGGAGGACTGGCTGACCAAGGTCTACGACGGGGAAATCCTCATCGACCTGATCCACGGCCCCAACCAGCGGCCGGTGACCGACGAGCTGCTCGACCGCGCGGCGCTGATGCGCATCGGCTCCACCGCGGCGCCGGTCGTCTCCGGCACCGACCTGCTGGTGGACAAGCTGCTCGTGCTCAGCGCGCACCGTTGCGACTTCGCGCCGCTGCTGCGGATCGCCCGCGACCTGCGCGAGCAGGTCGACTGGACCGACGTCGCCGTGCAGGTGTCGGCGTCCCCCTACGCCCGGGCGTTCCTGACGCTGCTGGGTGACCTGGCCGTGATCGATCCGAAGGAGGCTCTCGTGCCCGAACCACCGCAGTACCTCGTCGCCCGGCTGAGCCGGGCGCTGGCCGAAGACCCCCGCACCGCCGAGCTCGGCGTGCACGTGACCGTGCGGGGCGAGCACGTCCACCTGACCGGCGAAGTCGTCTGCCCCGAGCGGAAGGCGGAGGTGGACGCCGTCGTCGGCGAGTACCTGACCGGAGAGCTGGTGCACAACGACGTCCGGGTCGCCGACGTCCGCGAACCGGCGAGCGCGGAGGAGATCGGCCGATGAGGATCGCCGCGGTCGGGGACGTGCACCTGGGCGAGGACTCCCGCGGCCTGCTCCGGCCGGCCCTGGAGCACCTGGCGGGCACCGCCGACGTCCTGCTGCTGGCCGGGGACCTGACCCGGCACGGCACGGTCGAGGAAGCCCGCGTGGTGGCCGAGGAGCTGGCCGGGCTCGGCGTGCCGATCGCCGCGGTCCTCGGCAACCACGACCACCACAGCGACGCGGGCGAGATGATCGCCGACCTCCTGCGCGAGACGGGGGTCGAGGTCCTGGAGGGCGACGCGGTCCGCTTCGACCTGCCGGACGGCTCCCTGGGCGTCGCGGGCGTCAAGGGCTTCGGCGGCGGGTTCGCCGGCAAGTGCGCCAGCCGGTTCGGCGAGCGCGAGATGAAGGACTTCGTCGAGACGACGATGGCCTCGGCGGATTCGCTGCGCAAAGCGTTGCAAAACCTCGACACGGACGTCGTGGTGGCGTTGACGCACTACGCGCCGATCCCCGGCACGCTGCACGGCGAGCCGCCCGAGATCCACCCGTTCCTGGGTTCGTACCTGCTGTGCGAGCCGATCGACGAGGTGGGGGCGGATCTCGCGGTGCACGGGCACGCGCACTTCGGGTGCGAGCAGGGGGTGACACCGGGCGGGGTGCGGGTGCGGAACGTGGCCCAGCCGGTGATCCGGAAGGCTTACGCGCTGTACGAGCTGCACCCGGCGGAGCTGTCCGCGCGACGCTGACGGGTCCAGTAGCGCCTGCGCCGCCGCGAGAACCGGGGCACCCGCGGTGAACGACACCCGGTCAGCGACTGCTCGACCGACAGCCGGAACCCGCCCGCCTCGGTTGCGGGCAGGGCGGCCGTCGCCCGGGCCGCCGGGGTGGAGTCGTCCACTGTGGACAGTTCGCTCAAGGTGGCGATCCTCGCCACCGCGGGGTGAAGCCGAGCGAACCGGCTCAGGCGGCCCGGTCGGCGGCGGCCGCCAGCACGTGCGGGGCCAGCCCGTCGGCGATCACCGCGTAGCCGGCCGACGACGGGTGGAACCGGTCGGCGGAGAACAACGCCGGCTCGGCCGCGAACCGGGCGGCCAGCTCGGGGCCCGCGGTCGCCACCGCACCGCCCGCCCGGACGGCCGCTTCGGTCTGAGCCTGCGCGTAGTGGCCGCTGGCCGCCGAGACCAGCTGTCGGTACGGGCCCGGCACCCTGGCCACGATCCCCAGGTCGGGCGCCGGCACCACGATGACGCGCGCGCCCGCGCGGACCAGCCTGGCCACGGCGTCGTGCAGCTGCCGGGCGCCGACCGCGGGGGCGACGAACCCGGCGAGGTCGTTGGCGCCGATCACGATCAGCGCCAGGTCGACGCGCTCGCCGAGGGCGACGCCGACCTGGCGTTCGAGGTCGGCCGAGCGGGCTCCGGGCACGCCCAACGTCCGCAGGCGCACGGTGTGGCCCGCGTCGCGCAGGCGGACGGCGAGCCGGCGGCCGAGGGTGTCGTCCTCGCGGATGCTGCCGACGCCGGCCGCCAGTGAGTCGCCGAGGACACAGAAATCGAGTGGTGGAGTCATCACCCCGTACAACGTGGCCGAGGCGTGGTTGTTTCCCGTGACGGAACGGTCCGGCGCGGTCAACCTGGTCCTGGCCGACCCAGGCTGGGCCGGGCCTGGTCCGGCCGGCGCGGCCGCCGCACGATCGGCGCATGACGAACACCATGAACGCGGTCACCATCCCCGAGTTCGGCCCGGCCGAAGTGCTGCGGCTGGGCACCGTGGCCGTTCCGGAGCCCGGGCCCGGCGAGGTCTCGATCGACGTCGCCTTCGCCGGCGCCAACTTCGCCGAGGTCCTCTACCGGCAGGGCGTGGTCGACGTCCCGCTGCCCTTCGTCCCCGGCATCGAGGTCTCCGGCCGGATCCGCGCGCTCGGCGACGGCGTCGAGGGTCTGTCGGTGGGCCAGCCGGTCGCCGCGCTGACGATCGTGGCGAGCGGCGGCTACGCCGAGGTCGTCACCACCTCGGCCCACCTCGTCGCGCCGGTGCCGGAGACGGACCTGGCCGTGGCGGCCGCGGTGCCGTCCAACAGCACCACCGCGTTCCTCGTGCTGGAGCGGGTGGCGCGGCTGGCCCCCGGCGAGCGCGTGCTGGTGCACGCCGCCGCCGGCGGGGTCGGCAGCCAGCTGGGCCAGGTCGCCCGGCTGCTCGGGGCCGGGCGGGTGGTCGGCACTGTCGGCAGCGAAGCGAAGATCGCCGCCGCGAAGGCGTTCGGCTACGACGAAGCCGTCCTGCGCGACCAGGCCGGGGACACCGGGGAGTTCGACGTCGTGGTCGACATGGTCGGCGGGCCGGCGCGCCGCGCGAGCCTGGACCGGCTCGCCCCGATGGGCCGCCTGGTGGTCATGGGCAACGCCTCCGGCGCCGAGGACGTCGGCGTCTCGGCCAACGAGCTCTGGTTCACCGGCAAGACCGTGTCCGGCTTCAACCTCGCCGCGTTCTCCGCGGTGGCCCCGGAAGCCGCGGGCCGGGCGCTGCGCCGCGCCGTCGCGGCCGTCGCCGACGGCACCCTGCGCGTCGACGTCGAAACCCTGCCGCTGGCGGACGCGGTGACCGCGCACCGCCGCCTCGAGTCCGGGGCGACGACCGGCAAGCTCGTGCTCCGGGTGCGGTGAACCGCCTCAGGTGCCCATCTTCTTCATCAGCTCGCCGAGGTCGGCGACCTGGTCGGCGGGCGGCGGCTGGATGTCCACCGGCTTGCCCCAGTCGCGGTAGTCGGTGGTACCCCTGGCCGGGTCGCCCTGGGGGAACCCGGTGGACAGGTCGACGGTGAACCGCGCCGGCCGCCGGGCCGCGTCCAGCCACAGCTCGGCGGGCAGCTTCGCGGTGCTCGTCCGGGCCGGCTTGCCGTCCAGCGGCGGCGTGGCGAACTCGGGGAACAGCTCCGGCGCCTTCGCGGTGTCGAGTTCGAGGCGGTAGTGGTCGACCGGCAGGTCGCCGAGCCGGGTCTGCTCCGCGGACACGATCCGGCCGGTCCGCTCGATCTCCGCCAGCGCCACGCAGAGGTCGGGCAGCTTCGCGACCACCGGGATCGCCCCGCCCGCCATCCGGGCGATCGGGTCGGTGCTGTCCGGGTCGGTGCCGACCCACTCCTTCCCCGGGATTCCCGCCGGTGCGTGCGTGAAGGTCTTCTTGCCGATCACGCGGAGCTCGCTGCCGTCCACCGTCATCGTGAGACGGCACGTGCTGCCGTCGAAGCCGAGCGAGCCCGGGGTGTCCGTGGTGTTCGTGCCCAGCACCGCGGTCGTCGTGAAGGCGGCCGACGGCGCCTCGGCGATGCCGGCCCGCGCGGCCGCCACGAGCTGGGCGACGTCGGTGACCGGAGCGGCCGGGGTGGCGGGGCCGGCCGGCGCGGTGCCACCGGGTCCGGGGTCGCAGGCGGCCAGGAGGAGTGCCGCCGCGGCGATGGCGGGACCGGTTCTGCGCACGGGGCCTCCTCGGAGTCGTGATCCGGGGAAGCTAGCGCGTGAAGATCACGGTTCGGGCGGTGAGAGTGTGACGGGTGTCCACCTTGAGACCTCCGCCGCATCGCGCATAATGGCCACTGACCGACTGCTTGGTATGTGCCGGGCACCACACCCGAAGGAGACACACTGACGTGAACTCGTTCAAGGATCGCGTCGCGATCGTCACCGGGGCCAGCCGGGGCATCGGCCTCGGGATCGCGAAGACGCTCGTCGAGCGCGGCGCCAAGGTCTGCCTCACCGCGCGCAAGACGGAGGCCCTGGAAGAGGCCGTCAGCTCCCTCGGCGGCCCGGACGTCGCCATGTTCGTGGCCGGCAAGGCCGACGACACCGACCACCAGGACGAGACGGTCGCCCGGACGATCGAGACCTTCGGCCGGCTCGACTACCTGGTCAACAACACCGGCATCAACCCCGCCTACGGCCCCACGCTGGACATCGACCCGGCCGCCGCGGCGAAGATCCTCGCCGTCAACGTGCTCGCGCCGCTGGGCTGGACCAAGCGCGCCCGCGACGCGTGGATGGGCGAGCACGGCGGCGCGGTCGTCAACGTCTCCTCCGTCGCCGGGATCCGCGCTTCGCCGGGCATCGGCCTCTACGGCGTCAGCAAGGCCGCGCTGCTGCGGCTGACCGTCGAGCTCGGTGCCGAGCTGGGGCCGAAGATCCGGGTCAACGCCGTGGCACCGGCCGTGGTCAAGACGCAGTTCGCGACCGCGCTGTACGAGGGCCGCGAAGAGGAGGTTGCCTCGGCGTACCCGATGAAGCGGCTCGGCGTGCCGTCGGACATCGCGGGCGCGGTGGCGTTCCTGCTCTCCGACGACGCGGCCTGGATCACCGGGCAGACGGTGGTCCTCGACGGCGGCGTGACCCTGGGCGGTGGCCTGTGACCGGCGTCGTCGTCACCGGGGGCGGCGGTGGCATCGGGGCCGCGCTGGCCCGCCGCTTCGCCGCCGACGGAGCTCGGGTCGTGGTGGCCGACCTCGACGGCGACAAGGCCGCGGAGGTGGCCGCCGAAGTCGGCGGGACGGCCTTCGCCGGCGACGTCGCGAGCCTGGACGGCGTCACGAAGCTGATCGACAGCGCCCGCTCGGCGCTGGGCGAGATCGACGTCTTCTGCGCCAACGCGGGCATCGCGCCCTTCGGCGGCGCGGAAAGCGGCGAGGAGGTGTGGGCGCGCACCTGGGACGTCAACGTCATGTCCCACGTCCGCGCGGCGAACCTGCTGCTGCCGGCGTGGCTCGAGCGCGGCAAGGGCCACTTCATCGCGACGGTGTCCGCGGCGGGGCTGTTGACCAGCCTCGGCTCGGCGCCGTACTCGGTGACCAAGCACGGCGCGCTGGCCTTCGCGGAGTGGCTGTCGGCGACCTACCGCCACCGCGGCATCACCGTGCAGGCGATCTGCCCGCAGGGCGTGCGCACGGCGATGCTGGAGAACACCGGAACGGCGGGCCAGCTGCTGATGGGCGCGTCGGCGATCGAGCCGGAGCAGGTGGCGGACGCGCTGTTCGCGGCGATGGCGGAGAACCGGTTCCTGGTGCTGCCGCACCCGGAGGTCGCGGGCTACTACGCCGCGCGCGCCACCGAGACCGACCGGTGGCTCGGCGGGATGAACAAGCTGCAGCGCAAGGTCGAGGCGGCCGTCGGGGAGCTGTGACCGGTCACGGCCGGATCGCTTTCGCGACAAGGGTTTCCGACGCGGCCCGCTGAAAGTTTCACCCCGGCGGAAGCCCTTGTCCTGCCACGACTCCACGGCCGGTTGACAGCCCGGATGCGGCGGTTTCAGCATCGGGCCTGCCGATCGCCGGAAGGAGCCCGTGATGATGAGGAAGGTCCTGGTGGCCCTGGCCGCCGCCGTGCTCCTGCCGGTGGTGGGCGGGGTGGCCGAGAGCGCGCCGGCGCAACCGGCGGCCGCGACCGCCGGCTGCGGGAAGGCGCCGACGCTGACCAGCGGTACGCGGACCATCCAGACCAGCGGGAAGAGCCGCAACTACATCCTGCGCATCCCCGACGGCTACGACCGCACCCACCCCTACCGGCTGATCTTCGGCTTCCACTGGCTGGGCGGCACCGCCACCGACGTCGACACCGGCCGGACCGTGCAAACCGGGGCCTGGGCCTACTACGGCCTGCAGCAGCTGGCGAACAACAGCACGATCTTCGTGGCGCCGCAGGGGTTCAACAACGGCTGGGCCAACTCCGGCGGCGAGGACGTCACCTTCGTCGACGACCTCATCCGGGCACTGGAGGGCGATCTCTGCGTCGACACGAGCCAGCTGTTCGCCGTCGGCTTCAGCTACGGCGCCGCGATGAGCTACTCGCTGGCCTGTTCGCGGGCCACGGTGTTCCGCGCGGTCGCCGTGCAGTCCGGCGGCGTGCTCAGCGGGTGCAGCGGCGGCACGCAGCCCATCGCCTACCTCGGCGTGCACGGCCTGCGGGACAACGTGCTCGGCATCTCCGGCGGCCGGTCGCTGCGGGACCGGTTCGTGGCCAACAACGGCTGCACCGCCCAGAACCCGCCCGAGCCGGCGCAGGGCAGCCTGACGCACCGGGTGACGAGCTACGCGGGCTGCCGGGCCGGGTACCCGGTGCAGTGGGCCGCCTTCGACGAGGGCCACATCGCCGCCCCGCAGGACGGCGCGACCGGGGACAGCGGGTCGCGGACCTGGGTACCGGCCCTGGTCTGGCAGTTCTTCTCGCAGTTCGGCTCGACCACGCCGCCGCCGGACGACCCGCCGCCGGGCACCGGCGCCTGCCGGGTCGGCACCGCGGTCAACGCGTGGAACACCGGCCTGACCGAGAACATCACCATCACGAACACCGGCTCGGCCGCGGTCAGCGGCTGGTCGCTGACCTTCACCCTGCCCGCGGGCCAGACCATCACCTCGGGCTGGAGCGCCACCTACGCGCCGGCCGGCGGGCAGGTGACCGCGACCAACGTCGCCTACAACGCCGAGCTCGCACCCGGTGCGTCGACCACCATCGGGTTCCAGGCCGGCCACACCGGCAACACCGGGGCGGCGACGGCGTTCGCGCTCAACGGCGCGGCCTGCACCACCGCCTGACCGCCCCCGGGGTCACGTCCGCGCGGCGGGCCGGCGTGACCCCGGCGCCAGTGGTGCGTAGGCGATGCCGGTCCCGGCGCGTTCCCAGACGTCGCCGTCGAGGCCCTCGGCGGCCAGCTGCCGCTTGAGGACCTTGAACGTCGGCGTCCGCGGGAGCTCGCGGACCGTGCGCACGTACCGGGGCACCTGCTTGGGCCCGAGATCGGCCTGGGCGGCGAGGAACCGGCCCAGCCCGGCCGGGTCCAGCGCCCCGCCGCCGGTGACGACGGCGGCCATCACCTGGTCGCCGGTCACCGGGTCCGGCACCGCGTACACGGCGGCTTCGGTGATCGCCGGGTGCCGCAGCAGGATGCGCTCGATCGGGGCGGTGCCGAGGTTTTCGCCGTCGACGCGCAGCCAGTCACCCAGCCGCCCGGCGAAGTAGCAGAAGCCGTCGGCGTCGGCGTAGGCGAGGTCGCCGGTGTGGAACCGGCCGCCACGCAGCCGTTCGGCGTCGGCCGCCGGGTCGCGGTAGTACCCGGCGAACCAGCCGGCGCCCGCGGTGTTGACCAGCTCGCCGACGGCCTCGGCGGCGTTGACCAGCCGGCCGTCGCCGTCGAACTCGGCCGGTGGGCACGGCAGGCCGGTGTCCGGGTGCAGGATGGCCACGTCGCCGGTGGGGCGCCCGAGCGAGCCGGGCGGGGTGTCGTCGGTGCGGGCGAACCCGACGCCGCCCTCGGTGGAGCCGAACGCGTCGACGACCTTGCAGCCGAACCGTTCCCCGAACGCGGCCAGGTCGGCGCTCGCCCCTTCGTTGCCGTAGACGAGGCGAAGCGGGTTGTCCGCGTCGTCCGGCCGCGGCGGCGTAGCGACCACATAGGACAGTGGCTTGCCGACGTAGCTGGCGTAGGTCGCGCCGAACTTCCGGACGTCGGGCAGGAAGCCCGAGGCGGAGAACCGCCGGCGCAGCGCGATGCCCGCCCCGGCGGCGAGCCCGACGGCCCAGCCTGCCATGACGGCGTTGGAGTGGAACAGCGGCATGGTGACGTACACGGTGTCCGATGCGGACAGGCCGAAGCGGTCGGCGAGCATCGCGCCGGGGAAGGCGATCTTGCCGTGGGTGCAGCGCACGGCCTTCGGGTCGCCGCTGGTGCCGGAGGTGAAGATGAGCATCAGCAGGTCGTCGGCCGTGACGGGGACGGGCTCGACCGGGTCGTTCGCCGGCGCCCACGATTCCAGGTCCCGCACGGCGGCGCCGCCGAGGTCGAGCCCGGCCAGCAGCGGCCGGTATTTCGGTTCGGCCAGCACGAACTGGCAGTCGGCGAGCCGGACGTCGCGCGCGAGGGCGGCGCCGCGCCGGGTGGGGTTGAGGCCGACCAGGACCGCTCCGGCGAAGGCGCAGGCGCCGAGGAGGAAGGAGAAGGCGGGAACGTTGTCGGCGAGGACGCCGACGTGGGGTGGTTCGCCGGGGCGCAACGCTTCGCGGAGGCCGGCCGCCCAGCGCGCGGACGTCCGGACGTGCTCGGCCCATGACCACGTTTCGTCTTCGAACCGCAGGCCCGGCCGCTCGTCGCCGGCGCGGGCCAGCAGCAGCCCGGTCACCGTCGGGACGCTCATCCGCGCACCTCCACGCACCGGCGGCAAAAGTGGAACAGGTTCTACTTCTACCACGGGTGCCGGTCGCGGGTCCACCGCGCGGAACAGACGTGCTCCCGGCGGAGTTGTGGGTCACATGAGCCCTCTTGTGGACCGCACGATCACCGCCCTCCGTTCCGAGCACGACACGCTCGCCGCCCTCGTCCGGGGCCTCACCGACGACCAGCTGGGTGCGCCCAGCGGCGCCGCCGAATGGACCGTCGCCCAGGTGCTGTCCCACCTCGGCAGCGGGGCCGAGATCGGCCGCGCGCCGATCGCGCGGGCGCTCGGCGAAACCGTGGCCGCCGAAGACAACCCGACGATCTGGGCCCGCTGGGACGCCTCCGCGCCGCGCGCGCAGGCCGAGGGCTTCCTGGAGCACAACGCCCGCTGGCTCGAAACCGTCGAGGCCATCACGCCGGAGCAGCGGTCCTCGCTGACCGTCGACCTCGGCTTCCTGCCGGAGCCGGTCCCGCTGGTGACGGCGCTGGGCCTGCGGCTCAACGAGGTGGCCAACCACTCGTGGGACGTGCGCGCGGCGTTCGACGAGAGCGCCGGGGTGGCCGAGGATTCGGCCGCGGCGGTGGTCGACCTGCTGGCCGGACCGGCCGGGTTCATGCTGGGCTTCCTCGCGAAGCCGGCCGAGCTGGCGAACCCGGTCTCCGTGGCGCTGCCGGGCGCCGGCCTGGTGATCGACGACGCGGTCACGGTGGTGGACCACCTGGAGGCACCGTCCGCGACGTTCGCCGGGCCCGCGGAGGCGTTCGTCCGGCTGGTGAACGGCCGGCTGAAGGCGCCGTACGACAAGGGTGTCACCGTCGAAGGCGCGGTCACGCTGGACGAGCTGCGCCGGGTGTTCCCCGGCTTCTGAGTCACCGGTAGCTCTCGAGCAGGCCGGCCAGTTCGGCGGGGCGGCTGAGCGCGACGCAGTGCCCGGCGGTGAGTTCGTCCGGGACGACGCCGAGTCGCTCGGCCGCCAGCTTCCGGAGGAACTCCGGTGGGAAGCAGCGGTCCTCGCGGCCCAGCACGAACCGCGTCGGCACGTCCGGCCACGCGTCCAAGGGCCACGGCTGCTTCATCGCGGCGGGGGAGGGGTGGGCCCGTTCCCGGCTCATCGCCTCGTCCGCGAGGGCGCGCGGAACGTCGTGGTAGAAGCCGACGTACGGGTCGGTGTGGCCGGTGAGGCCGCCGTCGCGGGCCGACCGGGCGCGCACCGCTTCGCCGCAGCCGGTGTTCCGGCCCCAGTCGTCCGGGGACTCGCCGGGCGCCGGGATCATGGCCGCCACCAGGACCAGCCGGTCCGCCGCGAGCCGGTCGGCGACCAGGGGTGCGGTGAAGCCGCCGAAGGAGTGGCCGACCACGACCACGTCCGTCCGGTGGCCGGCGGCGGCGACCACCGCGTCGGCGTAGCCGGTGAGCGTGGCCGTGTCGTCGCCGGCGGGCAGGTCCGGGGCCACCACCTGGTGGCCGTGGGCCTCCAGCTCGGCGGCGACCCGGTGCCAGGACCAGCCGCCGTCGCCGGCGCCGTGGATCAGGACGTAGGTGCTCATGGGCGCTTCCTTTCGTCGGTGGGTCGGGGATTCCGGCGGCGCAGGGCGGGGCCGAGCGCCCGCCGGGCGGCGAACAGGGCGATCCCGCCGAGGGCGCACGTGACGCCGAGGACGGTCGCGCCGCCCAGCGCGAACAGCGCGGTCCCGGCGAGCGGGCCGAGGACCGCCCCGACGCTCCAGGTGGTCGAGGCCAGGCCCAGGTAGCCACCGCGCAGCCCGGCCGGGGCGAGACCGGCGAACGTGTCGCCGAAGCGGACGGCGATCCCGATCTGGCCGAGCGTCCACACCAGGACCGAACCGGCGAAGGCGGTCGTGCCGTGGCTCACCGCACCCAGGGCGGCGCCGAGCCCGGCCAGGAGCATCGAGACGGCCGACACCGCGGTGCCGTTGCGGCCCGCGAGCAGCCGGACCGCCGGCGGCTGGAGGGCCACGACGGCGATCCCGTTGAGCGCCAGCACGCCGCCGTAGGCCGCGGGGCCGAGACCGCCGTCCGTCATCAGCAGCGGCAACGTCGTGAACGTCTGCAGGAACAGCGTGAAGTAGCCGACGTGCAGCGCGAGCATGGCCAGCATCAGCCGGTCGCGAAGCACGACGGGCAGCAGTGGCGGCCGTGTCCGCGCCGGTCCTGCCGGCCGGGTTTCCGCACCAGGCGCCAGACGATCAGCGCCGCGGCCAGTGACGTCAGCGCGTTGATCCAGAACAGCAGGCCGTACCCGTGGCGGGCCAGGACCCCGGCCGTGACGGTGGCGACGGAGAAGCCGAGGTTGGCCGCCCAGTAGAGCAAGCCGAACGCGCGGATCCGTTGTGACGACGGCAGATCGGCCACCGCGGCCGACCCGGCCGGGCGGAACAGCTCCAGCGTCAGCCCGGCGCCGACGGCGGCCACCCAGATCGCGGGCAGCGACTCCGCCGAGCCGAGCGCGGTCAGCGCCGCGGCGGAGCCGGCGAACCCGGCCAGCATCGTGGTGCGCCGGCCGATCCGGTCGCCGAGCCAGCCGCCGAGCACCTGGGAGCCGATGTCGCCCAGGCCCACCGCGGCGACCACCGCGCCCGCCGTCGCGGGGGAGAGGTGCCGGGCCTGCGTCAGGTACAGCACCAGGAACGACCGCACGACACCGCCGGCGCGGCCGACGAAGTGCGTGGCCGCGAGGGACCAGACGAGCCGGGAGGCCGTGGTGACCGGAGCGGTGGTGGCTGTCATGGGAACGACGCTAAGGCGGCGAAAGCATCGCGAAAAGCGATGAATTCCGATCGAATCGATCGGCTCTGGCTATGTTAGGCGCTATGGCGGACTTTGAGCTGCGGCACCTGCGGACCATGGCCGCGATCGCCGAGGAAGGCACGTTCGGGCAGGCGGCGACGCGGCTCGGCTACACGCAGTCGTCGGTGAGCCAGCAGATCGCCGCGCTGGAGAAGGCCGTCGGCGGCCCGGTTTTCGACCGGCCCGGCGGGCCGCGGCCGGTCCGGATCACCCGGCTCGGCGAGGTCGTCCTGGCCCACGGCCGTGAGCTGCTGGCGAAGGCGGGCGCGCTCACCGACGCGGTCGACCGGTTCCGGGCCGGGCACGGCCGGATCGACATCGGCACCTTCCCGGGTGTGTCGAACGTGATCCTGCCGTCGGTCATCCGCCGGCTGCTGGACGAGCACCCCGGCTGCGACATCCGGCTGTCCGACGTGCCGCCGGACGAGCCGCGCCTCGGCGAGCTCGACCTGCTCTTCCACGACGGTCCGGTCGACGGCGACGTCGAGCGCGTCACCCTGTTCGAGGAGCCGTACCTGCTGGTGACGGGGGCCGGCGCGCTGCCGGACGGCCCGGTGCGGGTGAAGCGGCTCGACGGCGTGCCGATGGTGGCGTGGCCGCGCACCCACCACCAGCGGTGGCTGGAGCGCACGTTCGCCCGCGCCGGCGCGCAGCCGCGGTTCGTGTTCCGCACGCCGGGCCACGAAACGATCCTCTCGATGGTGCGGGCGGGCATCGGCTGGGCGGTGCTGCCGTGGCTGGCCCTGCACGGCCAGGACGCCTGGTCCGACGACCGGCTGGACATCCACCCGCTGACGCCGTCCCCGGCCCGCGAGCTGGCCCTGTACCGGCCGTCCGGGCGCACGGAATCCCCGCTGGCCGCGCGGGCCCGGGAGATCGCCGTCGAAGTCGCGGGCGAGCTCGGGCGGGTGTGACGTCTCAGGCGGTGCGGGCCATCGCCCCGGTGATCAGCAGCGCGAGGCCGTGCTCCAGGGCCGGCGCCAGGTCGAGGTGGAGCGCGGCCAGCGCCGGGTCCGCCTCGTAGGCCGCGAGGGCGCTGGGCGACGGGCGGCAGTGGGTCCACAGGCCGCCGACCAGGATCATGGCCAGCAAGCACACCGGCCCGGCCTCGCCGCCGACCTCGGGCACGGACCGGCGGAGCAGTTCGGCCATCGCGTCCAGCCCGCCGAGGGCGGATCGCTTGAACCGCACGACGACGTCGGTGGACACGTTGTGCTCCAGCACGCCGGCCTGCGCGCCGATGAGGTCGCACAGCACGGTGCGGCCGGCCAGGGAGTGCGCGATGACGGAGGCGAACGCCGTGGCCCGCTCCGGCGCCGGAAGCTCCGGGTCGACGCCCGCGGTCACTTCGCCCGCCACGTCGGCCAGCCAGTCGCGCAGCGCGCTGTCCAGTAGCTCGAGCAGCACGGCTTCGCGGGATTCGAAGTAGCGCAGGACGTTCGACTTGGCCAGGCCCACCCGGCGGCTGAGCTCGTTGAGGCTGACCTCGGCCACCGGCATCTCGCCGAGCATCTTCAGCGCCGTGTCGAGGATGGTGCGGCGCCGCTCCTCCCGCTGCTCGGCGCTGCGCGCCCGCTGGAACGTCATGAGACCAGCGTAACGCCCGTGCGGAGATATTGAAGACCGGCAGTCTCTTGACAATAGACCGACGGTTCCTTAGCGTCGGAAGCATAAGAGACCGACGGTCCGCAAGGACCGGGAACCCGGAGGACCCCCATGAGCGACACCTGGACCGAACGCGACGTCCCGAGCCAGCGCGGCCGCGTGGCCGTGATCACCGGCGCCAACACCGGCCTCGGCTTCGACACCGCGAAGGTGCTGGCCGAGCGCGGCGCCACGGTGGTGCTCGCGGTCCGCGACGTGGCGAAGGGCAAGCAGGCGGCCGCCCGGCTGGGCGCGGACGCCGACGTCACCGTGCAGCAGCTGGACCTGGCCTCCCTGGAGTCGGTCCGGGCCGCGGCGGCCGACCTGCACGCGACGCTGCCGAAGATCGACCTGCTGATCAACAACGCGGGCGTGATGTACCCGCCCCGCCAGACCACCCGCGACGGCTTCGAGCTGCAGTTCGGCACGAACCACCTCGGGCACTTCGCGCTGACCGGCCTGCTGCTGGACCTGCTCCTGCCGGTCGAGGGGTCCCGGGTGGTGACGGTGGCCAGCATCGCCCACCGCATCCGCGCCGGGATCCGGTTCGACGACCTGCAGTGGGAGAAGTCCTACGACCGCGTCGCGGCGTACGGGCAGGCGAAGCTGGCGAACTTGATGTTCGCCTACGAGCTGCAACGCCGCCTGGCCCCGCACGGCACGACGGCGTCGATCGCGGCGCACCCGGGGGTGGCCCGGACGGAGCTGATGCGCAACTCACCGGCGGCGCTGCGGGCGGTGTTCCCGCTGGTGGCGCCGTTGTTCACACAGAGCTCGGAGCGTGGGGCGCTGCCGGTGCTGCGCGCGGCGACGGATCCGTCCGCGCTGGGAGGCCAGTACTACGGGCCGGCGGGACCGGGTGGTTACCGCGGGCGGCCGGAGGTGGTGGCCTCGAGCCCGCAGTCCTACGACGCGTCGATCCAGCGGCGGCTGTGGGCGGTGTCGGAGGAGCTCACCGCGGTGAAGTTCCCGATCGGCTGAGCCCGGCGCCGCGGCTCAAAGGCCGGTGGCCACCCGGACGAAGGCCGCGACGGTGCGGGAGCGGCTGTGCGGCGGCCAGGCGACGACCGTCGTCACCGGGGGTGCGTCCACGACCGGCACAGTGGCCAGGCCCTCGATCCGGTGGGCGCCGCCGGAGGCGGGCATGACCACCGTGGTGCGGCCGAGGGCGATCAGCTGGAACAGCTGCGTCAGGTTGCGGACCTCGGCGCCGGGGCCGTCGGGATAGGCACCGCCGGGACCCGGCCAGCGGGCGAGCGGGAGGTCCGGCAGGGCCGTGACGTCGGCCAGCCGGACCTCGGCCCGGCGGGCGAGCGGGTGCCAGGCGGGCAGGACGGCGAACTGCCCCTCGGTGTCCAGCACCTCCGTGTCCAACCCGGTCACCGGGTCGAAGGGCCGGTGCAGCAGGGCGACGTCGGCCCGGCCGTCGAGCAGCGGCCGGTGCGGCTGGGATTCGCACAGCAGCAGCTCGACGTCGGCGGCGTCCGGCTCGGCGGCGTACCGGTCGAGCAGCTTCGGCAGCAGGTCGCCGGCGGCGCCGGCCTTGGCGGCCAGGACGAGCGTGGGCCGGCTCGTCGCGGCCAGCCGGGCGTGCCGTTCGGCAGCGGTCACCGCGGCGAGGATCGCGCGGCCTTCGGCCAGCAGCACGGCACCGGCGTCGGTGAGCGAGACCCGGCGGCTGGTGCGTTCCAGCAGGGTGACGCCGAGCCGCCGTTCCAGCCGCGCGACGGCCCGCGACAGCGGCGGCTGCGCGATGCCGAGCCGCTCGGCGGCCCGCCCGAAGTGCAGCTCCTCGGCGACCGCGACGAAGTACCGCAGCTCCCGCGTCTCCACCCGGCCAGGGTAATCGATGTCGTCCGGGTATCGATGCCGGACGCGGACGGTGTTGGTTCCCGGCGCCGCCCCGGCCACGATCGGCGACGTGAGCGAACAGACGATCGCACTGGTCACGGGTGCGAACAAGGGAATCGGGTACGAGATCGCGGCCGGCCTCGGCGCGCTGGGCTGGCGGGTGGGCATCGGCGCCCGCGACGAGCGGCGTCGCGAGGAGGCGGTGGCGAAGCTGGTCGCGGACGGCGTCGACGCGTTCGGCGTCCCCCTCGACGTGACGGACGACGCGAGTGCCGCGGCGGCGGCCGGGCTGCTCGCCGGAGGGCTCGACGTGCTGGTCAACAACGCGGGTGTCGCCGGGGCGTGGCCGGAGGAGCCGTCGACGGTGACGGCGGCGAGCCTGCGTGCGGTGGTGGAGACCAACGTGGTCGGGGTCGTCCGGGTCACGAACGCGCTGCTGCCGCTGCTGCGCCGCTCCGCGCGGCCGCGGATCGTGAACCTTTCGAGCCACGTGGGGTCGCTGACGCTGCAGACCACGCCGGGGGTGGACCTCGGCGGGGTGAGCGGGGCGTACGCGCCGTCGAAGACGTTCCTGAACGCGGTGACGGTCCAGTACGCCAAGGAGCTGAGCGGGACGGGGATCAAGGTCAACGGCGCGTGCCCGGGCTACGTGGCGACGGACCTCAACGGGTTCCGCGGCACGAGCACCCCGGCGGAGGGCGCGAGGATCGCGATCCGGCTGGCGACGCTTCCGGACGACGGGCCCAGCGGGGGACTGTTCGACGAGCACGGCGAAGTGCCGTGGTGACTCCGTCCACTGTGGACGCATCGGCGTCCGGCGCGAAGGCGTGGTTCGAGCCTTCGCGCCGTCCGGGCGCTTCAGGCGCCGGCCGCCGGGAGGAGGTGGTAGCCCGCGCGGTCCGGTCTGATGTGGGACCCTCCCGACTCCGGGTCCGGCAACCGGTGTCCCACCGCCGCGATCGCCGCCTCGTCCAGGTGGACACCCAGCCCGGGGCTCTCGCTCAGCAGGAACGCGCCGTCGCCGAGCTCGTGGTCCAGGGAGATCCCCACCGGGGGCGTGAGGTCCTGCAGCTCGGTCACCAGGTGGTTCGGCACCGCCGTCGCCGCGTGGACCAGGCCGACCGGGGTGGTGCCGATCGGGCTCACCGGCAGGTCGTGGGCGTGGGCGAGCACCGCGACCCGCAGGAAGTGGGTGATGCCCCAGCCCGCCGCCGTCTGGACGACGTCGACCGCGCCCGCCGCGATCAGCGGGCGGTGCTGCTCCAGCCCGGTCAGGTTCTCGCCGGTGGCGACCGAGGCGCGCACGCCCCGGCCGACGGCCGCGTGGCCGTCCACGTCCCAGCGCCGCACCGGCTCCTCGATCCAGGTCAGGTCGAGGGTCCGCTCGAGCTCGGCGACGTGCCGGACGGCCTGCTTGCGCGTCCAGTTCTCGTTGACGTCCAGCATCAGCCCCGGCCGGCCGCCGCCCGCCTCGGACAGGATGTCGTGGACCAGCGTCAGGCGGCGGCGGTCGCGGTCGATGTCCAGGCCGCCCTTGAGCTTCGCCGCGCGCAGCCCGTGTGCGGCGTACGTGCGGTACAGCTCGGCCAGCTCGTCGTCGTCCAGGGCGATGTCGAGCCCCGAGGCGTACGCGGGCACGCGGCGGTCCCGCCCGCCCAGCAGCCGCCAGAGCGGCTCGCCCGCCAGCTGCGCCTTGATGTCCCACAACGCCGTGTCGAACGCGCCGATCGTGCCGAACACCGCGCCGGCGTGCCCCGCCTTGAACGTCCGCCGCAGCATCCGGTCGTACAGCGCCGTCACGCCGCGCGGGTCCTCGCCCTCGATCGCGGCGAAGACGGTCTCCGCCTGCACGTGCGAACCGAGCCCGACACCGGTGACGCCTTCGTCCGTCTCGACCACGACGAGCGGCATCCGGACGACGCCGCCGGCGTGGACGCCGTTGGCGTCGCCGACCGGGCGGCCCCAGTCCTGGACGGTCGTGAGGGCCCGGAAACCAGTGATGCGCATTTCATCCCTTCGTCGACCCGGCGGTGACCCCGTCGGCGATCTGGCGTTGCAGGAACAGGTAGACGAGCAGCACCGGCACCGCGGCGATCAGCACCCCGGCGGCGAAGGTGGGGATGTCCGCGGAATACTGCCCCCGCAGCGCCGTCACCCCGACCATCAGCGTCCGGTGCTCCGCGGACGGCATCAGCAGCAGCGAAATCAGGACGTCGTTCCAGCAGAACAGCGCGTTGAGCACCCCGACCGACAGCAGCGCCGGGGCACCCAGCGGCAGCATGATCCGCCAGTAGACACCGTAGACGGTCGAGCCGTCGATGCGGGCCGCGTCCACGATCTCCGGCGGCACGGCCGCGTAGAAGCTGGTCATCAGGAAGACCGTGAACGGCAGGAACTGGGCCACGTAGGCGAGCACCAGTCCCGGGTAGGTGTCGATCAGCCCGGAGCCCGCCATGATCCGCGCCAGCGGGACCATGATCACCTGGAACGGCACGAACAACGCCGCGAGGATGCCCAGGAAGACCGCCGACGACCCGCGGAAGCGCAGCCGGCCGAGCGCGAACCCGGCCATCGACCCCAGCAGCAGCAGGACCGCGACGGAGCAGGCCACGACGACGACCGAGTTGAGGAAGTACCGGGACATCCCCACGCTCGTCCACGCCCGGGCGATGTTGTCCCAGCGCAGCGCGCCGGCCGGGGCGAACCGGTCGAGGGTGTACTCGCGGCGGTCCTTCATGGCGACGTTGGCGGTGAACACCAGCGGGTAGATCGTGGCCAGTGCGAGCGCGGCCATCGGGAC
Source organism: Amycolatopsis sp. NPDC004169 (assembly GCF_040610315.1). Lineage (NCBI taxonomy): Bacteria > Bacillati > Actinomycetota > Actinomycetes > Pseudonocardiales > Pseudonocardiaceae > Amycolatopsis > Amycolatopsis sp. NPDC004169. Next base: position 201,978 of record NZ_JBEXMD010000006.1, read on the forward strand.
CGCGGCGAGCCACTTCGTCAGCCGGGAACCGGTCATCAGTCCTCCTTACCGGTGCGGCGCAGGACGGCGATCTGCGCGAGGCCGACCACGAGCATGATCAGGAACAGCACGGTGGACGCCGCGGAGGCGAGCGCGGGCTGGTTCAGCTGCCCCTGCTGGATCCAGACGTAGTACTCGGGCAGGTAGGTCGACCCCGCCGGGCCGCCGCTGGTCATCACGTACAGCAGCCCGAACATCGAGGTGAGCATCCCGATCATGGTGGTGACGAAGACGAACTGGATGGTGCGCGACAGGCCGGGGACGATCACGTGCCGCAGGGTCTGCAGCAGCGACGCACCGTCCACTTTGGCCGCGTCGAGCAGCGAGGAGTCCAAAGTGGAGAACCCGGCGAGGAAGACGACCAGCGCCATCCCGAACGTCGCCCAGACGTGCACCCCGACGACGGTGAAGATGGCCACGCCGGGGTTGCCCAGCCAGTCCACCGGGCCGAGGCCTGCCAGCCCCAGCAGCGCGTTGACCGGCCCGTCGAAGGCCAGCAGCAGGTTGAAGATCGCCCCGACGATCACCGGCGACAGCACGGCCGGGAAGAAGTAGACGCCGCGGTAGACCCGGTGGCCCGGCACCTTCAGGTGGATGAAGGTGGCGAGCAGGCCGGGGATCGCGACGGCGACCGGGAGCAGCAGCACGAGCAGCCCGACGTTGCGCAGCGCGGTGCGGAAGAGCGGATCGCCGAACAGCGCGACGTAGTTGTCGAAGCCGACGGCCGTGCCGTTGCGGTCGCCGTCCCCGGTGAAGGAGAAGTTGACGCCGAGCAGCAGCGGCCACAGCCGCAGCAGCAGGACGATCAGCACGGCCGGGGCGACCAGGACCAGCGGCGCCCAGCGCTCGAGCCGCGTCCCGCGGGGCGCGCGGCGGGCCGGCGCGGGCCGCCCGGCAGGCCGGGCCGGGGCCCGGTCCACCGGGGCGGGGGAGTACCCGGGCACGCTGGTCAGCCCTTGTCCGAGGCGGCCAGCTGCTGCAGCACCTCGTCGACGCCGATCGACCCGCTCAGCAGCTCCTGCGAGAGCCGTCCCATCAGGTCGAGCGTCTTCGACGAGAGGGCGACGTGCAGGGCGGGCTTGCCGGTCTTGACCTCCGAAACGATCGTCGCCACGGCCGGGCCGGCCGCCGAGACGTCGATCGAGGTGTCCGCGGCGATCGCGCCGCTGTCGGCGTAGAAGGACTTCAGTGCGTCGGTCGAGCTGAGCGACCGGACCAGGTCGGCGGCCAGCTTCGGGTCCTTGGTGCTCTTCGCGACCGCGTACCCGATGCCGCCGTCGTAGGGCAGGCTCGGGGTGGCGGCCGGGTTGACCTGCGGCGCGGTCATCACGCCGACCTTGTCCGCGCCGAGGAACTCGGCGAAGTCCTTCCAGTGCCCGACGTCGGACATCAGGCCGATGACGTTGGCGGCCTTGCTCGACTGGAAGAGCGCGAACGCGTCGTTGAACATCGCGGTGGAGTTGGGGCCGTCGGTGTTCAGGCCCGAGTCGTTGGCCTGCTTCCACAGCTCGAAGACCCGCTTGACGTCCGGCGAGGTCCAGTTCCGCTTGCCGGCGATCCAGTCGGTGTACTCCTGGGGCGTCAGGCTTGCCGTGCCCATGGCCGACAGCCAGAACTGGATCCCGGCGCCTTCCTTGTTGCCGAGGGCGAGGCACTTCGCGCCGGTCTTGGCGGAGATGGTGCCGCAGTCGCGGACGAACTCCTCCCAGGTCCTGGGCGGGGCGGCGGGGTCCAGCCCGGCCTTCTCGTAGAGCCCCTTGTCGTAGTAGACGGGGTGGCCCTGCAGGGTGACCGGCTCGGCGTAGGTCTTCCCGTCCTTGCTGAAGGCGTCCCAGCCGCTCAGGCGCGAGCGGTCGTCGGCGACGTAGGGGTCCAGCGGCACCAGGTCGGCGACCCGGTCGCGGATCTGGCCGCCGCCGTTGAAGAGCATGACGTCCGGCCCCCGCTTGGCCTGGACCGCGGCGCCGAGCAGTGTGTAGTACTGGTCGTAGGGCTGGGCGACGAACTCGACGGTGACGCCGGGGTGCTGCTTGGCGAAGTCCGCCTTGGCCTTCGCGACGTAACTCGCCGCTTTCGCGTCGCCGGACTTCCAGTCCCAGACCACGAGCTTGCCGCTCGCGTCACCGGTGGGGGCGGCCGGGCCGGCGGCGCTGCCGCAGCCCGCGGTCAACGCCAACGCCACGGTCAGGGCGGCCGAGAACAGTGTGCGCTTCATCGCTGCTCACTTCTCCAGACGGTGGCCGGACGGGGAGTGGCCCGGCGCAGTGCGCAGAAAGGTAACTCGTATGACGTATGACGTCAACGTTCCCGCTGTGTAAACTCCAGCTGCGTTCGACGGAGGTCGGCGCACGTACGACCGGAGGAACGATGACGGCATCCGACGCGCAACCCGCTGTTCCCGACTGGGTCCGCCGCCCGGCGAACCTGGCCAGCGCGGTCACCGCCGAACTCGTGGGACGCGTGGTGCGCGGGGTGCACCCGCCGGGGACGTCGCTGCCCGCCGAACCGGTGCTGTGCGAGAGCTTTTCGGTGAGCCGGACGGTCGTCCGCGAAGCGGTGAAGCTGCTGCAGGCGAAGGGGCTGGTGCAGGTCCGGCAGGGCGCGGGCACGGTGGTGAACCCGGCGTCGATGTGGAACATGCTGGACGAGCTGGTGCTGGCCGCGGTGATCACCGAGGACGAGACCTCGGCCGTGTTGGACGACCTGGTGGTGACCCGCCGGCTGCTCGAAGCGGACATGGCCCAGGTCGCCGCCCGGACCGCCGGCCGCGACGTCGTCGACCGGCTGGGCGCGCTGGTGGACCTGATGGACGAGCTCGTCGACGACTCCGCCGCCTACCGCGAGCAGGACCTCGCCTTCCACGACACGATCATGCAGGTGTCGGGCAACCGCCTGGCCCGGGGCGTGGTGCGCGCGCTGGAGAGCCAGGTGGTCAACACGGCCCGGTACGTGGGCCCGAGCGAGCGAGCGCTGTGCGTGGAGTCGAACAAGGGACACCGCCGCGTGTACGAACGCATCGCGGCCGGCGACGCGGACGGCGCCGGCAAGGCGATGTTCGACCACATCACCGAAGCATGGCTGGCCCGCCGCCCGGCCTCCGCCGGCGACGCCGGCCGTCTCGAGCGTTGACCGCAGGTTCGTTGCGAAGGAGTTCCATGGCCCAGCGTTACGGCATGCTGATCCGCTTGCGCCCGGAGAAGCGGGAGGAGTACCTGCGGCTGCACGCCGCGGTCTGGCCGTCGGTGGAGGAGATGCTGCGGAAGGCCAATATCCGCAACTTCAGCATCTTCCTGCACGACGATCTGCTGTTCGGGTACTACGAGTACGTCGGTGAGGACCACGAGGCGGACCAGGCGCGGATCGCGGCGGATCCGGAGACGCAGCGGTGGTGGACGTTCACGGATCCTTGTCAGGAGTCGCTTTCGGGCGGTGACGGTAGTTCGGGGTGGACGCCGATGGAAGAGGTCTGGCACCTCTCTCCCACGAGGTCCTCTGTGGACGGTAGAACGGGCTGACCCCCGGCCTGAGCCTGCCGGGGGCCACCCCCCGGCAGGCTCAGGCGTTCTGCCAGTTCGAGCACTGCCAGTTCGGCGTCTTCTGGCAGACGCGGAAGATGGTCACCGGGTTGGCCGACGTGCCCGGCACCTTGGCGCTGCAGCCCGAGCTGCTCCCGTTGGCGTCGTCCACGCCGCTACCGCCGCCGCTGCGGGTGCGCCACTCCGTGCGGAATCCGTAGCCGTCGCCGAACGTGTCGCAGGCGTACACGCGGGTGTGGCCGTTCGTCACCCCTCCGTAGCCGCAGCGGATCGCTCCCTGGTAGCTGCAGTTGACGATGTCCGCGTACGCGTCGTGCGCCGACGCGGCCGGGGCCACCGCGACGGTTCCGAACGCGGCCAGCAGCGCCGCTCCGGCGAGGGTGGGCAGTCGGTGGTTCGGCATGCGTCCTCCTGGGAGGTCGGTGGCAGAGCACACCGTCCACCCGGGACGCCCGCCTCCGGTTGAGGCGCCCGCCCGGGAATCACCCGATCGGCTCAGCGCAGCTCGTCGAGCAGCCTCCGCGCGGCCACCTTCGCGCCATCCGCCCGCATCCGCTCACCCAGTGCCTTCGCCCGCACGCGGGTCTCCGGCGCCAACGCCACGTCGAAAGCCGCGGAAAGAGACTCAGGCGTCGGACCGTCGAGGGCGACACCGGTCCCGTGGGCCGCCACCTGGCCGGCCCAATACGGGTTGTCCGCCAACCGGATCGGGACCACCACCTGCGGCACCCCCGCCCGCGCCGCCGTCTGGGTCGTGCCCGCGCCGCCGTGGTGGACCACCGCCGCCAGCTTTGCGAACAAGCTCTGGTGGTTGACGTCGCCGATCGCGAAACCGCCGTCCACCGCCAAGTCCGCCCAGCCCCGGGAAACGAGCACCCGGTACCCGCGGGCGCGGCACGCCTCCACCGCCCAGCGCGCGATGTCCGGCGCCGGGATGATGCTGCCGAAACCGACGTACACCGGCGGTGGCCCGGCCGCCAGGAACTCCGCCAGGTCCTCCGGCAGCGGCCGCTCGTCCGGCAGCGTCCACGCGCCGGTCCGGACGACCGGCAGACCCGGGGGCGGCGGGCCCAGCAGCGGGTCCGCCGCCAGCCACGGCCGGTCCGAACAGACGTGGCCGCGGACGTCGACCACCGGGGACAGCCCGAGCGCGGCGCGGTGGGTGTTGAGGGGCTCGCGGAACTGCTCGTTCACCCGCTCGGCGTCGAGCGCCCACCGCGCCGCGTTGTCCGCGTCCGCCGGCTCCGGCCAGCCCGGCCGCGGGGGCGGTGCGTGGTGCGGCGACGGCAGGTTGACCGCCGCGTACGTCACGTAGACGTAGCGGATGCCCGCGGCCTCGGCCACCGACCGGGCGGCGACCTGCGCCAGGCCGGCCGCCACCAGCGCAGCGCACCCCGAGGCCGCCGCGGGGAGGACGTCGAACTGGGTTTCGAGCAGCTCGGTGCGGTAGCGGGTCAGTTCCGCCGGTGTCGGGGGCGCCGCCGCGCTCATCAGCGCCCGCACCGGCGGGCCGGCCGGCACCGGCTCGATCCCGAGCCCGGCCAGCCGGTCCGTGAACTCCTCGTCCGGCGGGGTGCACATCCGCACGGCCACCCCGAGGGCCCGCAGCTCGACGCCGAGCGCCACCAGCGGTTCGACGTCGCCGCGTGTCCCGTACGTCGACAGCAGCACCCGCGTCACCGCGGTGCTCCCGCGTAGAACCCGACCGGCATCGTGACGTCGGCGCCCGCCGCGCCGCACTCCAGCATCCACAGCGCCGCGGCCGGGCCCAGCTCGCGGCCCAGCGCCCCGAGCGCGGCCGGGTCCGGCGCCACCGCGCGGGCCTGGTCCACGCCGCGCTCGAACGCGGCCGGGTCCCAGCCGCCGGTGTCGCCGTCGCCGAGGGACCGCGCGCCGCCGGCCAGCGCCGCCACCGGCAGCCGGTCGGGCACGCCGAGCAGGCCGTGCGTGCGCTCGCCCAGCAGGACTCCCATCCAGTGCGAGCTTTCCGGCGTGGGCCGGGGACCGGTCCACCGGGGCCGCCCGTCCATGTCGGGGAGCTTCGCCGGCGCGCCGGACACCGCCCAGCGGCCCGCCCACTCGACGGCCAGCCCCGGTGCGCTGCGCGTCGCCGGGTTGTGGAACCGGGCCATGTCCCACCGGTTGCCGACCGCGACCGCGGCCAGGTCCCGGTGCGGCCAGACCCGCGCCTCCCACCAGAAGCCCCAGGGGAACGCGGCGGTGTGCCCCCACCACCAGTCCTCGCCCAGCTCCGGATCGGCCAGCTCCAGGGTCAGGCCGGAGAACGAGCGGACACCGTGCGGGCTCGGGCGCTCGGCCCGCGGGGTCACCATCGCCGCCAGCGACTCCGGCTCGACCAGCCCGCGCTCGCCACGGGCGGTGCGCAGCAGGGACTGCAGCAGCCGCGCGAAGTCCGCCGCGCTGGTGTGCATCCCGACGCCCGGGTGCGCCGCGGTCCGCAGGGGCGGGCTCGGCACGCACCAGTCGCCGAAGGCGGCGTACCCGGTGGCACCGCCGGGGGTCCCCGTGCCGTCGTCGATGCTCGTGTCCGCCATCCCGGCCGCGGCGAACACGTCCCGGCGGACGCGGGCCGCGTACGGCTCGCCGGCCAGGTGCTCGACCACGCCGCCGAGCACGCCGACCCCGAAGCTGGAGTACACATAGGACCCCGGAGCCGTCGCCAGCGGCCGCGCGCCGCCGTACTCGACGGCGCGGCCGGTCTCGTGCCGCCGCCGGACGTAGTCGAGGATCGGCTCGGCCGGCGCCGTCGGTGCGACCGCGGTGACGATGTCGCTGGAGTAGCCGGCCTGGTGGGCGGCCAGCATCGCGGTGGTGGCGGGCACCGCATCGGGGCCGCGCAGTCCCGCGGGCAGCACCTGGTCGGCGGGGGTGTCCAGCCCGGCCATCCCGGCCTCGACGAGCTGCAGGAACGCCAGGCCGGTGACGGGTTTGGTGAGCGAGCCCGCGGGCGCGACGGTCCGGGCGGTCATCGGCGTGCGCGTGGCCAGGTCCGCGTACCCGGTCGCGGCCGTGCGCAGCTCGTCGCTCGTCGCCACCGCGACGGCGACCCCGGGCGTGCCGGTGACCGCGGCCAGCCGGGGCAGCACGGCCTCCAGCGCCGCCATGACGTCGTCGAGCATGCTCATCCCTCGGTGGTGTTGTAGTTGACGATCCGCCGCACCATCAGCGCGCGGGCCCCGGCCAGCGGGCTGGCCGCGTCGCGGCGCGCCACGTCCGGCAGCCGGTGCGCCTGCGCCTCGGTGACCGCGACCATGCCCCAGAGCGCGTTGAAGCCCGCGGGGTCGGCCGGCTTCTCGGCGGCGGCCTCGACGGTCACGACGCCGTCCCCGCCGGTCACCGCCAGCGCGCCCATCTGCCGCAGCACACCGGGATCCCGCTCTTCGGCGGCCACCACGCTCCAGCCCGTCACGGCCGCCTCCCGCACCGCGGAGCACAAGCTGCCCACGCCGCTGACGACGATGTCGGGGAGCACGAGCGCCACCGGGCCGGACGTCAGCGGCAGGGCGCACCGGATCGCCCCGTCGAGCCCCGGCGCGGCCACGTCGTCCTGGTAGACGAAGACCAGCTGGAAGGTCCCGGCGTAGCGCGCCAGGTACTTCACGGTGTCCAGCTTGTGCGGGCCGATCACGACGACCACGCGCACGCCGAGCCCGCTCTTCACCAGCTCCACCACCGCTTCCAGGCTGCGGTCGAGCACGGTGACCCCGGGCGCCAGGCAGTGCAGCTCCTTCGCGTACGGCGCTCCGAACCGCGTCCCGAACCCGGCGCAGGGCAGGATGACCGAAACATCGGGGGCGTTCACCGCAGCCGCACCTCGAGCGCGACCCGGTGCCGGGCCCGTGGCAGCGGCACCCACGCCGCTTCGCCGAGCGGCTCCACCGCCGGGAACCGCTCGAACAGGCTCCGCAGCGCGACTTCCGCCTCCAGCTTCGCCAGCGCGACGCCGAGGCAGAAGTGCGGTCCCCAGCCGAACCCGACGCTGCCCTCCCGGCCGCCGTGTTCGGCCTGCCACCGCACGTCCGCGGTGTGCGGGTGGGCGAACTGCGCCGGGTCGCGGTTGGCCGCGCCGAGCACCGCCTGCACCGCGTCGCCCGCCTTGACCTGCACCCCGCCGACCTCCAGGTCGGTGGCCGCGTACCGCAACCGGGCCAGCTGGACCGGGCCGTCGGTGCGGACCAGCTCGCGCACCGCGGCCGGCCACAGCTCCGGCTCCGCCCGCAGCAGCTCCCGCTGGGCCGGGTCGCGCATCAGCGCGAACGCGGCGTTGGCCAGCATGTTCGCCATCGTCTCGTGCCCGGCGAGCACCAGGAACACCACGAGCGCCACCGCGTCGACGTCGGTCAGGTCGTCCTGGGCGACGACCTCGCTGAGCAGGTCCGCGCGCGGCTCGGCCCGGCGGCGGTCCACCAGCGCGTGGCAGTAGGCGAACATCTCGCCCAGCGTCGGGGTGATCCGCGCCGGGTCGCTGTCGACGAGCACCTTGCCCCAGCGCCACCAGTCCGCCCAGTCCGCTTCCGGTACGCCGACCAGCTCGCACACCACGGCCATGGCCAGCGGGTAGGCGTACTCGTCGAGCAGGTTCGCCGTCGCGCCCAGTCCGTCGAGCAGCTCGTCGACGATCTGCTGCACCCGCGGGCGCAGTGTGGCGACCCGGGCCGCGCCGAACGCGTGGCTGATGCTCCGGCGCAGCCGCGCGTGTTCGGCGCCGTCGAGGCTGAGCAGGCTCGCGCGCAGGTAGGGCAGGTGCTCCGGGGGTGTGCCCAGCGCGAGGAACGTCTCCTCCTGCGTCTGCGCGCCCTGGCCGGGCAGGCCGGTGGGGTCGTTGCGCACGGCCGGATCCGCCAGCACGGCGCGGACCTCGGCGCTGCCGGTGACCAGCCAGCCCTCCTGGCCGCCGGGCAGCCGGGCCCGGCAGACCGGTGCGGTGGCCAGGATGCGGTCGTAGCCGCGCATCGGATCGTCGAGGACGGCCGGATCGCGGACGTCCACCACGGGTTCGGACGACATGAGGCTCCTCGGGGAAGCGGGGTCAGCCCTTGAGCGGGCCGCCGTTGATGGCGACGCGGTGACCGAAGCGGGTGTGCGGGTAGTAGTCGTAGGTCGCGTGGTGCTGGACGCAGCGGTTGTCCCAGAACACCAGCGTGTTCGGCTCCCACCGGACGCGGCAGGCGAGCATCGGCCGGTTCGGCACGATCGAGAACAGCAGGTCCAGCACGGCCTGGCTCTCGTCGGCCGACAGCTGCGGGATGCGGGAGGTGTAGGCCGGGTTGACGTACAGCAGCGGCCGGTCGGTTTCCGGGTGCCGCACGACCACCGGGTGCTCGCTGACCGGCGGGACGTAGCCGTCCGGGATCTTGTGGCCGCGGAAGGCGTGCGCGCCGTCGTGGATCGCGGTCAGCCCGGTCAGGAACTCCTTCAGCTGCGGCGAAAGCATGTCGTAGGCCAGGTGCATGTTGGCGAAGAGCGTGTCGCCGCCGCTGCCCGGCTCGGGCATCTCGGTGATGTGCAGCATCGACCCGAGCGACGGCTCCTCGTCCGCGGTGCCGTCGGCGTGCCAGCCGTTGCCGAACACGGTGACCGCCTCGGGGGCGGTCGCGACCTCCAGGATGTAGGGGTTCCCGTGCTCGGGCGGCGGGTTCACCGGCCGCAGCTCGCCGAAGTGCGCGGCCAGGCGCTGGTGGTCGTCCGGCGTGATGTCCTGGTCGCGGAACACCAGCACGTGGTGGTCCAGGAACGCCGTCTTCAGCTCGGTGAGCTCGTCCTCGGTCAGGTCCCGGGTCAGGTCGAGGCCGGTGACCTCGGCGCCGAGCACCGGGGTCAGGCCGCGCACCGCCAGGGTCCGGTAGCTGCGCGCCGGCCGGGTGGTGATCCGCTTGACGGCGTCGAGTTCGTACTGCTCCATGGTTTCCTTCCCTCGTGGGGTCTCACGGTTCGATGGCCGCGGCCACCGCGGTGACGTGCGGGGCGCGCACGATGCCGTAGTGGGTGGCGGGCAGGGTGTGCCAGTGGCTCGGCTCGGGCAGCAGGTCGCGCCAGCCGTCGCGGCCGGCCACCGGCAGGCCGGGCTCGGCTTCGACGGCGAGCCAGACGTGGCTGGGTGTCGCGGCCAGGCGGGGCAGCGCGTGCCCGGCCATGCTGCGCAGGTTGGCCCGGCAGGCGCGGGCGAGCTTCTGCGCGTGCTCGCCCGCGGTGCCGCCGGAAGCACCCAGCTCACGCTCGAACACCGCTTCCAGCTGGGCGTCGCTGTAGTCCGCGGCACTCGCGCCGGGTGGCGGCGGGTCGATCAGGTGCACCGCGCGCACCGGCTGCCCGGCGCGTTCCGCTTCGGCGGCCATGCCGGCCACCACCCAGGCGCCGAACGACCACCCGGCCAGCTGCCAGGTGCGGCCGGGTCGTTTCGCCTGCAGCGCGGCGTGGTACCGGCGCGCTCGCTCCACAATGGACCAGCCGGGCGGTTCCGGCCGGCTCAACGCGGGGTCGGCGATCACGCAGACGCCGAGCCCGGGCGGCAGCGCCTCGACGAGCGGGCGGTACGCGTGGACGTCGCCGCCGACCGGGTGCACGAGGCAGACGGCGTCCTGCGTGGTCCCTTCGCGCCAGACCTGCACCTCGACGTCGCCGGGGCCGGCGGCTTCGGCCAGCTTGGCCAGCAGCGCCGCCATCGTCACCTCGGGCCCGAGCCAGGCGAGGTCGAGGTCGACGCCGTAGAGCCGTTTCACCGACTCGACGACGTCCAGCAGGGTCAGGGAGTCGGCACCGAGGTCGTAGAGCGGCACGTCCGGGTCGAGCTCGGCGACCCCCAGCAGGGCGCGGACCTCCTCGGTCAGGTCCGCGCCGGCCGGTGCCACCGACGGCGGGGCTTCGCGTTCGTGGAACGTCCGGGCGGTTTCGAGGCCGGTCGTCGCGACCAGGAGCTGGGGGAGCCCGGTGCCCAGCGCGCGGGCGAACGTGCGCCTGCCTTCCTCGTCGCTGAGGCCGACGGCCAGGTGGGCCTGGTGCCGGGCGTCGGTCTCCAGTGCGGTGACGGCCATGCCGCTGTCGCGCCAGACGTCCCAGCCGAGGGAGAGCCGTGCGGTCGGGCCGTCGCGGTGGGCGAGCGCGTCGAGGAACCCGTTGGCGGCGGCGTAGTCCAGCTGGCCGGTCCCGCCGAACTGCGCCGACAGCGACGAGCAGTAGACGGCGAACGCGGGCCGGTCGCGTTCGATGAGCCGTTCCACCAGGAGGGCACCGGCGAGCTTGCCGTCCTGTGTGCCTTCGCCGCGGGTGGCGATCAGGCCGCCGCCGGTGGTCCCGGCCGCGTGGACGATCCCGGCCAGCGGCCCGGGGATGTCGTCGGCGGACGCCTTCGTGAGGTCGGCGGCGAGCAGGTCGACGCGGTCGGCCCACGGCTTGAGCGCCTCGGGCACGTGCGGGTGGCGGGCCAGCAGGATGACCCGGCCGGCGGTGCGGGTGAGCAGTTCTTCGGCGACGGCGGTGCCGATGCCGCCGGTGCCGCCGAGGACGAGGTGGGTCCCGTCCGGCACCGGGAACTCGCCGGGGCGCACCGGCGCGGTGTCCTGCGCCCACCAGAACCCGGCGCGCAGGGCGACGCGGCCGGGCGGGGTCGGCCCGGTGAGCAGGTCGGCGAGCCGGTCGAGATCGGGGCCGTCGAGGTCGGCCCAGTGGCCGGGGACGCCGGACTCCTGCGGGCCGACGGCGGTGATCCCGGCGAGCAACCCGGCTTCGGGCCGGGTGACGGCGGTGTTCGCGGGCGCGGCACCGGCGGAGACCCACCACGTCCGGAGCGGCCGGTCGTGGGCGGCCCGCAGGAGCGCGGCCGGGGTGTCGAGGCACGCCCACTTCGCCCGGTCCAGTGCGGTTTCGCCGAGCGGCCCGGTGATGCCGAGCGGCAGCGTGTGGAGCCAGTCGATCCCGGTGCCCGGCAGCGCGTCCAGGATCCGGCGCAGGTGCGCGGTGTCGGCCGGGTCGGCGTCGAAGGTGTCGGGACCTCGCTGCGAGAAGCGGTCCGCCGCGTGGACGCGCACGACGCGGGCGTAGACGGCGTCGAGAGCGGGCGCGGTCAGCGGCCCTTCGCCGGAGATGACGAGGACCCGTTCGGTCGTGACGGCGGTGTTCGCCCGGCGGAGGCGCACCCAGGTGGGCTGGTGCAGCCACTCGGTTTCGGGCCGCCGGGTGACGGCGGCCTTCCGCGGGAAGTCGAAGTCGCGGGTGGCGAAGGCGGGCGGCGGGAAGTCCCACGGCGCGGGCCCGGCCGCCGTGCCCCAGTCCACGACCGCTCCGCGTACCCAGGCTTCGGCCGGGGCGGAAAGGGCGGCTTCGGACTCCTCGGCCGTCACCTCACGGGGTTCGGCGGTGCGGAGCCACTCGACCGCCGAGGCGGCGTCCTCGCAGGCCGCCGCGAGGCGCCAGCGGTCCGCCGGGCGACCCGACTGCAGGTGCCGGAGGACGTCCACATAGGACTCCGGGTGCGCCGCCAGGTACTCCGCCACCCGGGAGGCGTCCCGGCGAAGGGCCTCGGCGCTGCGGGCCGACAACACCAGGCACCGCACCGGATCCGGCCGGGACGGCGCGGCCGGGCGGGCCGCCTCCAGCACCACGTGCGCGTTCGTCCCGCCGATGCCGAAGCTGCTCACCCCGGCCACCCGCGGCCCGGCCGGCCAGGGCTCCGCGGCCGTCGGCACCCGGAACGGCCCCAGGTCCAGCGCCGGGTTGGGCGCGCGGAAGTCCGCCGTCGGCGGGAGGACGCCGTGGTACACCGCCAGGGTCGCCCGGATCAGCCCCACCACGCCGGCCGCCGCGCCGAGGTGGCCGACCTGGCTCTTCACCGACGACAACGCGCAGCCCGCCGAATCGGGCATCGCTTCGCGCAGGGCCGCGACCTCGATCGGGTCGCCGAGCCGGGTCCCTGTCCCGTGCGTCTCGACGTACCCGACGTCGGCGCCCGAACGTCCGGCCCGCCGCAGCGCGGCCTGGACGGCCGCGCGCTGCCCGGCAGGCGACGGCGCGCTGTAGCCCTGCTTCACCGCGCCGTCGTTGGTCAGTGCGGAGCCGGTGAGCACCGAATACACCGTGTCGCCGTCGCGGCGCGCTGCCGAAAGCGGCTTGAGCACCACCACGCCGACGCCGCTGCCGCCCACCGTGCCGTCGGCGTCGTCGCTGAACGGGCGGCAGTGCCCGTCCCGGGAAAAGATGTGCTGCGGCCGGTACCGGTACCCCTCGGCCAGGGTGACGTCGACGAGCACGCCGCCCGCCAGCATCACCTCCGCCTCGCCGCCGCGCAGCATCGCCGCGGCCTGGTGCACCGCGACCAGCGAGCTCGAGCACGCCGTCTGGGTCGTCAGCGCGGGCCCGGTCAGGTCGAGGTGGTAGGCCACCTTCGTGGCCAGGAAGTCCTTCTCGTGGTGCAGCGCCAGCTGGAAGTCGTCCGGCAGCGCCGCCGGATCGGCCTCGCGCAGCAGCTGCCGGAGGTAGGTGTCCTCGCCGCAGCCGGCGATCAGCCCGACGCCGTCCCCCGAGGTGAGCCCGGCGTGCGCCAGCGCCTCCACGCACGCCATCAGCAGCTGCCGCTGCTGCGGGTCCATCAGCGCCGCGTCCCGGGGGCTGATCCCGAAGTGCGCGGGGTCGAACGCCAGCGGATCGGCCAGCAGGCTGCGCGCGCCGACCAGGCCGTCGGCGGCCGGGAATTCCTCGATGCCCCGGCGGCCGGACACGGTCAGGTCCCAGAACGCCGCCAGGTCCCGCGCGCCGGGCAGCCGCACGGCCATGCCGACGACGGCCACCGGCTCGTCGGCCGCGGACCGGGCGGCCGCGGCGGTCGCGGCCGGGCCGCTCTCGAGGTGGCGCGTCAGGTCCCGGAGCGTGACGTGCTCGAAGAGGTCCGCGACGGTGAACCGGTACCCGGCCTCGGCGCAGCGCAGGTGGAACCGCATCAGCGACAGCGAGCCGGCCCCGGCGGCGAAGAACGTCTCGTCGGGACCGATCGCCAGGCCGGTCACCTCCTCGAACAAGGCCGCCAGCTCGCTCGACGGCCGGACCGCCGTCCGGCGCAGCTCCGTGCCCGGAGCCCGGGCCGCGGCGTCCCGGTCCAGCTTCCCGCTCGGTGTGCGCGGCAGCGTGTCGACCACGCGGAAGCGGTCGACCCGCGCGTGCGGCGGCAGCAACGGCACCAGGAAGCCGGCCAGCTCCGTGGCCGACGGCGTCCGGCGGCACTCCAGGAACGCGGTCAGCCTGCCGTCTTCGGCCGTGACGACCGCGTTGACCACGTCCGGGTGCCGCAGCAGCGCGGCCTCGACCTGGCCGAGTTCGAGGCGGTGCCCGCTGAGCTTGACCTGCCGGTCGGCCCGGCCGTCGAAGTGCAGCAGCCCGGCGCGGTCGAAGTGCGCGAGGTCGCCGCTGCGGTAGTGCAGCCCGGGCAGCTCGGCGAACTTCTCCGGAGCCGCTTCGCCCAGGTAGCACCGGTTCGCCGGCAGCCCGCCGATGAGCAGCTCGCCGACCTGTCCCGGCGGCAGGGCCGCGCCCGTGGCGTCGGCGACCCGCAGGACGGCGTTCGCCACCGGGCGGCCGATGGCGGGCCGGTCGGGCCAGGCCGCCGGATCGCCGTCGAGGGTCAGCGCGCTGACGACGTGGGTTTCGGTCGGGCCGTAGTGGTTGTGCAGGCGCGCGCCCGGCAGCCCGGCGAACCACCGCCGGATCGCCGGGGTGCACACGAGCTGCTCGCCGGCGGTGACGACGTCCCGCAGCCGAGCCGGGTACCGGCCGAGCCGGACGCCGTGCTCGGCGAGCAGCTGCAGGGCCACGTAGGGCAGGAAGATCCGTTCGATCCCGGCGGTGTCGAGCTGGGTGAGCAGCGCCGGGACGTCGTGCCGCCACTCCGGGCGGATCAGGTGCAGCCGTCCGCCGCCGCAGAGCGTCGTGAAGATCTCCTGGAACGACACGTCGAACGACAGCATCGAGAACTGCTGGGTCGCCGCGGGCGGCAGGTCCTGCCACTGCAGGAGGTTGGCCAGCGTGCGGTCGGGGACGCGCACGCCCTTCGGCACGCCGGTCGAGCCCGAGGTGAACAGCGTGTAGAGCGGCCGTCCGGTGTGCCGGGCCGGGACGTCCGGCACCGGGCCGCCGGTGAGCGTCACGAACCGGCGCTCGACGTCGGTCTCGAACGCTTCGCCCGGCGCGAGCAGGACGCACCGCGGCCGGACGCGGTCGAGCATGGCGCGCAGCAGTTCGGGCGGGTACGCGGGATCCAGCGGCACGGCGGTGATGTTGAGCCGGGCCAGGGCGAGCAACGCGACGACGTGCTCGGCCGACGGCCGGAAGTACAGCGCGATGTCGGTGGCGTCGGCGGGCAGGGTGGCCGCGAGCCGGGCCGCGTGCGCGTCCAGCTCGGCGTAGGTCAGCGTCGTGTCACCGGTCAACGCCGGCGCGCCGGGTGTGCGTGCGACCTGCCGCGCGAAGCCTTCGGCGACGGTTTCCCACGTCAGCCCGGCCTCGGCGCCGCGGCCGTGGTCGTGGCGGTCCGGGATCCGGGCGTCGCCGTGCAGGGCGCGGTCGAAGACCTCGCCGAGTGCGGTCGCCTCGGCTTCGGTGAAGTGGCCTTCGCCGTACTCCCACAGGCAGTCGAAGCCGTCGGGACGTTCGACCACCGACAGCGTGAGGGCGCACTTCGCCTCGGCCGCCTCGATCCACTGTGGACTGACCGAGCAGCCGGGCCGCCGCAGCGCGGCGAAGTCGGTGTTCTCCAGGACGAACAGGTAGTCGAAGGCCGCGTACGCCGGGTCGAGGTCGGCGAAGGCGACGTCCTGGTCGTCCAGGGCCGCTCCCGCCGCGGCGCCGAGCCGCCGGAGCTGGTCGCCGAGGTCCTCGTCCGGGTCCACCGCGACCGGCACCCGGACGGTGTTGGCGAACATCCCGACGCCGTCCTCGAACTCCCGCACCGGCCGGTTCGCCACCGGCGCGGCGATCCGGGGCCTGCGGTGCCCGGTGACCGCGTGGAGGCTCCAGGCGAACACGCCGAGCAGGAGCTGGAAGCGCGTCAGGCCCAGCTCGGCGGCCCACTCGTCGACGCGCTCGCGGTCGATGCGGGTCGTGTGCAGCCGCCCCTTCGGCGAGGCTTCGCCGAGGGACTCGGCGTCGTCGGCCCGCTCGGTCAGCTGGGCGCGGTAGCCGGGCGAGGCGAACCAGCGGGACTGCCACGCGGCGAAGTCGAACGGCGTGTGCGCCTCCGGCCGCGGGGGCGCGCCGGACAGTTCGCGGAAGAGGATGTTCAAGGACCAGCCGTCGACCGCGATGTGGTGCAGGCACAGCAGGAACGTCCCGTCGGGCCGCCAGGCCGCGCGCAGCACCCGGCCCGAAGCCAGGTCGAACGGCGCGGTGAAGAAATCTTCGCCGGGCTCGGTCCACGGGTCGTAGGGGGCCTTCGCGACCTGCCGCAGGCCGTCGGGGGTCGCCTCGAACGCCGTCCGCAGCGCCGGGTGCCGCTCCACCAGGGCCCGCACGTCCCGGCGCAGCGCGTCGACGTCGGGCGCGCCGGTGAGCCGGAACGCCAGCGGCACGTGGTAGGCCGTGGACGCCGGGTTCCGGTGCTGCAGCAGCCAAAGCCGTTGCTGCTCGCTGGTGGCCGGGGCCGCCGTCGCGCCGGACGGCGGGTCCACGTCCGGATAGGCCGCCCGGCCCGCGGCCGCGACGGCGGCGGCGAGGTCGGCGAAGGTCCCGCGCTGCACCGCCGAAGGCGCGAGGTCCGCGCCCCAGCGTTCCCGGAGGGCGAACCGCAGCCGCAACGCCTTGAGCGAGTCGCCGCCGGAGCGCAGCCAGGTGTCACCCGGACGCAGATCGGGGACGTCGAGCGTTGCCGTGACGACGTCCAGGACTTCGCGCTCCCAAGGCGTCGCCTCGCCGCCGGTGTCCGGTCGCCACGGCGGGAAGCCGCCGCCCAGCAGCGCGGGTTCGTCGACCTTCCCGTTCGCGTTGCGCGGCAGCTCGCCGACGCGGAAGACATGGTGCGGCCGCATGTAGGCGGGCACGGTCGCGGCCAGGTGCGCCTCGAACGCCTCGAAGGACAGGTCGCCGGCCACCACGAAGGCGAGCAGCTCGGCCGTGGCCGCGCGGCGCACGGCCACGTGGACCTGCCGGATCTCCGGGTGCGCCAGCAGCCGCTGCTCCAGCTCGCCCGGCTCGATCCGGAACCCGCGCACCTTGACCTGGCGGTCGGTGCGCCCGACGTAGGCGTACCGGCCGCCCGGCAGCACCCGGACCAGGTCGCCGGTGCGGTAGAACCGCGCGCGGCCCTCGTCCAGCCACGGCAGCCGGACGAACCGCTGCCCGGTCTCCGCGGGCAGGCCCCGGTAGCCGAGCGCGACGCCCGCGCCGGAGAGGTACAGCTCGGCGACCTCGCCTTCGGTGGCGACGCGCTCGTCGGCCGTGACCGCCACGGCGCCGGTGCCCGGCAGCGGGCGGCCGATCGGCACGACGTCGCCGTCGAAGCCGCGCGGGATGGCGTAGCTGAGCGCGAAGGTCGTCGTCTCGGTCGGGCCGTAGCCGTTCTGCAGCCGCGTCGGGGAGTCCGGGTTGGCCCGGTACCAGCGGCGGATCAGCGGGGCGTTGAGCTGCTCGCCGCCGATGACGACCCGGCGCACGGTCGAGAAGCTGCCCGGCACGGTCTCGGCGACCGCGTTGAACAGGGTCGCGGTGACGAACATCGTGTCGATGCGCTCGGCCACCAGTGCGTCGGCGAACGCCTGCGGGTCGCGGACGGTTTCGTCGTCGAGGATCACGCACGTGCCGCCGGTCAGCAGCGGCACCCACACCTCGAAGCTGATCGCGTCGAAGGCGGGGTTGGCCAGGCAGGCGAACCGGGTGCCGATGTCGAGCCAGCCGGGTTCGGCCAGGCGCAGGATCCCGGCGTCGCGCACCTCGACGCCCTTCGGCCGTCCGGTGGTGCCGGAGGTGGAGAAGAGGAACGACGCCGGCGCGGGC
This sequence comes from Amycolatopsis sp. NPDC004169, assembly GCF_040610315.1. Lineage (NCBI taxonomy): Bacteria > Bacillati > Actinomycetota > Actinomycetes > Pseudonocardiales > Pseudonocardiaceae > Amycolatopsis > Amycolatopsis sp. NPDC004169. The sequence continues at coordinate 219,542 of NZ_JBEXMD010000006.1, forward strand.
TCCGCGGGCAGCCCGGCCTCGACCGGCGTCAAGCCGGGCAGCTCGGCCTCGATCACCGCGACCGCACCCGCGTCGGCGAGGATGACGTCCCGGCGCGCGGGCGGGCTCTGCCGGTCCAGCGGGACGACCTGGCCGCCGAGGCGCAGCACGCCCAGCATGACCTGGACCAGCTCCAGCGAGCGCGGCAGGCCGACGGCGACCGCGTCACCCGGGCGGACTCCCCGCCGGGACAACGCTTCCGCGACGGCGGCGGCACCGGCGTTCAGCTCGGCGTAGGTCAGCTGCCGGTGGCCGTCGGACACGGCGAGGGCGTCCGGGTGCCGCAGGGCCCGGTCGTGGACGCGGCGGGCGATCGAGGTCATCGGGCCACCAGTTCGGCGGTGACGATCTTGGCGACCAGCGGCAGCGCGTCGCTTTCCAGCATGTCCCAGTGCCCGCAGTCGGCAGGAACCACCTCGAACTCGCCGCGGGCGCGGCGGCGCCAGAACTCCACCGCGCCGGGTACCGGGTCCTCGCCGACGGCCTGGACGAACACCACCCGCGCCGCCGACTCGCCGGGGTCGTGCTCGCGCGCGGTCAGCCGGTTGTGGTTGTAGGTGCGGTGGTAGCGCTCGATCTGCGCGTCCTCGATGCCCGGGTACATCCCGTTGAACCGCACCAGTTTCTCCCGGAACTCGGCCGCCGGAACGGGTTCGATCGCGGCTTTCGCGGCCGGGTCGTCGGTCGCCGCGGTGTCGAGCAGGACCACGCTGACGTGCGGGTGGTGCCCGGCCAGCCGCCGTCCCATCTCGTAGGCCACCAGGCCGCCGTAGGAAAGTCCACAGAGGACCAGCGGTTCTCCGGGCCGCGGGTCGACCAGCCGCAGGTACTCCTCGGCCATCGCTTCGACGCTCGGCAGCGGCTCTTCGCCGGGGTCGAGGCCGGGGGACTGGATGCCGAGCACCCCGGCCTCCGCCGGGAGCAGGGCGCTGAGCGGCAGGTAGCAGAACGCCGTGCCGCCCGCCGGGTGCACGCAGACGACGCGGCCCGCGCCGTCGCCGCGGCGGAACTCGATCAGGCTGCCGCCGCCCGCCGGACGGTCCGCGCGCACCAGCGCGGCCTGCGCCTCGATGGTCGGGTGCAGGATGACGTCCCGGATCGGCAGCTCGCGGCCGAACTCCGCGCCGATCGCGTGGGCCAGCTTGATCGCCGAGATCGACGTGCCGCCGACGGCGAAGAAGTCGTCCGAGACCCCGATCGACGGGTGCAGCAGCAGGTCACGCCAGATCGTCAGCAGCGCCAGCTCGACGTGGTCGCGCGGGGCGGCGGTGTTGACCGCGGTGGGGGCGCTGGTGCGGGCGTGCGCCAGGACGGCGTCGCGGTCGAGCTTGCCGCTGCGGCTCAGCGGCAGCCGGTCGAACTCGGCGAACACCGACGGGATCATGTAGTCCGGCAGCCGGCCGGCCAGTGCGGCCCGCCATTCGTGCGGCGTCCGGCTTCCGCCCGCGATCCCGGCGACGAGCCGCGGCTCGCCTTCGCGGTCCACCAGCACGGCGGCCTCGCGGACACCGGGCACGGCCAGCAGCGCGGCCGTCACCTCGCCCGGCTCGATGCGGAAGCCGCGCAGCTTGATCTGGTCGTCGCGGCGGCCCGCGTACTCGGCTTCGCCGCTGGGCAGCCACCGCGCCAGGTCCCCGGTCCGGTACATGCGCTCGCCGGGCGCGAACGGGTCGGCGACGAACCGTTCGGCGGTGAGGTCCGGCCGGTGCAGGTACCCGCGGGCCAGGCAGTCGCCGGCCAGGAAGACCTCGCCGGCCACCCCCGGCGGCACCGGGCGCAGCCGCTCGTCGAGCAGGTAGAGCCGCGAGCCGGGCAGCGGCCGCCCGATCGGCGCCGGCCGGTCCACGGGTTCGGGGTCGAAGTGCGCGGTGGCGTAGAGGGTGGCTTCGGTCGGCCCGTAGCCGAAGCAGATCCGCAGCCCGGGCAGCGCGGCGGCGAACCGGGCGAGGGCGGCGCCGGTCAGCGGTTCGACGCCGGTCAGCAGCTGCCGGAGTGCCAGCCCGTGGACGCGGGTGGGGTCTTCGTCGACCCACCGGACGTAGGCGGGTGGCAGGAACGCCTGGACCACCCGGTGTTCCCTTAGCCACGCCATCAGCGCGGCCGGGTCGGGCCGGACGTCCTCGGGGACGACGTGCAGCACGGCCCCGGTGGTCAGGGGGAGGAGGAGTTCGTGCACCGAGGCGTCGAAGCCGATGCTGGACCAGGCCGACGTCGCTTCACCCGGGGTGGCGCCGAAGCGGTCGAGCCACTGGTCGAAGAGGGCGAGGACGCTGTGGTGGGTGACGGCGACACCCTTGGGGCGGCCGGTCGAGCCCGAGGTGTAGATGACATAGGCGGTGTCGGCGGGCCCGGTGGTGACCGGTAGCCGGGTCTCGTCGCCTTCGGCTTCGAGTGCGGCGGTGTTTCCGCTCTCCCCGAGGACCAGGACCGGGCAGGCGTCCTCGACCATCGCCGCCCGCCGGGCGGCCGGCTGGGCGGGGTCCAGCGGCAGGTAGGCGGCCCCGGTCTTCAGCACGGCCAGCACGGCGGTCACCAGCTCCGCCGACCGTCCACTGAGGACACCGACGACCCGGCCGCGCCCGGCCCCGCGCGCCCGGAGGGCGTTGGCCAGCTTCGTGCTGCGCCGGTCCAGCTCGCGGTAACTGCGGGTCTCCCCGTCGCAGACGAGCGCGGGGGCGTCCGGAGTGGCGTCGGCGACGGCGGTGAACCGCTCGACGAGCCCGCCGGGCCGCCGTCGCGGCTCGGGACCGGTGCTCCAGGAGGAGAGGATTTCGCGGCGTTCGGCGTCGTCGAGCAGCTCGTAGCTCGCGACGTCGGCCCCCGGCCGGGCGGCGAGCTGCTCCAGCAGCCGCACGAGGTAGCGCGCGTACCGTTCGGCGGTGGCGTGGTCGAACAGGGCGACGGCGTAGTCGAGGTGCCCGAGGACGTCGCCGTCCTCGTCGGCGAGGCCGAGCGCGAGGTCGAACTTCGCCGGGGCGTGCTCGACGTCGAGGGGAGCGACGGCCACACCGGGCAGGTCGAGCAGGTCGTGCTGGGTCGGCACCCAGGCGAACATGGTCTGGAACAGCGGGGTGTGCGCCGGGCTGCGCGGCGGGTTCACCAGCTCGACGACCCGTTCGAACGGCAGCTCGGCGTGCTCGATGGCACCCCGCAGCGCGGCGCGGACTGCGGTGAGCAGGACGTTCCCGGTCCGCGCCCCGGAGAGGTCGGCCCGCACGGCCAGGGTGTTGACGAAGAACCCGAGCGTGCCGGGGTGCTCGCCGCCGGCGCCCCGGTTGGCGGTGGGCACGCCGACAACGATGTCAGGTTGCGCGGAAAGCCGGTTCAGGAGAATGAACCAGCAGGTCAGAATGGTGGAGTAGAGCGTGACCCGGTGCTCGCGCGCCACCGCCTTCAGCCGCCCGGTGAGCTCCGGCCCGAGAGCGACGGGCACCCGCGCCCCGCGGAAGTCCTGCTGGGCGGGCCGCGGCCGGTCGGCGGGGATGTCGAGAACGGGCGGCACCCCGTCGAGCTGCGCGCGCCAGTAGGTTTCGTGCCGTTCCGGGCCGTCGCCGGCCAGCCAGGCCTGCTGGGCGCGGGCGTGGTCCCGGTAGGGCCGGGCGGGCGACAGGCCGGACTCGGTGCCGGCGAGCTGGACGGCGTAGAGGACACCGAGTTCCCGCAGCAGCAGCGTCCGCGACCACCCGTCGAAGACGACGTGGTGGACGGTGATCAGCAGGACGTACCGGTCATCCGAAAACCGTCGGTCCTCGCCGGTAACGTGGAGACCGGGGGGCAGAGGCCCGCCATCGGCCCCGACCAGCAGCCGCGCCCGCGCCAGCGGCGCCCGCGTCAAGTCGAAGGCTGCCGAAGGCTCGGCCCGTCGCAGCTCGGCCGCCTCGTCGGGCCGCCCGGTCACGTCGGTGACCACGCACGGAAACCCGTGCCCGGCGGGTTCGACCACCTGCACGGGCCGGCCGTCCTCGACCACGATCCGGGTCCGCAGGGCTTCATGCCGGTCGGCGAGCGCGTCGAAGGCCCGCTGCAGCGCCTCGCGGTCCAGCGGTCCCCGCAGGGTGAAGGCCATGGTCTCGTTGTAGGCCGGGCCGGCCCCGTCCAGCTGGGAGACGGTCCAAAGGCGCTGTTGACCGGACGACAGCGGGGCGGACACACGCATCGAGGACGGCCTTTCCAGGCGGGGCGGGCGCACCGGTACTGCTTTGTGCCGTCGCAGCCGAGTCGGGGAAACGCTCTCTGTCTGTCGCGCCAGTTAACACCACACCATCGGGTGATGACGAGAGCTGACAAAAGTTTGCCCGGAAGTCCCTTCGCCGACGGCAAAGCCGCCGCCCGGTTCGCCACCGCCCGGCGGCGAACCGGGCACCGAGCCCGACCAGCCCGAACGCCGGAGCCGGGTCGTCCGGCGGGTGACGCGGCGCCACCGGGGGAGGTGACGTCCGTGACACAGGGCACCGAAGTGGCCGCCCGGAAACCGAAGGCGGCGAGCAAGATGTCCGAAAAGGCCGGTATGAACCCAGCGCAGGCCCCGGGCCGGACCGTCCGGCGGCGATCAGGCGGTCGGCGTGAACCGCACCGGCAGCGCCGCCAGGCCGCGGAACAGCGGCGACGGCCGCCAGGCCAGTTCTTCCGCCGGCACCGACAGCGACACGTCCGGCAGCCGGTCCAGCAGGACCTCGATCGCCGCCTCGGCGATCACCTTCGCGATCTCCTGGGCCGCGTACGGGCAGCGGTGTTCCCCGTGGCTGAACGACAGGTACGCCTGGTTGCCCGTCGATGCCTGGGGGACCGGGCGGACCAGCGGGTCCTGGTTGGCCGCCGCCAGGCCCAGGATCAGCAGGTCGCCCTTGCGGATCCGGCTGCCGCCGAGCTGGAGGTCGTGGGCGGCGAACCGGCCCGGGAAGTTCTGCGTCGGCGTGTCCTCCCACAGCACCTCGTTCAGCGCCTGGCCGACGCTGCGGCGGCCGCCCGACAGGGTCATCGCGAACCGGTCGTCGGTGAGCATCAGGCGCAGGGTGTTGCCGATCCAGTAGGCCGTCGGGAGCTGGCCCGCGTTCATCAGGTGGAGCAGGTCTTCGGTGATCTCCTCGTCCGCGAGCCCGGCCGGGTGCGCCAGCAGGCGTGAGGTGACGTCCGGCCCGGGGTCGCGCCGGCGGGCGGCGACCAGGTTCCGCACCTTGTCGCGGACCCGCGCGTACGCCTCGTTCGCGCCCTCGCCCGCCGCGTGCGTCTGGTAGACGTCGTGGACCAGGTCCGCGGTCTCCGCCTCCGGCACGCCGATCATCCGGGTGACCACCGGCAGCGGGACGCCGTCGGCGTACTGGGTGATCAGGTCGGCCTCGCCGCTGCCGGCGAAGGCGTCGATGAGCCGGTCGGCCACCTGCTGAGCCCGCGCGCCCAGGTCGAACTGGTCGACCGCGCCCAGTGCCTCGTCGAGGGCCTCGGACCGCCGCCGGTGCTCGGCGCCCTCGGCGAACATCATCGTCGGCTGGTGGGCGAGCAGCGGCAGCAGCGGCCAGTCGGGCGGGACGCGGTCCCAGGCGTTCCAGCGCCGCGAATCCCGGCCGAAGGTCTCCGGGTTGGTCACGACGTACTGCAGCTCGCGGTAGCCGATGACCAGCCACGCCGGCACGTCCCCGTCGAGCAGGACCGGGGCCACCGGCCCGTGCGAGCGCCGCATCTCCGCGTAGAGCTCCGCGGAGCTCTGCTGGAACCCCGGCCCGGACAACGGGATCGCGACGGCGGGCTGAGAGGTGGTCATGACGTGGTCTCCCGGGCGGCGGACAGGGCGAAGAGGTGGTGGACGAGGGAGAGCAGCACGGTCTTGCTGGAATCGCGCCGCCGGGCGTCGCAGTCGATCAGCGGCACGTCGGCGGACAGGTCGAGCGCCTTGCGGATCCGGTCCAGGCTGTGCTCGGGCTCGCCGAAGTTGTTGCGGGCGACCACGAACGGCGTCCCGTGGTGCTCGAGGCGGTCGATGGAGTACCAGGAGTCGGCCAGCCGGCGGGTGTCCACCAGCACGACGGCGCCCAGCGTCCCGGCGAACAGGCGGTCCCAGAGGAACCAGAACCGCTCCTGGCCCGGCGCGCCGAACAGGTACAGCACCATCTGCTCGTTCAGGCTGATCCGCCCGAAGTCGAACGCGACCGTGGTGGTCGTCTTGCCCGGCGAGGCGCCCTCGTCGATGCCGACGCCCGCCTGCGTCATGGTTTCCTCGGTGCTCAGCGGGCGGATTTCGCTGACCGAGCGGACCATCGTCGTCTTGCCCACCCCGAACCCGCCGACGATCACGATCTTCAGGCCCTCGCGGGCGGTGTTCGGCAGCGGGGTGCGGACGTCCTGGTCAGAGCTTCTGCAGTCCAACGAGTACCTGCTTCAGGGTTTCGAGATCGGGCAGATCGGTGTCGGCGGGCGCCGACGACGGGTGGCGGGCGGTGACCCGGCCGGTGTCGAGCAGGTCGCACAGCAGGATCTTCACGACGCTCACCGGAAGACCCAGCTCCGACGCGACCTCCACCATTGCCGTCGGGTGGCGGCACAGCCGCAGGATCCGGACGTGCTCGGACTGCATGCCCGGCACCGGATCGCTTTCGCTGACGATCAGCGTCACCAGGTCCAGCGCGCTCTCGTCGGCGCGGCTGCGCCCGCCGGTGACGGTGTACAACCGGTCCGGGTCCTCCCGGTGCAGGTTCTCCCGGACCATGTCACCCGGCCGCGGTGGGCTGCGGGCGCGGCGGCGCGGTCAGGTACGCGCCGAGCTGCTCGACGAGCTCGTTCATGTTGTGGCCGATCAGGCCCACGTCCGCGTCGTCGGCGGCGATCACCGCGAGGTGGGCGCCTTCGCCGGCTTCCACGATGAACAGCACCCCGCCGTGGAACTCCGTCATGGACTGGCGCACCCCGCCGGTGCCGTCGCCGAACTCGATGGACGTGCCGTACGCCAGGCTCTGGATCCCCGAGGCGATGGCGGCCAGCTGGTCGGCCTGGTCGATCGTCAGCCCGCGGGTGTGGCAGAGCTTGAGGCCGTCCTTGGACAGCACGAGGGCGTGCCGGGTGCCCGGCGTCCGGCCCACCAGGTTCTCCAGCAGCCAGTCGAGATCGTGGTCCGTGGTGTTCATCGGCTGTCCTCCGAGGGAGCAGAAGGGCGGGTTCCCCGGCCGGCCGCGTGGAACGCGCTGAACCGCGCACCGGCGTCGGCCCGCGCCGGCGCGGGGTTCGCCGGTGGCGGCGCCTTCCGGGGCGCGGCCGCCAGCGTCTGGCCGCGACGGCGCTGCGGCAGCCCGTCCTCCACTGTGGACACCGGGGCGGCGGGCGCCGGTGCGGGGGCCGGGGGTGCGGCGGCTCCGGCCGGGCTCGGCGTGACCGGTTCGGGCTGGGTGATCAGCTGCCGGGGGATCATGACCACCACGCCGGTGCCGCCCCGCGCGGACGGCCGGAAGTGCACGGTCAGGCCGTGCTTGCGCGCGAGGCACCCCACCACCGCCAGGCCCAGCCGGGTCCCGGACAGCGTGGTCAGGTCCAGCGGCTCGGCCGAAACCGCCCGCACGGCCCGCTCCAGCGCCGCGGGGCCCATGACGAGGCCGCTGTCCTCGATCGTCACCACGACCCCGGCGTGCACCTCTTCGACGTACACGTGCACGTCCTCCGAGGGCGGGGAGAAGCTGGTGGCGTTGTCCATCAGTTCGGCCAGCGCGTGCATGACCCCCTCGGCGGCGTAGCCCGCCACCGCGGCGGTGCTCGTCGAATGCGTCCGCACCCGCTGGTAGGCGCTGATCCGCCCCATCGCGCCGCGCAGGATGCTCTCCATCACGATCGGCTTGGTCCAGCGACGGCCGGAGCGCGCGCCGGTCAGGACCGCGATGCTGTCCGCCAGCCGGCCCGCCTGCGCGGTGCTGTGGTCGAGTTCGAGCAGGTCGCCGAGGACGTTCTCGTCGTACTTGCCCTCCATCTCGCGCAGGTCGGCCAGCATGCTGGTGGCCAGCGCCTGGACGCGGCCGGCGGCGTTGGCGCAGGCGGCCATCGTGGCCGTGCGCATCCGTTCGCCGCGCGCGATCTCCTGCGCCGTGGTCTCCAGCAGCCGCCGCGCGGGACCGCCTGCCGGATCCGGCACCTCGGTGAGCGCGGTGTCCGCCGACGCCCCGTCGCGCACCCGCCGGACCACGGCCGGCAGCGTTTCGTCGGCCAGCCGCACGATTTCCGCGTCCAGCGCGGCGATCCGGTCCCGGTGGTGGCGCGCCGCGAGCGCGCAGTACGCCGCGAGCGTGACCGCCGCGCACACCACGACCGCCGCCACCCCGCCGTACCAGGCCGTGAACACCCGGTCCGCTCGGGACGCGCCGGCCGTCGTCCACCACCACACCCCGCCGGTGACGACGGCGGCGGCCGCGAGAACGGACAGGGCCCGGCCCACCGGTGGGCGCTCCGCCTGCGGGTGGGCGGGTGAATGCACTGACATCGATCGGGTCCTCGGGACGGTGGGAGACGGGATGGGGGCAGCCAGGACTGAGCGGACACGGACGGGAGCGCGGAAGTTCGCACGGGTGCACGGAAAGAGGCGGCGCGTCGGGCGTCGCCGTGGCGACGACGACCCTAGCGCCGATCTTTCCCGTTCGTAAGAGTCAATCTTCGTCGGCACATCTTCGCCGCCCGGCGCGGTTTCCGGTCAATTCCCCACAGTTCCGCCGGGGTTATCGAAAAATGTCGAAGAATCGGCCGTTTGCCACACTGTGGCGACACAGCTGCGAACCGGTTCGACAGTTGTCGACGCAGCCGTGTAACTTTCAGATAATGCTGTCATACAACGACTTGAACGGTAGATCCCGGCCGTGTCGGTGCTATCGTGACGACCCGATGAGGCGAACCGATTCGACGCCGAGGGACGCCTCCCGCTCCCCACCCGAGAGGACACCGATGTCCAGCTCGCCGCACCAGGTCCGGAACCGGCCGTTCGCTCTGCTCGCCGTCCTGCTCGCCGTTCTGGCCGGCGTTCTGGTGCCCGCGCACCGGGCGAACGCGGCGGCGAACACGTTCACCCTCGGCGCCACGCGGACCGACACCGCGGGCCGTCCGCTGCAGCTGCACGGCCTCGGCATCGTCCAGGTGGGCGCCACCTACTACGGCTTCGGCGAGGACAAAACCGGCCAGACCACCGCGAACACCGCGTTCCAGGACATCCCCTGCTATACCTCGACCGACCTGGCGAACTGGACCCACCAGGGCATCGCCCTGGCGAAGCAGGGGAGTGGCGACCTCGGCCCCAACCGCATCGTCGAACGGCCCAAGGTCCTCTACAACGCCACCACCCGGACGTACGTGATGTACCTGCACATCGACAACACCGGCTACTCCGACCAGCGGGTCGGGGTGGCGACCAGCGCGACGCCGTGCGGCCCGTACAGCTACCGGGGGAGTTTCCAGCCGCTGGGCAACCAGAGCCGTGACATCGGGCTGTTCCAGGACACCGACGGGACCGCCTACCTGCTCAGCGAAAACGCCGGCCGGAGCCTGCGCATCTACCGGCTGTCCGCCGACTACACGTCGGTGGCGAGCGCGGTGGCGACGCTGCCGAACTACGAGTCCCCGGCCGTGGTCAAGGTCGGCGCGACCTACTACCTGCTGGCGTCCCACCTGACCGGCTGGGCCACCAACGACAACGTGTACGCGACCGCGACGTCGCTCGCCGGCCCCTGGTCGCCGTTCCGGAACTTCGCGGCGCCGGGCACCAACACCTACAACAGCCAGACCGCGAACATCATCACCGTCCGGGGCGCTTCGGCGACCACCTACGTCTACGCCGGCGACCGCTGGACGGGCAACGCCATGGGCACCTCGCCGCTGATCTGGCTGCCGCTGACCATCCGCGGCACGACGGTCAACCTCGGCCAGTACCCGAGCTGGAACCTCGACGCCGACGCGGGGACGTGGTCGGCGAACTCGGGGCTGCCGAGCGAAACCACGCACGTGCTGAAGAACTTCGGGAGTTCCCAGGTGCTCGACGCGTCCGGCGCCTCCACCGCGGCGGGCGGCAAGGTCATCCAGTGGCCCGCGCACGGCGGGGCCAACCAGCAGTGGCGCCTGACGAGGCAGGCCGACAACGTCTTCACGGTGGTCAACGTCAACAGCGGCCTGTGCCTCGACGTGCCGGACGGGTCCGCCGCGAGCGGGGTCCAGCTGCAGCAGTGGACCTGCACCGGCGGGGCCGGTCAGCAGTGGGCCGCGGACCTGGTGGGCAGCCTCACCGGCAACCAGTACGTGCTGGTGAACGTCAGCAGCGGTCTCACCGTCGGGGCGTCCGGGTCGGCGAACGGGGCGCCGGTCGTCCAGGCAGGCGGAACCGGTGCGGCGAACCAGGTGTGGACGATTTCGTGAGGCGTTCCGGTCACTGATTGTTCACGCTCACATCACCGGCTGCACCGTTGTTGACCCGCGGTGGCGCGCTGTCTACTGTGGACCACTCGGCGAGGAGTCCGGGAGGTGCGGTGCGCGCACGCGCGGTGGTCGTGCCGGTCCTGGCGCTGGTCGCGGTCGTGGCGGCCGTCGTCGTCGTGGTCGCGACCCGCGGTGACGGCACGCCCCCGGCCGAAGCGGCGGCCAGGGCGGAGGCCGCTCCCGGGATCGGGACGTCCGTGACCACCCCGCCGCCGGTGAGCACGCCGTCGCCCACACCTTCGCCTTCGTCGGCTTCTGCGGCGTCCTCCAGTGCCGCACCCCCGGCGGCCGCGCCGCTCGCCGGCCGGATCAAGCCGGGGGTGAGCCACTCCGGCGTGGCCACCTTCTATGACTCCGACGGCAGTGGCGCGTGCGGGTACGACGCGAGCCCGGATCCGTTGACCGCGGCGATGAACGAGGCCGACTTCGAGGGCTCGCAGGCGTGCGGCGCCTACGTCCAGGTCCAGGCGGCCGGCGGCGCGAGCGTGACGGTGCGGATCACCAACCTGTGCCCGGCGCCGTGCCGGGTGGGACAGCTGGATCTGGACCCCCGGGCGTTCGACCGGCTCGGGGCGCGCGACCGGGGCGAAATCCCGGTCACCTGGAAGCTGGTGAGCCCGCCGTCGGTGCCGCCGATAGCGCTGCGCCACAAGGACGGCTCATCGCAGTACTGGTGCGGGATCCAGGTGATCGGGCACCGCAATCCGGTGGCCCGCTTGGAGGTCCGCGCGGGTGGCAGCTGGAAACGGTTGCCGCGCACGGACTACAACTACTTCCTCTCGGAAAACGGTGCCGGGTGCGGCGGGGCTGTCGCGATCACCGACGTCTACGGCGAACGCCTGGTCGTCGACCCGCTGCCGGTCAAGCCGGGTGTCAGCCAGCCGGTGCCGTCGCAGTTCGCCCGGCACTGATCACTCGTCCTCCTCGCCGATCGCCGAGAGGAAGGCCGCGAGGTCGTCGGTGAACCGCAGCAGCAGGTCGTAGAACGTCCGGCGGTCCGACGGCGACCAGCCGCCCAGCGCGTCCCCGAACCAGCCGAGCAGGGTGGTGACGTACCGGTCGGCGATCTCGGTGCCGTCGGGGGTCAGCGTGACCAGCCGGGCGCGCCGGTCGTCGGGATCGGGCAGGCCGGACACGAGCCGCCGCCGTTCGAGCACGTGCAGGTGGCGCGTGACGTGCGGGCCCGCGACCTGCATCCGGTCCGCGATCTCGCCGACGCGCATCGGCTTGCCGGTCATGTGCAGCGACAGGATGATCGACAGCCCGGGCCGGTCGAGGTCGGCTCCGATCCGCTTCATCGCCCGCTCGACGAGGCCGCTGCGGTTCATCAGGGTGCCCAGCTGCAGGAGCCGCGGCAGCACGGCACGCAGGTCGGTCCCGTCGGCGGCGTCTGTGTCGCCCATCACACCTCTTAGATAGCTAACTTAGGTATATAGTTGGCCCGGTCGGGGGTTGGCCGAGCGCATTGTCGCACCTGGCAATCGGATACCTAACTTAGCTATAGGAGTCGTCATGAAGCGAGTCTTGATTTCGGGCGCCAGCATCGCCGGGCCGGCGTTGGCGTTCTGGCTGCGGCGGGCCGGGTTCGCGGTCACCCTCGTCGAGAAGGCACCCGCGCTCCGGGTCGGCGGCTACCCCATCGACATCCGCGGCACCGCACTGACCGCCGTCGAGCGGATGGGGATCCTGCCTGCCCTGCAGGACCTGCACATCTCGACGCGGCGGCTGACGTTTCTCGACGGCGACGGCGGCGAAATCGTGGCATTGGCCCCGGAAGCGGTCGTCGGCGGCGACGGCGGCGAAGACCTCGAGATCCGCCGCGGCGACCTGATCCGGACGCTGTACGACCTGGTCCGCGACGACGTCGAGGTCCGGTTCGACGACACGGTGGAAACCCTCACCGATGCCGCCGAAGGGGTCGACGTCACCTTCCGCAGCGGCCACCGGGACCGCTACGACCTGGTGATCGGCGCCGACGGCCTGCACTCCCGGACCCGCGAACTCGTCTTCGGCGAGGAGGCACCGTTCCACCACTACCTCGGCTACTGCTTCGCGGGGTTCACCATGCCCAACGACTTCGGGCTGTACCGCGAGGGGGTCACGTGGAGCAAGCCGGGCAAGGGGGCGGCGCTGTATGCGGTCCTCGACAGCGAGGAGGTCCACGGCTTCCTGGTGTCCGCCCGGCCGGAGCCGCCGTTCGAGGCGTTCCGCAACCCGGAAGCCCAGCGCGAGTTGATCGCTCGCACCTTCGAAGGCGACGGCTGGGAAATCCCGCGCCTGGTCGCGGCGATGCGCGCGGCCGACGACCTGTTCTTCGACGTGATCAGCCAGATCCGCATGCCGTCCTGGTCATCCGGCCGGGTGGCGCTCATCGGCGACGCGGCGCACGCGCCATCGTTCCTGACCGGCCAGGGCACGAGCCTGGCGCTGGTGGGTGCGTACGTGCTCGGCCACGCACTGGCCACGAACCCGGACCACACGGCGGCTTTCGCGGCCTACGAGGACAGGTTCCGCGGGTTCGCCGAGGCCAACCAGGCGCTGGTGACCGAGGGGCAGGCCACGCTGTTCCCGACGACCGCCGAAGCGCTCGAGCAACGCAATGCGGCACTGCGGCAGTTCACCGAGGTCCCGCGCGAGCCGAAGCCGGAGCACTCGGCGCTCGTCCTGCCGGAGTTCCCGGTCGCAGTGCGCTGATCGGGAACTCCGGCAGGGGCCGGGTCAGGCCGGGATGAGCAGGATCGGGTAAGTCCGCGGGACCACGCACAACGCGGTCGTGGCGAACATCGCGAGCGAGCTGCCGATGCACCTCTCCGCCGGAATGCTTTCCGTCTGGGCCGAGGCGGTGGCCGCCGTGCCGAGCAGGACTCCGGTCGTCATTGCCAGCGCACCGAGCGCGGCCGTGATCCGTCGCATGGTGATCCTCCTGTCGTGGAGCCGGTTTCCGATGGCCGGAGGCTGCCCCGGATTCGGGGCGGCCGAACGGTCCGGCGGCCGATCGCACCGGTCCGGGTGTCACCCACACCGGACCCCGACGCCCGCGGCCGGGTGGCCGGACGGCCCGGAAAGCACCAGTACGCTGAGGCGAATGAGCACGGTATCCACCCCGGAGCAGTCGATGGTCGAAACCCGGCACCAGACCCGGTTGCTGACCCTGCTCCGGGACGACGGCCCGATGTCGCGGGTCGAGCTGGGGGAGCGGCTGGAGCTGCCGCGCGCCCGGGTGGGCGCCGAGGTGGCCCGGCTCGCCGAGGTCGGGCTCGTCGAGGCCGCGGGGCCGTCGGCCAGCCGGGGCGGACGGCGGTCGACCCTGGTCCGGCTCGCCGGGGAACTGCGGGTGCTCGCGGTGGACGTCGGCGCGACCTCGGTCGGTGTCGCGGTCACCGACGCCTCCTGCGAGGTGCTGGCCCACGCGGTCGAGGACTGCGACGTCCGGCAGGGGCCGCACCCGGTGCTGCGGCGGGTCGCCGAGCTCGCGGCGAAGGTCCGGGAAGAGGCACCCGGCCGGCTCGTCGCCGCCGGCATCGGGCTGCCCGGGCCGGTCAGCTTCGCCGAAGGGATGGCGGTCGCGCCGCCGATCATGCCCGGCTGGGACCGGTTCAACGTGCGCGACCACCTCGGCGGGCTGTGGGGCTGCCCGGTCGCGGTGGACAACGACGTCAACGCGATGGCCCTCGGCGAGCGGCACGCCGGGGTCGCGCGCTCGACCGACGACCTGATGTTCGTCAAGATCGGCACCGGGATCGGCTGCGGGATCGTGCTCGGCGGCAAGGTCTACCGCGGGGTCGCCGGCACGGCGGGCGACATCGGGCACATCCGGCTCGACGACTTCGGCCCGACCTGCGCGTGCGGCGAGGTCGGCTGCCTGGAGGCCTACTTCGGCGGGGCCGCGCTGGCCCGCGACGGGCTGGCGCTGGCCCGCAGCGGCCGTTCGGCGTTCCTGGCCGAGGCGGCCGCCGAACGCGGCGCGGTCACCGCCCGTGACGTCGGCCGGGCCGCCGCGGCGGGCGACTCCGGTGCGGTCAACCTCATCCGCGACGGCGGACGGCGGCTCGGCCAGGTCATCGCCTCGCTGGTCTGCTTCATCAACCCGGGCATGGTGGTGATCGGCGGCGGGGTGGCCCAGCTCGGGCACCAGCTGCTGGCCGAGGTGCGCAGCGCGGTGTACCGGCGCTCGCTGCCGCTGGCCACCGGGAACCTCCCGATCGTGCTGTCCGAGCTGGGCGAGACGGCGGGTGTCATCGGGGCCGCGTGGTCGGCCACGGACCGGGCCTTCACGCTCAGCAGCTGAGCCCTTCGCTGACAGAGCGTTGCTGAACGCGTCCACTGTGTAACGTCAAAACCAGACAGACTTTCGTACGTTGAGAGCAAAAGTCTGTCTGGTTTCGCACGTCTATCCGGGTGAAAACCCGACTAAACACCCCGACATCACCTTGACGAGTGATGCCAGTCACCCTACTTTCGCTGCCTGAGCGACAAAGTGCGTTCAGTAGCCAGCGCAAGATGGGGGCACCGTGGCCGTCACCGGAACGAGGCGCGCCGACTCGGCGAGCCCGCGTACGGCGAACCTGGCCGCGGTCCTGCGGGCGCTGCGCACCGGCCCGCTCTCGCGCACGCAGCTGGCCGCCCGCTGCGGGCTCGCCAGGTCCGCGGTGCCCGGCCTGCTCGCCGAGCTCACCGGGCGCGGCCTGGTCCGCCCCGCCGGTGTCCGGCCGGGCAACGGGCGGCCGAGCCGGCTGGTCGAGCTGCACGGCGAAGACGCCTACGCGCTCGGGCTGAGCGTCGAAGCCGACCGGCTGTCGGCGCTGGTCACCGATCTGTCGGGCCGGGTGCTGGACGAGGCCACCGAGGCCGTCGACGTCGCCGCGCTCGGGCTGCAGACAGGCATGGACGAGCTCGCCGAGCTGGCCGGGGCCGTCCTGCCCGGGCCACCGGTCGGGATCGCGGTCTCGGTACCCGGCCTGGTCGATTCGGCCGCCGCGGTGTTGCGGTTCGCGCCCGCGCTGCGCTGGCGGGACGCGGAGATCGCCGGGCTGCTGGCGGCCCGGCTGGACGTCCCGGCCGCCGCCATCGCCGTGGACAACGACGCCAACCTCGGCGCACTCGCCGAAGCGATCGCCGGCACCGGCGACGACCTGTTCTACCTGGGTGGCGGAACGGCCGTCGGCGGCGGGCTCGTCTCCGGCGGCACGATCCTGCGGGGCGCACGCGGCTTCGCGGGCGAGGTCGGGCACATTGCCGTCGACCCCTCCGGTGGCCGGTGTCCCTGCGGCCGGACAGGCTGCCTGGAGACCAAGGCGAACCTGGCCGCGCTGCTGCGCGCGGCCGCGGCGCCGGGCGACCCCCTGCACGATCCCGCTCCCGGCGTCGAAGGCCGCGTCGCCCGGCTCACCGACCGCATCCGGCTGGGCGACCAGCGCGCGGCCACCGCGGTGCACGAACTCGGCGTCGCGCTCGGCATCGCCCTGTCCACTGTGGTCGACGTGCTCGACCCGGACGTCGTCGTGCTCGGGGGCTACTTCGCGGCACTGGGGGAGTGGCTGGTCGAACCGGTCCGCGTCGAACTCGCCGCCCGGCCGCTGGGCCAGGCGCGGGTGGTGGCGTCCGGGCTCGGCCTGCGGGCGCCGCTGCGCGGGGCCGCGCACCTGGCCGCCGAGCGGCTGTTCGCGAACCCGACGCTCGCCGAGGAGGTCATGGTATGAGCCTGCTTTCCGTGCGCGGGATCGTGAAGACGTTCCCGGGCGTCCGCGCCCTCGACGGCGTCGACCTCGACGTCGAGCCCGGCGAGGTGCACTGCCTGCTCGGCCAGAACGGCGCCGGGAAGTCGACGCTGATCAAGGTCCTCTCCGGCGCGCACCAGCCCGACACCGGAGAGATCACCTGGCAGGGCGAACCGGTGACGCTCGGTTCGCCGGTCGACGCCCTGCGCCTCGGCATCGCCACCATGTACCAGGAACTCGACCTCGTCCCCGGGCTTTCGGTGGCGGACAACATCTTCCTCGGCCACGAACGCGCCCGCTTCGGCTTCACGCGGATCTCCCAGGCCCGCGCCGAAGCCGCTCGCCTGATGGCCCGGCTCGGCCACCCGGACATCCGGCCGTCGACCGAGGTCGGCAAGCTGTCGGCCGCCGGGCAGCAGCTGGTCTCGATGGCCCGCGCCCTGGCCCACGACGCCCGGCTGCTCGTGATGGACGAGCCCACCGCCGCGCTGGCCGGCGAGGAGGTCGACAACCTCTTCCGGATCGTCGGGGAGCTGACCGCCGACGGCGTCGCGGTCGTCTACATCTCCCACCGCCTGGAGGAACTGCGCCGGATCGGGCACCGGGTGACCGTGCTCAAGGACGGCCGGACCGTCGGCACCGGCCTCGACGCCCGCACCACGCCGACCGCCGACCTGGTCGCGCTGATGGCCGGCCGCAAGGTGGAGACGGTCTTCGGCCCGCGCCACGACGGCCACGCCAGGCCGGAGACCGCGCTCGCCGTCGAAAACCTCACCCGCCACGGCGAGTTCGAGGACGTCAGCTTCACCGTCCACGCCGGGGAGGTCGTCGGCATCGCCGGCCTGGTCGGCTCGGGCCGCAGCGAGCTGCTGGAGACGATCTTCGGCGCGCGCAAGCCCGACCGGGGAACCATTGCCGTCCAGGACAAACCGCTCGGCCCCGGCGTCCAGGCCGCCGTGAAGGCAGGCATAGGCCTCGCTCCGGAAGAACGCAAGAGCCAGGGCCTGCTGCTGGACCTGCCCGTGGTGCACAACGTGACGCTGGCCAGCCTCGGCCGCTACGCGAAGCTCGGCTTCACCGAACGCGCCAAGGAACTGGACGACGCCGGCGCGAGCCTGCGCCGCCTCGACCTGCGGCCCGCCGACCCCCGGCGGATCGTCCGCACGCTCTCCGGCGGCAACCAGCAGAAGGCCGTGCTCGCGCGGTGGCTGGTCCGCGGGTGCCGGGTGCTGCTGCTCGACGAGCCGACGCGCGGCGTCGACGTCGGGGCCCGCGCCGAGCTGTACCGGCTGATCGACGAGCTGGCCGCGACCGGCGTGGCGATCGTGCTGGTGTCCAGCGAAATCCCCGAGGTGCTCGGGCTGTCCGACCGGGTGCTGGTGCTGCGCGAGGGCCGTGTCCTCGCCGACCGGCGCTCGGCCGGGCTGACCGAGGCCGAGGTGCTCGACGTGATTCTCGAGGGGAGCGCGGCATGACCGAAACCCAGGCACCGCCCCAGGAAGCGCTGCCCGCCGAACGGAAGCGGTTCGCCTTCTCCGCCGACCCGCGGCTGCTCGGCCTGGCCGGGGTGCTCGTGATCCTGTGCCTGGTCGGCCAGCTCACCCGGCCCGAGCTGTTCTTCACCGAAAGCAACATCTCGACGATCCTGCGGCTGGCCGCGGCGATCGGCGTGGTGAGCGTCGGGATGACGTTCGTGATCATCAGTGGCGGCATCGATCTGTCCGTCGGCTCGATGGTCGGCCTGGCCGGCGTCTGGCTGACGACGCTGGCGACCCAGTCGTACGGCCCGTGGGTGATGGTCCTCTGTGGACTCGCGGTCGGTCTCGGCTGCGGCCTGGTCAACGGCGTGCTCGTCGCCTACGGCAAGGTCGTGCCGTTCATCGCCACGCTGGCGATGTACGTCTCGGCACGCGGGCTCGCCGAGCGGATCAGCGGCCGGCGCACCCAGGTCGTCGCCGACCAGGACTTCCTCGCCTTCTTCCGGGGGAGCTTCCTCGGCGTCCCCACGCTGATCTGGCTGTTCGCGCTGGTCTTCGCGGTCGGCTGGGTCGTGCTCAACCGCACCACGTTCGGCCGGCGGACGTACGCGGTCGGCGGCAACGCCGAGGCGTCACGGCTGGCCGGCATCAACGTCAAGCGCCACCTCGCGCTCGTCTACGGCGTGGCCGGGCTGTGCTGCGGGATCGCCGCGCTGATGGTCGTCGCGCGGACGACCGCGGGCGCGTCGACCAACGGCATGTTCTACGAACTCGACGCGATCGCGGCGGTGGTCATCGGCGGCACGCTGCTGACCGGTGGCCGCGGCTCGCTCATCGGCACCCTCATCGGGGTCCTGATCTTCACCGTGCTGTCCAACATCTTCACGCTCAACAACCTGGACACCGACATCCAGAACATCGCCAAGGGCGTGATCATCGTCCTCGCCGTGCTCCTGCAGTTCCGCGCCCGCAAGTCCCGGACCCAGTCACCCTGGAGGTCGTCATGACCGAACAACCCTTCCTCGGCCGCCGGGGATTCCTGCTGGGCGGAGCCGCCGTCGGCGCCGGCGCGCTGCTGGCCGGCTGCACGTCGAACACGCCCGCGAACTCCGAGTCGAACGCGCCGGTCGCCAACGCGGGCAACAACGCCCAGCCGGGCAAGCCGATCACCATCGGCTTCTCCGCGCCGGCCGCCGACCACGGCTGGATCGCCGCGATCACCAAGAACGCCAAGGCGCAGGCGCAGAAGTTCAGCGAGGTGAAGTTCAACGCCACCGAGGGCACCAACGACGTCAACCAGCAGATCTCCCAGGTGGAGACGCTGATCAACGCCAAGGTCGACGTCCTGGTGATCCTGCCCTTCGACGGCAAGGCGCTCACCGCGGTCGGCCAGCAGGCGATGGACGCCGGCATCCCGGTGATCAACCTCGACCGCGTCTTCGACACGCCGCTGGCGTACAGAACGTGGATCGGCGGCGACAACTACCGGATGGGCGTCAACGCGGGCAACTACATCGCCGCGGAGCTCAAGAAGAAGAACGTCGCCAACCCGGTCATCGGCGAGGTCGCCGGCATCGACTCGCTGCCGCTGACCCAGGAACGCAGCAAGGGCTTCAAGGACGCGCTGGGGCGCGCCGGGTTCAAGGTGGGCCCGCGGGTGTCGGCGCAGTTCACGTCGGAGTCGGGCGAGCAGCAGACCGCGAACCTGCTGCAGGGCGCGCCCAAGCTGGACGCGCTGTGGAACCACGACGACGACCAGGGCATCGGCGTCAACGCCGCGATCGACACCGCGGGCCGCAAGGAGTTCATCATGGTCGGCGGCGCCGGCTCGAAGAACATGATGAACCTGATCAAGGCCGACTCCTCGCCGATCAAGGCGACCGTGCTCTACAGCCCGTCGATGGCCTCGACGGCGGTCGCGCTCGCGCGGCTGCTCGGCCAGGGCAAGGGGATCGGCGACCTGGCCGAGCACGACATCCCGGCCGAGATCACCACCTACTCGGCGGTCGTGACCAAGGAGAACGTCGACCAGTACCTCGACGTCGGCTTCGACTCCTGACCGGACTTTCCGCCAGAACGCAAGGAGGGGCATGAGCCGGGAAACCATCGGGATCGGCATGGTCGGGCACGCGTTCATGGGTGCGGTGCATTCGCACGCCTGGCGCAGCGTCCACCGGTTCTTCGACCCGCCGCTGGTGCCGCGGCTCGCCGTGCTCGGCGGCCGGGACGAAGCCAGAACCCGGGACGCCGCCGCCAAGTTCGGCTGGGAGGACGTCGAGACCGACTGGCGGAAGCTCGTCGCCCGGGACGACGTCGGCCTGGTCGACGTCTGCACCCCGGGCGACAGCCACGCCGAGATCGCGATCGCCGCGCTGGAGGCCGGGAAGCACGTGCTGTGCGAGAAGCCACTGGCGAACTCGGTCGCCGAGGCCGAGGCGATGGCCGAGGCGGCGCGGCGGGCCCGTGACCGCGGGGTGCGGGCCATGGTCGCGTTCAACTACCGCCGGGTGCCCGCGCTCGCCCACGCCAGGAACCTGGTGGCGAGCGGGGCACTCGGCGAGATCCGGCACGTGCGGTCGGTGTACCTGCAGGACTGGCTGTCCGATCCGCAGGCGCCGATGACCTGGCGGCTCCGGCGCGAAAGTGCCGGCTCGGGCGCGCTCGGCGACCTCGGGGCGCACATCGTCGACGCCGCCCAGTTCGTCACCGGCGAGGTGATCACCGGCGTCTCGGCGCTGACGAACACGTTCGTGAAGCAGCGGCCGTCCGAGACCGGCGGCACGGACGACGTCACGGTCGACGACACGGCGTTGTTCTTGGCGCGGCTGTCCGGGGGCGCGGTGGCGACCTTCGAAGCGACCCGGTTCGCCCTGGGCCGCAAGAACGCCATGCGACTGGAGATCAACGGGTCGAAGGCGAGCCTGGCCTTCGACTTCGAGTCCATGAACGAGCTCCAGTGGTACGAGGGCAGCGGCACCGAAGCCGGTTTCCGCCGCATCCTCGTCACCGAGCCGCAGCACCCGTACGTCGGCGCGTGGTGGCCGCCGGGGCACCTGCTCGGCTACGAGCACACGTTCACCCACGAGGTCGCCGACCTCCTGGACGCCATCGGCGCGGGCACCGACCCCGCACCGAGCTTCGACGACGGCCTGCGCGTCCAGCGGGTGCTGGCCGCCGTCGAGAAGAGTGCGGCCGCGGAAGCGAACTGGACACCGGTGGAGGAGAAATGAGCCGTCCCGTCACGTTGTTCACCGGCCAGTGGGCCGACCTGCCGTTCACCGAGGTCTGCAAGCTCGCCTCGGACTGGGGTTACGACGGGCTGGAGATCGCCTGCTCGGGCGACCACTTCGAGGTCGACCGCGCACTGTCCGAAGAGGACTACGTGCCCGGGCGGCTGCGGCTGCTCGCCGAGCACGGCCTCAAGGTGTGGGCGATCTCGAACCACCTCGTCGGGCAGGCCGTCTGCGACGACCCGATCGACCACCGGCACCAGGCCATCCTGCCCTCCCGCATCTGGGGCGACGGCGACGCCGAGGGCGTCCGGCAGCGGGCGGCGGCCGAGATGGCCGACACCGCGCGGGCCGCGGCGAAGCTCGGCGTGGACACCGTCATCGGCTTCACCGGGTCGAAGACCTGGAAGTACGTGGCGATGTTCCCGCCGGTCTCGCGCGCTGACATCGATGACGGCTACGCGGACTTCGCCCGCCGCTGGCACCCGATCCTGGACGTCTTCGACGGGGTCGGCGTCCGGTTCGCGCACGAGGTCCACCCGTCGGAGATCGCCTACGACTACTGGACGACCCAGCGCGCCCTGGAGGCCGTCGACCACCGGCCGGCGTTCGGGCTGAACTGGGACCCGTCCCACTTCGTCTGGCAGGACCTCGACCCGGTCGGGTTCATCCTCGACTTCGCCGACCGGATCTACCACGTCGACTGCAAGGACACCCGCAAGCGCTTCGACGGCCGCAACGGACGGCTCGGCTCGCACCTGGCCTGGGCGGACCCGCGCCGCGGCTGGGACTTCGTGTCCGTCGGCCACGGCGATGTCCCGTGGGAGGACTGCTTCCGGGCGCTGAACTCGATCGGCTACGCCGGGCCGATCTCGGTGGAGTGG
Source organism: Amycolatopsis sp. NPDC004169 (assembly GCF_040610315.1). Lineage (NCBI taxonomy): Bacteria > Bacillati > Actinomycetota > Actinomycetes > Pseudonocardiales > Pseudonocardiaceae > Amycolatopsis > Amycolatopsis sp. NPDC004169. The sequence goes on from NZ_JBEXMD010000006.1 coordinate 241,315, forward strand.
GAAGACGCCGGGATGGACCGGCTCCGGGGCGCGGCGGAGGCGGTGAAGTACGTCCGCGAGCACCTGTTCGACAAGCCGTCGGCGGCATTCGACGCGGCTTTCAGCAACCAGAAATGAGGGAGTTCCATGTGCGGTGACCGGCCAGATCACTACTCCCGACGATCATTCCTGAACGTGGCGACAGCGGCTCTCACGGTGGGCGCGGCGACAATCGCGTTGCCCGGCATCGCGGACGCCTCCCCGGCTCGCCGCCGCGTGCCGCTCGACAAGATCAGCATCCAGCTCTACTCCCTGCGTTCGCTGCTCCAGAACGACCCCGAAGGCACGCTGTCCGCGCTGGCCGACATCGGCTACCGCAAGGTCGAGCTGGCTGGCACGTACGGCCGCAGCGCCGCCGAGTTCCGCGCCATCCTCGACCGCAACCACATCGAGGCCTCCTCGTCGCACGTCGGTATCGACGGCGACCTGAACCAGGCGATCGCCGACGCGAAGGTCCTCGGCAACCGCTCCGTCGTGGTGCCCTACGCGAACTTCGGCACGATCGCCGAGTGGGAGGCCTTCGCGGGCCGCATGAACACCGCCGCGGTCGCCTTCAAGAAGGCCGGGCTGAAGCTCGGCTACCACAACCACGACCACGAGTTCGCCCCGATCGGCGAGGTGGTCCCGTACGACGTGCTCACCGCGAAGACGGACAAGCGGCTCGTGCACCTGGAGATCGACCTGTTCTGGGCGGTCAACGGCGGCGCGGACCCGGTCGAGCTGTTCCGCCGCAACCACCCGCGCGTGACGCAGTACCACGTCAAGGACCGGACGGTGGACGGGCAGATGGTCGACCCCGGCGCGGGGGTCATCGACTTCCCGCGCATCTTCGCCGCGTCCTGCCACACCATCGGCGAGTACATCGTCGAGCACGACCAGCCCGCCGACCCGCTGCACACCGCGAAGGTCGGCTTCGAATACCTCCGCACCGTCCGGTTCTGAGAGCCCCGGGGGGACTCGACATGCGAGTATCACGTCGGTCGATGCTGGCCGGAACCGCCGCGGGCGTGCTCGCGCCCGCGGTCGGGGCGGCCGATGCGGCCTTCGCCGCGGGCCTGACCCGCCAGCTCACCATCTACGCCGAAGCCCTGTCCGGTGGTCTCTACGGCTACGGCCTCGAACCGGGCAAGGCCACCATCCCGGGGCCGCTGCTGGAGATCTACGAGGGCGACACCCTCGAGATCGAACTGGTCAACCGGACCGACAAGCGGCTCTCCATCCACCCGCACGGCGTCACCTACGACACCGCGTCGGACGGCGCCCCGCTCAACGCGTCCTTCAACAACCCGGGCGAAACGCGCACCTACACCTGGCGGACGCGGGCCCGGTACGACGCGGGCGGCGGCTTCTGGATGCCGGGCAGCGCCGGCTACTGGCACTACCACGACCACGCGATGGGCACCGACCACGGCACCGCCGGCCTCGCGCGCGGGCTCTACGGCGGGCTGATCGTGCGCAAGCGCGGTGACCTGCTGCCGAGCAGGCAGTACACCGTCGTGTTCAACGAGATGATGGTCAACCACGCGATGGCGCCGGACACGCCGATCTTCGAGGCCCGCCTCGGCGAGCGCGTCGAGTGGGTCTGCATCGGGTACGGCAGCCTGCCGCACACGTTCCACCTGCACGGGCACCGCTGGGCGGATACCCGCACCGGCATGCTCGGCAGCGCCGCTGACAACGTTGCCATCGTGGACAACAAGAACCTCGACCCCGGCAGTTCGTTCGGGTTCCAGGTGCTCGCCGGCGAAGGCGCCGGCCCCGGGGCGTGGATGTACCACTGCCACGTCCAGACCCACTCCGACGGCGGCATGGTCGGGCTCTTCCTGGTCCGCAACCCCGACGGCAGCCTGCCCGAGGGCGCGCAGGACGCGATCGACCGGTTCAAGGAGCACAGCCACACCGGGCACGACATGAACCCCGATTCCCGTACGCACGCAGGAGGGGCGCTGTGAAAAGACGTTGGTTCGGCAGGCGCGGCGCGGTCGTGCTCGCCCTCGGCTCGGTCCTGGCGGCCGGCGCGCCGCTGCTGGCCATGCCGGTGGCCCAGGCCGCGCCCGCGGCGAACGTCCCGGTGAACGTCCTGCTCTTCCACGGCGCGCCGGGCGGCCAGCAGGACCCGGTCGTCCGCGCCTCGGACGCGATCGCCCGGCTGGGCGCGGACAACGGCATCACGGTGACGGCGTCGTCGGATCCCGCCGTGTTCAGCGCCGCCAACCTGGCCCGCTACCGCGGAATCGTGTTCCTGTCCGCGCAGGGCGTGACGCTCAGCCGGGACCAGGAAGGCGCGCTGCAGGCCTACATGAAGGCCGGCGGCGGGTTCCTCGGCATCTCCGACGCTGCCCGCGCGCAGGACTCCTCGACCTGGTTCACCGGGCTGATCGGCGCCCGCCCGGTCGGCGCCCGGCCCACCCCCGAAGCCGTGGCCGCGGTGACCGCGAGCGGGGAGAACCCGCCCAACGAAACCAAGGAGAAACTGGCCGACAACAACGAAAACACCAAGTGGCTGACGTTCGCCACCACCGGCTGGGCCGCCTACAAGATGGCCACGCCGGTCGCCGTCAGCAGCTACTCGCTGACCTCGGCGAACGACTACCCGGGCCGGAACCCGAAGAACTGGACCCTGCAGGGCTCCGCGGACGGCAGCACCTGGACCGACCTGGACACGCGGGCGAACGAGACGTTCAGTGACCCGTTCCAGACCCGGACGTTCACCTTCACCAACACCACGGTGTACCCGAACTACCGGCTGAACATCACCGCGAACGCCGGTGAGCCGATCATCCAGCTCGCCGACCTCAAGCTGTTCAAGGACACCTCGACCACCCCGCCGCCGCCGGAATCCCCGCCGCAGCAGGCCGTCGTCGACGTCCTCGACGCCCGGCACCCGGCCACCAAGGGGCTGCCGCAGAACTGGACGCGCACCGACCGCTGGCTCAACTGGGAGACCAACCCGGTGGGCACCGTCCACACCGTCGCGCAGGTCGAGGAGAAGGGCTACACGCCGGGGGTCGGGGCGAACGGCCCGTTCCACCCGATCTCGTGGTGCCGTGACTACGACGGCGGCCGGTCCTTCTACACGGGCATGGGCCGCACCGAGGCCTCCTACGGCGAAGACCGGTTCCGCGACCACCTGCTCGGCGCGCTGCGCTGGACCACCGGGATGGTGCGGGGCGACTGCCAGGCCGGGATCGCCGCGAACTACAAGATCGAGCGCATCACCGGCAAGAACGCGGCCGGGCAGCTCGACCAGATCGGCGAACCGCACGGGCTGACCATCGCCCCGGACGGCAAGGTCTTCTACATCGGCAAGGCGGCCTGCCCGACCGGGCCCGTCGTGAGCTGGGACGACCCGAACGTCGGCCTCGGCTGCGGCACGATCCACCAGTGGGACCCGGCCACCAAGAAGGTCAAGCTGCTCACCACCCTGCGGGTGATGGGCAACCGCGGCAGCGGCGACGAGCTGGTCAAGAACGAAGAAGGCCTGCTCGGGATGGTGCTGGACCCGAAGTTCACCGAGAACGGCTGGTTCTACGCCTACTGGATGCCGCACGAGTCGATCGACCGCGACAAGCGGACCGGCAAGCGCACGATCTCGCGGTTCACCTACAACGCGGCCACGCAGACGATCGACCAGGCCACCCGCAAGGACCTGCTGTCCTGGGACGTGCAGATCCACAGCTGCTGCCACGCGGGCGGCGGGATGGCGTTCGACAAGGACGGCAACCTCTACGTCGGGTCCGGGGACAACAACTCCTCGGGCGGCTCGAACGGCTACTCCGGCAACAACTGGACGCTCGAGTACAAGGGCCTGTCGTTCCAGGACGCGCGCCGCACGGCGGGCAACACGAACGACTACGGCGGCAAGATCCTGCGCATCCACCCGGAGGCCGACGGGACGTACACCATCCCGGCGGGCAACCTCTTCCCGAACGGGCCGTCGGACAAGACCCGCCCGGAGATCTACGTGATGGGCGTGCGCAACATCTCGCGGCTGCAGGTCGACCCGGTGCACAACTGGCTGACCGCGGGCTGGGTCGGCCCGGACGCGCCGTCGCCGAGCCCCGAGCTCGGGCCGGCGAAGTACGAGACGGCCACGATCATCACCGAGGCGGGCAACCACGGCTGGCCGTACTGCATGGGCAACCGGCAGCCCTACCGCGACCGCAGCAGCACCAACGCGGCCGAGCTGACCGGCTGGTACGACTGCGACAACCCGGTCAACACCTCGCCGCGCAACACCGGCCTGGTGAACCTGCCGCCGATCAAGGACAACATGATCTGGTACTCGCCGGACGGCGGCGGGCCGGTCTTCCCGAAGCGGCCGGGCTCGGCCATCCCGACGTACAACGCGGCGGACGCCACCTACACCCAGCCGTACCTGCGGGGCGGCGGCCAGGCGATCATGTCCGGGCCGACCTACCACCGCTCGCTGGTCAACACGAACAGCGGCGTCGCGTGGCCGGAGTACTGGGACAACAAGTGGTTCATCGGCGACGAGGCCAACGCGCAGAACCGGGTCGCGGTGACCGTCGACCCGGCCGGGGTGCCCACGCACCAGCCGCCGGTGTTCGCCGAGACGTTCCGGCAGATCATCCCCGGCGGGTCCGGCGACACCCGGGTGCAGAGCTGGATGGACGCCAAGTTCGGGCCGGACGGCGCGCTGTACGTCCTGGACTACGGCAACGGCTTCTTCTCGCTGGACGCCAACCAGAAGCTGCTGAAGATCAGCTACACCGGCGGCGCGCCGACGCCCGCTCCGGCGGCGTCGTCGACGATGGTGCAGAACAAGGCGCTGACCGCGGCGTTCACCGGGTCGAAGTCCGGCGGCGTGTCCTACCGGTGGGAGTTCGGCGACGGCTCGGTGTCCACCCAGGCCGACCCGCGGCACACCTACCCGCGCACCGGCCTTTACACCGCCAAGCTGACCGTGACCTACGCGGACGGTGAAGCGGTGACGACCCGGACGTCGGTGAACGTCGGCTGCGCGGTGGCCGATCCGGGTCCGGTGGTGACCTTGGGCGACAGCATCACGAAGGTGGTCAACCGCAACGCCGGCGGCGGCTGCACGGTCGACGACTTCATCGACGACGAAGGCGTGTGGACCACGCACGCGGCGTTCGTCAACCACGTCGAGCAGGCCACCGAGACGCTGTCGGACCTCGGGGTGCTGAGCGACGCCGAGGTCGCCGAGCTGACCGCGGCGGCCGACGCGTCGCCGATCGGGAAGCCGGGCACGACCGGGTACGAGGCGCTGTTCGACGGCACGGCCGCGTCGCTGCGGGCGTGGGAGCAGGCACCTTCGGGTCAGTTCACGCTGCAACCCGACGGGTCGATCCGCTCGGCGGGCGGGCTGGGCATGCTCTGGTACAGCCAGCGGCAGTTCGGCGACTTCTCGGTGAAGGTGCAGTTCCGGGACATCGCCCCGGACGGGTTCCGGGCCAACAGCGGCGTGTTCGTCCGGTTCCCGGACCCGCGCACCCCGACGGCCCAGCGTCCGCCGGGCAGCTGCGGCACGGTCGGCTCGGCGGCGACGTCGCAGGCCTGGGTGGCCATCTACTGCGGCCACGAAATCCAGATCTACGACGGCGACACCGGTGAGCCGCAGAAGACCGGGTCGGTCTACAACTTCGACCCGCGCCCGCTCGACCAGGCGGGGGCGCGGCCGAAGGGGACGTGGAACGAGTACGAGATCAAGGTCGTCGGCCAGCACTACACGATGATCCGCAACGGCGTGGTGATCAACGAGTTCGACAACACGCCCGGGCAGCAGTCGTCGCGCGCGGGTGACCCGCCGACCGACCTGCGGCAGTTCGTCAGCGGGTTCATCGGGCTGCAGAACCACAGCGACAACGACCTGATCGAGTTCCGCAACATCCGGGTGCGGCAGCTGTAGCGCGATGGGGGCCGGGTTCCCGCCCGGCCCCCATCCTTCCCAGGAAGGGTTCTCCCGCGATGTCCCCACGACTGATCGCCCTGCTGCTGACGGCTTTCCTCGCGGTGCTGGTGCCGGCCACGCCCGCGGCGGCGGCGCCGGTCCAGACGCTGACCTGGACCGGGAACAACAGCACCACCGAGTACGCGTCCGCGCCCACCGGCGCTCGGCCCGGCGAGACCACCATCGTCTTCGAGAACAGCGAAGCCACCGGCAACACCACCGGGATGTCGCACACCCTGACGTTCGACACGACGACGCCGGGCTACAACCACGACGTGTCGCTGAACATCCTGGCCAACCCGTTCGACGCGCAGGACGGCCGCCACGAGGCCGTCGTGACGCTGACACCCGGCAAGTACCGGTACTACTGCACCATTCCCGGGCACACGGCGATGGTGGGGGAGTTCGTCGTCTCCGACGGCACCGGGGACACCACTGCGCCGGTCGTGACCGCTTCGGTGACGGGAGAGCGTGACTCGTCCGGGAACTACGTCGGGTCCGCCACGGTGTCCCTTTCGGCGACCGACGCGGGCTCCGGCGTGGCTTCGGTGGAGTACCAGCTCGACGGCGGCAGCTGGACGGCCTACCCGGCGCCGGTGGTGGTTTCCACCGCGGGGACGCACATGCTCCACTACCGCGCCCATGACGTCGCCGGGAACCAGTCGGAGGAAGGGATGGCGCACTTCACGGTCGTCGCCCGGCCGGGTGACACGACCGCGCCGTCGGTGAGCGCCGCGATCACCGGCACCCAGGACACGGCGGGCAACTACCTCGACGTCGCGACGGCCCGGATCACGGCCACGGACGCGGGTTCCGGCGTGGCTTCGGTGGAGTACCAGCTGGACGGCGGCGCCTGGACGGCCTACACCGCTCCGGTCGCGGTGACCGCGGCGGGCGCGCACATGCTGCACTACCGGGCCACGGACGTCGCGGGCAATGTGTCGCCGGAGGGCATGGCCCACTTCACCGTGGTCCGGAGCGACACGACGGCACCCGTGGTGTCGGCTTCGGTGGCCGGCACGCAGGACGGCGACGGCAACTACGTCGGCAAGGCGACGGTCACGGTGACGGCTTCGGACGCGGGTTCCGGGGTGGCCCTGGTGGAGTACAAAGTGGACGGTGGCGCGTGGACCGCCTACGCAGCACCGGTTCCGGTGTCGTCCGCCGGGCCGCACACGGTGGGCTACCGCGCCCGTGACGTCGCCGGCAACGCCTCGGCGGAGGGATCCGTGTCGTTCACCGTGGTCGCCGGCGGGGACACCACGGCGCCGTCGGTGGCGCTCCAGGTCACCGGGAAGCAGGACGGCGGCTGGAACTACGTGGGCTCGGCGACCGTGACGGTGACCGCCGCGGACGCGGAGTCCGGAGTGGGTGTCGTCGAGTACAAAGTGGATGGTGCGGCGTGGACCCGTTACGCGGCCCCGGTGGTGGTGACGGCGCTGGGTGCGCACACGGTGCGGGCCAGGGCCACCGATGTCGCCGGGAACGTCTCGGCGGAACTGCCGGGGTCGTTCACGGTGGTCGCGGCCCCGCCGCCGCCGGACGCCTGCCCGGTCTCGGACACCCGGGAGACGGTGGTGATCGGCGGGATCGACAGCCAGGTGGCGAACGTCGACACCGGCAACGGCTGCACGATCAACGACGTCATCGACGAGACCGCGGAGTACGCGTCGCACGACCGGTTCGTGAAGCACGTGAAGGCGGTGACGCAGGAGCTGGTGGCCAACGGGGTGTTGTCCACGGGCGACCGCAACCGCATCGTGACGGCGGCCATCGAGTCGGGCGTCGGCGGTGGCGGTTTGGCGACGGCGGACGGGGGTAAGCGGAAGGCTTCAGCTCGCGCCTAGGGAAAAGAGTGACGGATGCCCGCGTTGACCCGCGTTCTCGGAGCGGTGACCGCCGTTTACAGCGCCACGATCATCGCCGCGCCGCGCGTGCTGGCGAAACCGTGCGGCCTGACGACCCCGGCCGGCGGCGTCACCGCGGGCGTCCGCACCCTGATCGCGGGCATCGGCGCCCGCGACGCGGCGATCGGGCTGGCGATGCTGTTCGCCCCGGAGGGCAGGCCGCTTAAGGTGGCACTGGCCGCCCGGGTCGCCTCCGACGCGGCGGACGCGGTGGTGTTCGGGACGGGCCTGCCGGACCGTTCGGCGCGGACGAAGGTGGCGGCGTTCGCGGTCGGGTGGGCGGCGCTGTGCGCGGCGTCGGGGCTGGTGCGGTGACACGAGCGCGAACGGCCCGGCCGGGATTCCCCGGCCGGGCCGTCCGACACCGGAACCTAGTGATCGTTGAGGTAGTAGTGCTGGCTCAAGTGCTGGAAGTTCGTACCCAGGTAGACGCTGACGCTGATGTTCACGTGTTCCGGGAGGTCGTGCTTGCCGCCATCGGACGCCCTGGCCGTGGCGCAGGATCCCAGTCCACCGGAGGCGACGAGCAGGTAGCGTTCGGGGTAGGCGCCCGTACTGTCCTGGACGGCGATACTGGCCCGGGCAGCGAGTCCGTCGGCCGCCGAGTCGCAGACGGACACGACGTCGCCGTTCTCTTCGACGTAGACAGTGCCGCCCTTGTCGGCGTCCGTGGTGTACCACGTGTGGTCCCAGCTGCCGCCGGGCGGGTCCACGGTCGCCGACGCCGACGTGGCGCTCAGGAGTGTCCCGCCGGCGACGAAAGCAGTCGTCGCGGCCAAGGCCGCGATCTTGTTGCGCATTGTATGACTCCGTTCTGACCCCAGTTGCCGAGAGCGCCGAAATCGTCACCGCGGTCATTCCGGCCGGTGAGGCACTCTCGCCAGGCCGACGGTTCCAGCCGCGCCTGGACGGCGTCAATCGGCCCCGAAACCTTTTACCTCCACCCGAAGGGTCTCCGGGAACGGGAACCTTCGCGCACTATGCCGCCACCTGCGAAATCAGCATTCACAGGGTGGACATCGGCTTCGAAAGGGGCAGCATTCGGTCAGGGTGTGCCGGCGAACTCGTGGGTGCCGGGCGGGACCGTCTCCTGCCGCCCGCTCGGCAGCAAGGCCGTCGCGCTGGGGTGACACCACCTCGCCGTCGGCCGGGACGCCGTTCCAGGCCTCCCACACCTTCGTCGCGCCGCGGTCGACCATGCCGCTCGTCAGCCGGAGTCCGACTGGCAGTTGTCAGTGCCCGCGGCAGCTCAGACTTCCGAAGCCGACGAATGCTCGGCCGCGAAGCGGGCCAGCTCCGCGCGGTCGCGGACCGAGGTCTTCATCAGCAACGCCGCCACGTGCTTCTCCACCGTGCGCGGGGAAATGTGCAGCCTCGCCGCCAGTGCCTTGTTGCTCAACCGGAACGCCAGCAGCTCGAACACCTCGTACTCGCGCAGCGTGACGCCGATCGCGCGCAGGCTCTCCGGCACCCGCTCGGTGCCCGTGCGGCGCTGCTGGACCGACGCCCCCGCGCGGCGCAGCAGGGCGCGGCACGCGCTGGCCACCGGGATCACGTCCGCGCCGTGGAAGTGGCTTTCGGCTTCGCGCAGCCATTCCGCCGGCTCGCCCCAGCCGTCGTCGACCGCCGGCTCCGCCGTCAGGCGCAGGCCCAGCGGGCGGGCGACGCCGAACGGGGCCGCCGCCTGTGCCGCGCGGCGCATGGCCGTCGCCGCGGCTTCGTGCGACTGGTCGCGGCCGTGCAGCACCGCCTCGGCCTGGAGGACGAACTGGCGGTTCCAGCGCATCCCGCCGGTCGCCCCGGCCGCGATCCGCCGGTGGTCCTCCCAGGTCGCGTCGCCGGCGATCACGTCGAGCAGCAGCTTCAGGCCGTGGGTGCCCGCCAGGTGGAACGTGCTCTGCTGCCGCGCCTGGTCGGCCGCGAGGGTTTCCAGCTCCGCGCGCGCGGTCTCGCGGTCCTCCTCCAGCAGCGAGCAGAACACCTGGGCCAGGCCGCGCGCGAGCGGGGCCTCCGGACCGGCGTCCCCGCCGCCGCGGCGGAAGTCGCCCAGTGCGGTCTCCATCGTGCGGCGGTCGCCCCGGTGCCCGGCCAGCACCGCCTGCGCCATCTGCACGTACCGGCTGACCGCGTACAGCTTGATCCGCGACGCCTCCGCGTAGCACGCGTCGAGCCGCTGCCCGGCCTCGGTGAACCGGCCGCACAGCACCGCGTGCAGGCCCAGCACGGCGTCCGCGTTGTAGGCCAGGCTGATCCCGCCGGTGCGCAGCGCCTCGGCGCGCGCGGTCTCCAGCCCGGACGGGTCGGCCTCGGCCAGCCAGGCGTTGCCGCCCAGGCCGACCAGCGCGTAGTTGCGCCAGTTCGTCAGCCGGTGCTCGGCGGCGCTGTCGAGCATCCGGCGGAAGCACTCGTCGGACTCGGCCATGTCCCGCTCGCGCACCACGAACCCGACCGCGTAGAGCGCCTGGCACGCCGTCGACGGCGAGCCGATCCGCTCGGCCCCGGCGACCGCCCGGCGGCCCAGCTGTTCGCTGCGGCGCACCCGGTCCGGGGCCGGGCCGGACATCGACAGGTACGCGTCCACCGCGTCCACCGCGACGGCTTCCTCGTCCAGTCCGTCCTCCGGCAGCAGCGCACGGGCCGCGGCGACCTGCTCGAAGCCCTCCGCCCAGCGGCCGGCGACCTGGGCCGCCCACGCCAGCCGGACGTGCACCCGGATCTGGCGCGCGGGATCGCGGCCGTCGGCGGGCCGCAGCGAGCGCGCCACGTTCACCGCCCGGTCGAACTGCCCGGCCTCCGCCAGCGCGAACAGCAGCAGCTCCAGCAGGTCGCGGTAGCGGCCGGACCGGTCGTCGCCGGCGTCGTCGCCGAGCAGGTTCACGGCGTGCTCGAGCACGGCGATCGCCGACCCCGGCGCGCCTTCGCCCAGCGCGCGCTGCGCGGCCTCGCGGTACAGGTCGGCGGCGGCCCAGCGGTCGCCGGCGCCCAGCCGCAGCGACGCGGCCAGGCTGCACAGCTCGCCCGGCAGGTCAGGGTGCAGCTCGACCACGGCGTCGGCCGCCTTGGCCGACAGCGCCACCCGCTCGGCCGGGTTGAGCAGGGTCAGCAGCGCTTCGGCGGTGAGCGGGTGCCGGAAGGCGTACCAGTCCTCGCCGCGCTCGTCCGCGGTGAGCAGCTGGGCGGCCACGGCGGACTGCAGGTGGCCGAACAGGCTGTGGTCGTCGAGCTCGCTCACCCGCTGCACCACCGAAAGCGGGAACCGGCGGCCGAGCACCGCGGCGATGGCGAGCAGCTGCTTGCCGCGTTCGCCGAGGCGGTCGGCGCGGCGGGTGATGATCGTGACCAGCGTCGAGGGCACGGCGCTGCGGCCGTGGCCGGTGAACCGCCAGCCCGCCGCGCCGTTCACCAGCTCGCCCGCGGCCACCATGCTGTGCAGCAGTTCCTCGACCACGAGGGGATTGCCCGCGCTGTCGGCGAACAGGCGCTCGGCGACGTCGGCGGACACCTGGTCCGGCTCGGCGCCGAGCGAGGACGCGACGACGTCGCGCACCTGCTCCGGGCCGAGGCTGTCCAGCGGCATCAGGAACCCCTCGCCGCGCCGGGCGGCGGCGTGGGCCGCCTCCAGCGCGGGCGAGGGTTCGGCGCGCAGGGTGGCCAGCACGACCACCGGCTGCGTGCGGACGTTGGCGGCCAGGTACTCCACCACGGCGAGGGTTTCCACGTCGGCGTCCTGCAGGTCGTCGACGACGAACAGGCAGCCGCGGCCCGCGCCGGCCAGGCCGGTGAGCCGCAGCGTGGCCTCGGCCAGCACCACCAGCGACGTCTCGCCCGCGGTGTCGGCGCCGGTGGCCCAGTCCGGGATCAGCCTGCCCAGCACCGACCGGTACGGCCCGAGCTGTTCGACCAGCTCGCGGCCGCCGGTGCGGGCCAGTGACAGGAGTGCTTCGGTGAGAGCGCGGAACGGCACGGCGGGGCCGGTGGTGCTGCCGCGGCCCCGCAGCACCACCAGACCCTCGTCCAGGGCGTGGCCGACCGCTTCGGCGGCGAGCCGGGTCTTGCCGATGCCGGGTTCCCCCGTGACGAACACGGCCGAGCCCGAAGAGCGGCGAGCGTCGTGCAACACCCGCCCGATCTCTTCGATCTCCGTTCCTCGGCCGACGAGAGCGGGGGCACGGGTGCGCATGCGCCAACCTTAGAGACCGGAGTCACGAATTCGGTGGTTTTCCGGTGGAGATTCCACTGTTCGGACGGCAAGATTGGCGTTGTTGTCACGCTTTGTGCCTTGATGAGCACGTCACGCGTGCGTGTGGTTGCTCACGACGGTGCTGATGTCCATCGTGACGACCGCGACGCTGGCCACGCCGAGGGTCAGTCCGGCGAGAATCCCCGCCCGCACACCGATCTTCGTTCTGGCGGCCGGGGTGGCTTCGCCCAGCGGGCTGTCGGTCTCCGCGCCGGCGGTGGTCGGGTCGAATTCGGCGGCGTTGGTGTCGTTGCGCATCTGCACTCCCGTGATGTGGTGTGTTTCGCGGTTATTTCCCAGCAGGGCCCGACGGTTCCAGCAGGAGAACCGAAGGAACCCGTTCGGCAAAACCGACCCGCAACAACCCGAAACCGATACCCCCGGTTCCGGTCAGCAGACCGGGACTTGCTACTCCGTGCGGAGTACCGCACTGGAGGCCGTGCCCTTCCACCGCGCCGACGAGGCGCGAAGTCGCCCTCCGCAAGGCGGAGACCGACGGTTCGTGGCCCTGCCCGGCGAGCACCACCAGCGCTTCGAGAGCGCCGAGCTCGCCGTGGCAGAGGGATTGGTCGGCCGACGGCGGCCGGGCGGCCACCGCGGCCGCGAAGGCGTCCGCCGCCGGCGCCGGGCTGCCGGACCGCGACCCGGCGAGGATCCGGCCGGCCAGGCCCGAGCACCAGCCCAGGTCGCCGTCCGCCGGTTCCGCCGGGAGCCCGCGGTCGCGGCCGAGGGCCCACTCGACGCCCGCCGCGCCCCACAGGAAGCCCGGGGCGGTGGGACGGGGGGAACCGGCAAGGCGCCGGGAGAGCGTGGCGGCCAGTGCGGCCGCTTCGGGCAGCCCGGTTTCCGCGTGCACGGCGTGCATCGCCGCGAGGGCGCCCGCGGTGCCTTCGCCGACGCCCGCCGGCGCGGCCGTGTCGGCGGCGGCGGTCGCGGCGATCGCGGCGGGCAGGCAGGCGGCGAGCGCGCGGTCGCCGAGGAGCGAAGCCAGCCGGGCGAGGGCGTAGCAGATCCCGCCGAGGCCGAAGAACCCGCCGGACCCGACTTCGCGGGCCAGCTCGGGGTGTTCGGCGAGGACCTCGACCAGCACCGGCAGCGTGCGCACGGCCTTGGCGGCCAGCTCCGAGTACCGGGACGTGCCGGTCAGGTCGCCGAGCTGGGCGAGGAACAGCGCGGTGCCGCAGTAGCCCTCGGCGAGCCCGGCGCCCATCGGCAGCACCAGCCAGTGGCGGCCGTCGAGGAGCTCGAGGCCGACCCAGTTGGCCCGCACGTCGTCGTGGGCGGCGCGGGCGACGAGGTCGTCGCCGATGGCGGAGGCCAGCGCGAGCAGGTGCTGGCTGTCGGGCACGACGGCGGCGACCGCGCCGGGCAGCGGCGCGCCGGCGCCGTGGCGGACCTCGGGGCGGCGGGTGGCCAGCGTGGCCTCCACGAACCACTCCTGCTCGCGCAGGTCTTCGGCGCACAGCTGGGCGATCTTCGCGCGGGCCTGGTCGAGGCCGCTGGCGGCCAGCAGGCCGGGCAGCAGCGCGCCGGTGCCGGTGGTGACGTCGACCGACCCCGCGGCGGCGGTGAACACCGGCACGTCGCCGTCGCACAGCTCGGTGACCTCGTGCGGCACGAGGGCGGGCAGGTGGGCCTTGCCGTGGTCGTCGCCGAGCGAGGCGAACGCCGCCTGCCGGTCGGCGCCCGCGGCCAGGTGCGCCGGGTGCGTCGAGCCGGTCAACAGCGTGACGTAGACCTGCGTCGGCCGCATGACCAGCCGGATCTCCTCCCCGGCGAACGCGTCCAGGACGCCGCCGAGCAGCTCGGCGCGGCGGTCGACCAGTGCCTCGTAGGCGGCGCGGAAGCCGCTCAGCAGGCTCTGCCGGTACATCCCGGCGTCGACCTCGGCCCCGGCGAGCACCGGGCGGTTCGCGCCGCCGGCGTAGGGGAGCGGCCCGCGGGCCAGGCGCATGTCGTCGGTCCCGGCGCCGGTCCAGTGCGGCACCTCGCCGGGGGTCTGCTCGCCGTTGCCGCCGCCGAAGGCCGACACGTCGAGCGCGCCGTGCTCGCCGAGCATCAGCGTGGGCAGCAGAGCGGTGCGCGCCACCGAGCGGTGCAGCGCGGCGGCGGCCGGGTCGGGCCCGTTGCGGGTCAGCGCGGTGAACGCGGGGTGGAACAGCGTCTCGACGTCCACCAGCATCGGCTGGTCGCCGCAGGCGATGAGGTTCTCGCAGTGCATGTCGGTGGCGTCGAGCGCGTAGAGCAGGGCGAGCAGCGCGCCCTGGCGGCGGTAGAAGAGTTCGACGCCGGCGTGGTCGGCGCACGGCCGCGCGGGCACGTACTCGGCCCAGCCGTAGCCGTCGCGGGCCAGCACGCCCACCGGGCGCGGCGCGAGGCCGGGCCGTTCCTCGGCGAACCACCGCAGCAGCTCGCCCCACCGGGCGAGCAGCCCGAGCGGCCGCGGCTTGTAGACGAGCCGTCGCCCGTCCGCGAAGCCGAGCACGGCCACCGCGCGGCCGCCGGAGTGCACGTCACCGGCGCCGAGGGTGAGCTCGGTCAGCTCGGCGGCGCTGCCCGCGAGCAGCCCTTCGCGCAGGACGTCCCGGTCGGCGGCGAACCGGGTGAGCAGTTCGGCGACGGCGTCGGCGGTGCGCAGGCAGGTCTGGGCGAGCAGCCGGGCCAGCACGGGGTGGCGGTCGAGCACCTCGGTGAGGTACCCGCGGCCGCCGAGCAGGCGCAGGAAGTCGACGAAGCGGTCGCGCCCGGTGGTGCCGCGCAGCAGGCCTGCCTTCTTCGCGGCGTGCAGTTCGAGCACGAAGGTGCGGGCGGCGAGCGCGGTCAGCTGCCCGCAGAGCCAGTTCCCGACCCCGGTCCAGACGGCCTCCGCGGCGGGCACCCGCCGGACCAGCAGCTCGCGGGTGGCGGCGGCGAAGGGCAGGACGGCGTGCCGGAAGACGTCGTCGCCCTCGGCGTCGACCGGAGCGGGCCAGTCGCCTTCGGCGGGCAGGGCAGCCAGCACGTCGTCGGTGAGCAGCGCCCAGGCGGGCCGGTCGCCGCCGGTCTCGCCGGGGAGGCGAGCGGCGGTCCACCAGGCCGGTGCCTCGTGGGGGGCCTGCTCGGGGCGCTCTACTGTCTGGCTCACGCCGAGAACATTCGCACTCCGGGAGATGCGGGTACATGGGTACTCGCTACCCAGATTGGCGGCCCCCATCCCGCGCCCCGCCCGGCCACGACGGCCCGGCGGGCGGCGGCGCGCCGAGTCCGGCCAGGTCACGCCGGTGAAAGGCGCTGATCGGCACGGTCGTGGCGACGGCCGCGAGGTGGTCGCCGGGGATAGGGAGAGGCCGCAGGTGCACCGGTTCGCGCGGCCAGCCGGGCGCGTCCGAACGGGCGAGCGGCCCGCGGACATCCACCCGCGCGGGGGGTGCGGCGAGCCCCAGCCCGGCCAGCTTCATCGCGGCTTCCTTGCGGGTCCACGCGGTCAGGAGCCGGGCCGGGTGCTCCGCCGGGGGCGCGGCGGAGAACGCCCGGTGTTCGGCCGGTGACAGGACCACGCCCGCGAGGCCGGCCGGATCGGCCGCCGCGCCGGGCTCTTCGAGGTCGACGCCGATCCGGCCGTCCCCCGCGACGGCGAGCAGCAGGAAGCGGGCGGTGTGGGAGACGGAGAAGGCCGGAGCGCCGGCCAGCCGGGGCCGGCCGTGGGCGGGATCGCCGCAGTGCTCGCAGGAGCGGTCGATCACCACCTCCGCGGGCGGCACACCGAGCACGGCGGCGGCCCAAAGCCGCTGCAGTGCACGCGAAGCGGTGAAGACGTCCCCCGCGGGGGTGGCGGCCAACCGGTCGGCACGGGCGAGTTCGGTGTCGTCGAGCAGCCGCCGCCACGCGGGGCGGGGGTGGATCGGCAGCAGCCAGAAGTCGACCTCGCCGGGGCGCGGGCGGGCGATCGTGCGGACCGTCCGCGCCCCGGTGCCGGTACCGATGGCGGCCGTGCGCGAGCCGGACGCGGTGATCGCGGCACCGGCGGGAACCGTGCGCGGCCGGGGCTTGGTGGTCGTGGCGCCGGTGCCGGCGTGGCTCGCCTGGGACTCGCGTTCGGTTCTGGCGCGGTCCACCTGCGGCTCTCGCCCGGCAGTCGTGGTGCCGGTGCCGGCGTGGCTCGCCTGCGGCTCGCGTTCGGTGCCGGCGCGGTCCATCTGCGGCTCTCGCGCGGCAGTCGTGGTGCCGGTGCCGGCGTGGCTCGCCTGCGACCCGCGTTCGGTTCTGGCGCGGTCCACCTGCGGCTCCCGCGCGGCAGTCGTGGTGCCGGTGCCGGCGTGGCTCGCCTGCGGCTCGCGTTCGGTGGTGGTGTCGGCACCGGCGCGGACCACCCGCCCGCTTCCCCCGGTCACGGCGCCTGCGGCAGCAGCAGCGCCGCCCGGGGAACCGGGAGCTCGTCCGACGGTGACCCCAGCTCCGCCAGCAGGTGCGCGACCGCCGCCGCGAGCTGGTCGTCCTCGCCCGGCAGCAGCCGGTCCGGGGCCGGGACCACCGCCAGGTCCGGCTCCACGCCGTGGTTCTCCAAAGAACCGCCCGCGTCGCCGAAGCGGTAGCGGAACTCCGGCTGCGTCGTGACCGTGCCGTCCACCAGCCGGTGGCGCGGCCAGGTCGCGATCACCCCGCCCCAGCTGCGCCTGCCGATCAGCGGGCCCAGCCCGAGCGCGCGGAACACGTGCGCGAAGATCTCGCCGTCGGAACCGGTGTGCTCGTTGAGCAGCGTCGCCATCGGGCCGCGCGGGGACTCCGTCGGGTACGGTGCCATCCCGCTCCAGCGCCCGTGCTCGGTGCCGGTGCGGCGGCGGGCCAGCCGGTCGAGCAGCAGCGGTGACACGTGCCCGCCCGTGTTGAACCGGACGTCCACGATCAGGCCGTCGCGGTCGAGCTCGGTCAGGAACCCGCGGACGAAGTCGGCGTACCCGCTGCGCGTCATGTCGGGCACGTGCAGGTAGCCCAGCCGCCCGCCGGACACCGTGCGCACGTACGCGCGGTTGCCCTCGGTCCAGTCCAGGTACCGCGCCCGTGCCTCGCTCGCGCACGCCCGCACGACCACGCGGTGCTCGGCGCCGCCCCGCCGCACGGTCAGCTCGACCTCGCGGTCGGCCTGCCCGACCAGCAGCTCGCCGGGACCCGGCGGGCCGACCCGGCGGCCGTTGACCGCGACCACGGCGTCGCCCGCGCGGATGTCCGCGCCGAGCCGGGCGCACGGCGAACCGGCCTTCGGGTTCCACGGGTCGCCGCGCAGGATCCGGGCGATCCGCCAGGTCGAGCCGTCGGGCGGAGTATCCCAGTCGACGCCGAGGAAGCCCTGGGCCTCGTCCGGCCCGGCGCGGTACTCGCCGCCGCGCTCGAAGGCGTGCGACGTGCCGAGCTCGCCGTGCAGCTCCCAGATCAGGTCCGACAGCTCGGCGCGGCACGACACCAGTTCCGCGAGCGGCGCGTACCGGTCGTACACCGCGTCCCAGTCGAGGCCGGACATCCGCGCGTCCCAATAACCCTCGCGCTGCAGCCGCCACGCCTCGCGGAACATCTGCCGCCACTCCGCCGACGGGTCGAACGGGACCTTGACGCGGCCGAGGTCGACCCAGCCCGTCGCCGGGCCCGGCTCTTCGCCGTCGGGCGGGTCGCCGGCGGCGTCGGCGCGCAGCACCCGCAGCCGGCTGTCGGTGCGGTGCAGCACGACGTCGCCGCGGACGTCCAGCTCGTCGACCGGGCCGAGGCAGCCCGCGGTGACCCGGCCGGTGCCCAGGTCGACCAGCGACACCGTGCCGTCGCCGCCGGCGTCCGGGTGCGCCGGGTCCGGCGCGGCCAGCGGCACCGACAGCAGCAGCACCCGGCCGGGCAGCGCGCCGATGTCGCTGTAGCGCCCCTCGGGCACCGGGAACGCCGCCACCCGCCGGGAAATCCCGTCGAAGTCGATCTCCACCCGGCCGTCGCCGCGCGGGGCCGTCCGCGCCTGGCCGGGCACGGCGGCCCGCGTCTCGAACGGCGATTCCTCGCCCGCCCGCAGGGTGATCAGGTACGGCCGCGAGCCGAACGGGAACCCGACGTCGAACTGCACCTGGTCCAGCTCGGGCGTCAGGTCGCGCTGGCCGAGGAAGTACAGGTACCGCCCGGACGGGTCGAACGCCGGGCGCGCGTCGCGCACCACCGGCTCGGTGACCCGGTGGGTGCGCCCGGACGCGGTGTCGGCGAGCTTGATCGACGACGTGCGCGGCGACTCCGGGAACGTGTAGGCCAGCCACCGCCCGTCGGGCGACCAGGCCAGGTCCTCGATGCGCTCGTGCCGGCTGGCGTCCAGCAGCCGGGGCCGGGGGAGCACGTCGGTGGTGTCCACCAGCCACACGCGCTGGCGGCTGGTGGCGAAGGCGACGAGCCCGGACGCGGGTGAGGCGGTCAGCTCGGTGATGTGCCCGACGCCGCCCGCGACCAGCACCGGGGCGTCTTCGCCGCCCTCGGCGTCCAGCAGCACGATCCGCTCGTCCGGGCTCTCGTCGGCGGCCACCGCGACCAGCTGCCGCCCGCCGGCCAGCCAGCGCAGCAGCCGGTAGCGGACGCCGTCGGCGCTGCCGTGGCCGCGGACCGGCCCGGACCAGTGCTCGAAGGTGAACGCCTTGCCGCGGGCGGTCACCGCGAGCCGGGTGCCGTCGGGGGACAGGCGCGCGCCGTCGAGGTACTCGCCCGCGGGGGCGAACCGGCGGCCGCGCTGCGGGGCCGCGCCGCCCAGTTCCACCTCGACCGGCCGGGCGCCGCGGTCGTCGAGCAGGTGCAGCCGGGCGCCCGCGGTGTAGACGAGCCGGGTGCCGTCGGTGGTGAGCCCCCGCGCGTAGTGGTCGTGGTGGTCGGTGTGGCAGCGCAGGTCGCCGCCGTCGGGACGGCACGAGTAGACGTTGCCGATGCCTTCGTGGTCGCTGATGAAGTGGACGCGGCCGCCGGCCCAGCACGGGTCGGCGACGTTCCCGGGCAGCGCGACGAGCCGCGTGAACGGCCCGGCCTCGTCCTCGGCGTACCACAGCTCGCCGGTGCCGCCGCCGCGGTAGCGCTTCCAGCGCGCGGGATCCGCGGTGTTGCGGCCGACGACGACCCCGCCGTCCCCGAAGGCGATCGTGTCGGCGGGCCCCAGCCGCAGCGGCCGCGCGGGACCACCGGCCGGGGGCACCGAGAACAGGCGTGCGCCGAAGCCGGACGGCTGTTCCGCGTCCGTGGCGTAGAGCACCTCGCCGGTGTCCGGGTGCCAGCCGACGGTGAGGCAGCGGCCTGCCTGGTGGGTCAGCCGCCGCGGCCGGCCGCCTTCGGCGGGCATCACGTACACCTCGGCGGGGCCGTCGTAGGTGCCGACGAACGCGATTTCCGTGCCGTCCGGGGAGATCCGCGGCCGCCGGGCTTCACCGGGGCCCGCGGTCAGCCGGTGCGCCCGGCCGCCTTCGGCCGGCACGGACCACAGGTCGTCCTCGCACGCGAAGTACAGGGTGCCGCCGGAGACCGCGGGCGTGCGCAGGTACCCGGCCCGCCCGGTCACGACCGCGCCTCGATCCGCTCGCGGATCCGCTCGGCCAGCTCGCGGCGGCGTTCCTCGGCGGTCGCCTCGTGGGCCCGGATGTCCTCGTCGGACAGCGTCCAGTAGCACGCGGTCCGCCACTCGCCGACGGTGTAGGAGTCCCGCTCGCACCGGACCTGGTGCTGGGCTTCGAGGGCTTCGGCGGAGAGGAACATCGTGTTGTGCGTGTAGACCTGGTTGACGATCACGCGCATGTTGAGCTCGTCGCGCAGGTGCTTGTGCACCGCGTAGACGGCGAACGCGCCGAGCCCGCGGTCGCGCGGCAGCACGCCGAAGGACAGCTCGCAGCACTGGGCGCGCCAGTCGATCGAGGTGATCCAGGCGAACCCCAGCACGCGGTCGTGCGAGCCGCAGATGGTGAAGATCCGCTTGGTGCGGTGCTCGTCGGTGATCGTGCGCAGCTGCCGGGCCTGCAGGCCGTCGTCGTCGGACCCGACGGCGAAGTCGGTGAGGTTGGCCGCGAACCGCGCTTCGCGCAGCAGTTCCGTGCGCAGCGGGATGTCCTCTTCGGTGAAGTGCCGGACGGTCACGATCGGCATGACTCCTCCTTCACCAGGACCAGGACGTCGTGGAACGCGTGGCCGGCGTAGTGGTGGCCGGGCAGCACGCCGCTGTGGGCGAACCCGGCCCCGAGGAAGGCGGCGGCGCCGTTGCCGGGGACCAGCGCGACGAACGAGGTCCGCCGCTGGTAGGCGGTGAGGTGGCGCAGCAGCGCGCGCACCGGCTCGGGCCCGGCGGAGGTGCTCGAGACGTACGCCTGGCGTGGCTGCACCCGGTTCGGCACGCAGCCGACCAGCGCGCCGCCGGCGGCGTACACCTGGGCTTCGCGGCGGGTGAGCTCGCGCACGAGCAGGGCGTCGTTCTGGGTCACCGGGTCGGTGCCGAGGAACCCGCGCGCGGCGGTCCCCGCGCGGCGCAGCCCCCGTGCGGCCTCGGCTGGCGAAAGCGGCCTCAGCTCAGTCATGGCGGATCGTCCCCCAGATCTCCCGTGCGGCGGGTGCGCCATCGAACCAGGTGGCGGCCGGGACGACGGCTTCGCGCCGGAAACCGGCGGCGGCCAGCGCGTCCGTGTCCGCCCGTGCGGCCGGGGTGACCCAGCCGTGCAGGCGCCGCAGGTTCAGCGCGGTGAAGCCGTGCGCGACGGCGGCGGTCAGCAGTTCCTCCACATCGGACAGTCCGGTGTGGACGCCGAGCTCGACGCGGGCCCGCCGGTGCACCCAGTCGATGCCGGTGTAGCGGACGAAGGCACCGTCGGTGACGCACAGCTCCTCGTCGTCGCCGTCGGGCGGGGGGACCTCGGTCGGCTCGGCGAGCGCGGGCCAGTCCGCCAGTGGCAGCCCGAGCAGCTCGCCGGCGAGCCACGGCCCGCTCAGCAGCTCGCGGTCGGTGCCGCGGTATCCGCGCAGTTTCATGACTCCGTCCAGACCTGGGAGAAGAAGACCGTGCCGCGGCGACGGCCATCGCGCGTGGTCACGCCGGCGAGCGTGCCCTCTTCGGTGAGTCCCGCCGACCGCGCGAAGGCGAGGCCGGCGGGGTCGAACTCGGGGAACCGGACCGACAGCCGCACGATTTCGCGGCGCCACCGCAGCGCCCGCACGATCTCGCGGTACACCTCGGCCCACCAGTGCGTGGGCGCGTCGGAGCGCAGCCGCAGGTGCAGGACGTAGTGGCAGCCGTGCTCGCTGCCCTCGTGCTCCAGCGCGTAGAGACCGACGGGCTCGCCGTCGGCGCGGAGCACGCGCGTGTCGTCGCCGAGGAGCCGCAGGATCTCCCGCTCCGGCCGCGTGCCGGGCCGGTCGGTGCGGAAGAAGAAGCCGGGATCGGTGAACAGCGCGAGCACTTCCGCCCGG
The DNA here is from genome assembly GCF_040610315.1 of Amycolatopsis sp. NPDC004169. Classification (NCBI taxonomy): domain Bacteria; kingdom Bacillati; phylum Actinomycetota; class Actinomycetes; order Pseudonocardiales; family Pseudonocardiaceae; genus Amycolatopsis; species Amycolatopsis sp. NPDC004169. The sequence continues at coordinate 262,859 of NZ_JBEXMD010000006.1, forward strand.
TCGGCGTCCGCGTACGCGCGGGCCGACCAGCGCGGCAGCACCCGCGCCACCGGGACGGCGGCGGTCGGTGCGGCGGGCGCGATCGAGGTCATGGCCCCTCCCGGGTGCATGGGCTGGCGAAAATCGGGGTGGCCCGCAGCTCCTTGGTGAGAGCACGGACCGGGTGGCGGCGAGGAGCCGCGGGAACGGCACCGCCCGGCGGGTGCCGGGGGCGGTGCCGCGCCCGCGGTGGCCACGAGACCGGAGCTCTCCGGTGAAAGCCCCGGTGCGGCGGGGCGGCGGCGCGCGGTGCGCCGCCGACCCGCCGGGTCGTCACGCCTCCTTGGCAGCGACCTTCGAGGCCTCCTTGGACGCCTCCTTGGAGGCCTCCTTGCTGGCGACCTTCGAAGCGACCTTCGACGCGACCTTGCTGGCGACCTTCGAGGCTTCCTTCGACATGGGTGCTCCTCATTCCGTTGGTGGATTTCCCCCGCAGATCCGGTCGGCATTTCCTGCGTTCCGGCGGGGCCAACCCAGATTCACCGACGAACCGTTGCCGGTCAAGGGAAACCCTTCGCCGCCCGGTGTCATGTTCGTGCCACGGAAAACGTGCCACCGCCAGGGGCTAACCATTTCCGCCGCCACCACCCACCATCGGCGTACGACGATTCACGGTTGGAGGCCCCGGATGCCCGAGGCGAAGAGCGCGAACCTCTGCTGGGGACAGCACCACCACCTGCTGCGGTACCTGCGGGTGCCGGCGCAGTCGCGGCACGAGGCCCACATCGGCACCAGCTACCCGCTGCCCGCGGGCTGCACGGTCGCGGCCGTCCGCGCCACCCTGACGCACCTGGTGCGCCGGCACGAGATCCTGCGCACGGTCTACGACCTGACCGGCACCGCGGCCGACGGGCGCGCCTGGCCGCGCCAGGTCGTGCAGCCGCCGTCGCCGCAGCCGGTGGTCGAAGCGACCACGGAGGACGCCGTGGAGGTCATCGCGCGGCTCACCCGCACCCCGTTCGACCTGGCCCGCGAGTGGCCCCTGCGTGCCTGCGTGGTCACCAGCGGCGGCCGGTTGGTGCGCCTGCACCTGGTCTTCAACCACCTGGCCTTCGACGACGTCGCCCTCGACCGCCTGGCCGCCGAGCTCGACGAGCTCCTGGCCGCGCGCACCGAGGGCAGGCCCGCGGTGCTGGACCCGGTCGAACACCAGCCGGTCGACCTCGCCCGCTTCGAGGAGAGCCGCACCGAGGCCGACCTCGAACCCGCGCTCGGCTACTGGCGCGAGCTCGCCGGGAAGCTCCCCGCGGACGTCTTCTCGAAGCGCCGCAGGGCTTCCGAGACGGCACACAGCGGCTCCCTCACCGTCCCGTCACTGTTGTCGGCCGCCCGGACGATCGCCGCGCGCGAGCACGTGTGGCCCTCGGCCGTGCACCTGGCCGCCTATGCCGTCACGCTCGCCGCCTACACCGGCGAAACGCTGGTCGCGCACCGGATGTACACCAGCCAGCGGGACGCCAGCGGCTTCGGCGGCGCCGTCACGTGCCTGTCCTACCCGACGCCGGTGCTCGCCGACCTCGGCGGCGATCCGCGGTTCTCGACCGTGGTCAAGGCGTCCGCGACCAGCGTGAGCCAGGCGATGACGCACGCGCACGTGCCTTATGACCGCGTGTACGAGCTGATCGCCGAGGAGGGCGTGCGCGTGGTCGCGGAGCTGAACTTCCTCGACAACGCCCCGCGGTCGTGCCGCACCAAGCGGGACCGCTACGCCGTCAACGCCGCGCCCGCCGACTGGGCGCTCGCGGGCTCCGACAGCTACCTGCGCGTCTACGAGTGGGCCGACGGCATCACCCTGGCCCTGCAGGCCCTGGACGCGGTGATGGACGCCGACGCCGTCGAACAGTTCCTGCGCGGCTACGCCCGGCTCGTCGAGGCCCACCGCGACCCCGGCACCGACCTGCGCGTCAGCGAGGCCGCCGCGCTCATCGGCTTCACCCCGGCGGCGCCGCGGGCCACCGCCGTTCCCGCCGAACCCGAGCGGACCGGAACCGCGCCGGCCGAACGCGTCCTCGCCGAGGTCGTCGCGCAGGTCAACGGCCTCGGCGACGTCGACCCGGCCCGCAGCTACCTCGGCGCGGGCGGGCGTGTGCTGCGCCTGCCCCGCGTGGTCGAGGCCCTGCACGAGCGCGGCTGGTCGGCCGGGCTCGTCCCGTTCACCACCGCCCGCCCCCTGTCCGCGCTCGCGCACGACCTCGTGCCGGCCCGCGGCTGAGCCAGTAGATCGGAGGAAATCATGTCCCTGCTCGAAGCACCCCGCCTGGAACGGGTGGCGTCGTTCGTGCCGGAAACGAGCCTGCCGGTCGCCGACCTGGCCGGCCCGCTCGGCCTCGACGCGACCCAGCTGCGCTTCTTCACCCGCTTCCTCGGCCTCGACCGCGTAGCCGTCGCCGACGGCCTCGAACTGGCCGACCTGCTGACCGGCGCCGGGGAGCGGGTGCTGGCCGGAACCGACCGCGACTCGGTCCGGTTCCTCGTCCACGCCCACACCATGCAGCACGTCGCCGTCGCCACGCCCGGCCTCCTCGAGGACGTGCGGACGCGGCTGCGGCTGCACCGCGCGACCGCGTTCAGCCTCTCGCACCTCAACTGCGTGGTCGGCCTGCACGCCCTGCACGTGGCGCGCTCGCTGCTGGCGACCGCGGCACCGGGCGACCGCGTGCTCGTGCTCACCGGTGACAAGGTGCTGATGCACGAGGCCCGGCTGATCCGCGACACCACGATCCAGGGCGACGGCGCCGCCGCGGTGCTGCTCGGCCCGGACCCGCGCGGCGACCGCGTCCTCGGGCGGGCGCTCACCGTGCTGGGCGAGTTCTACCGGGGCATCGACTGCGACGAAGCCCTGCAGCTGCAGTACAAGCACGTCTACCCGGACGCGCTCGCCCAGGTCATGCAGGACGCCCTCGACGACGCCCGTGCCGAGGCCGCGGACATCGCCGCCATCCTGCCGCACAACGTCAACAAGCTGTCGTGGAAACGCATCACCGGCACGCTCGGCGTGCCGCGGGACCGCGTGTTCCTCGACAACGTCGGGAAGTACGCCCACTGCTACAGCTCCGACCCGTTCATCAACCTGGCGGCGGCGCGCGCGGACGGGCGGGTCGATCCGGGGGACCTCGTGCTGCTGGCTTCGGCCGGCCTCGGGGCGACCTTCGCGGCGGCCGTCGTCGAGATCGGAGAAGGGAACCAGGGATGAATTTCGTGGCACGGCTGAAGAAGGACCTCACCGGCGACGCCGGTGCGCGGTTCGTCTTCGTCAACAACTTCGAGGTGGAGCGCAGCTGGGCGGTGGGCGAGCCGAAACTGCCCGGCGCCGGCATCTCGTTCGCGGGGGCCACGGTCAACCGCATGGAGGAGATGGGCGCGCTGCTCGCCGGCGAGGGCGACCTGGTGGTGCTCAAGGCACCCATGGACGCCGCGTTCGCCGGGTACCTCGCCCGGATCGGCGCGGCCGACGGCACCACGCTGATCGCCGAGCACAACGACCCGGACGCGATGGTGACCGAGGATGCGCTCGACTCGCCGGAGCTGCTGTCCCGGCTGCGCGAGCTGGCCGACGGCAACACCTACCTGATGCCGCTGGGCATTTCGGCGTCGGAAGAAGCACTGGCCAAGGAGTCCGGGCTGCCGCTGGCCGGCTCGACCGCGCAGATCTGCAAGGCGGTCAACGGCAAGGTGTTCAGCCGCGGCCTGGTCGACTCGCTCGGCCTGCGCCAGGTGCCCGGCCGGGTGGTGCACACCGTCGGCGAACTGCGCGAGGCGCTCACCTCCCAGCTGGCGCTGGGCGGCCGGGTCGTGGTGAAGGAGTCGCTCGGCGTCTCCGGCCGCGGCATGGTCGTGGTCGAGGACGAGCGCGGCGCGAACCGCCTGCTGCGCCTGATCGAGCGCCGCGGCGCCGAGGCGCCGGCGAACCTCGTCGTCGAGTCCTGGATCGAGCACGCCCAGGACCTCAACTACCAGTTCGTCGTCTCCCGCACCGGCGGCGTCCGGTTCGAGACGGTCAAGGCCGCCGTGCTGAAGAACGGCGTGCACCAGGGCCACCGCTTCCCGGTGGAGCTGCCGCCGGTCGCGGCCCGCGAACTCGCCGAAGCCGTCGAGAAGATCGGGCGCGCGTTGCACGACGAGGGCTTCTTCGGGATGGTCGGCGTCGACGCGATGCTCGCCGCCGACGGCACCCTCTACCCGTGCCTGGAGATCAACGCCCGGTTCAACATGTCGACCTACCAGAGCCGGATCGCCGAGAAGTTCATCCCCGAAGGCCGGCACGCGATCGCGGCGACCTTCTCGCTGAAGCTGCAGCGCGAGCACACCTTCGCCGAGGTCGAGACCGCGCTCGGCGACCTGTTCTTCACCGGCGCCGGCGACACCGGCGTGCTGGTCAACAACTTCGCGACGCTCAACGCCGCGTTCACCGGCGAGGGCTCCTTCCACGGCCGTCTCTACGCGATCTGCGTCGGGGACTCGCCCGAGGAGGCCCTCGCCGTCCGGACCGAGGCCGAGCGCCGCCTCAGCGCCATGGCAGGGGAAGACGCATGACCGACATCGACTACCAGGACCTGGCCGCGCGCTTCGGCACGCCGCTGTACGTCTACGACGGCGACGTCCTGCACGCCACCATCACCGGCCTGCGCGCGGTGCTGCACCCGGCGATCGAGGTGTTCTACTCGCTGAAGGCGAACCCGAACATCAGCGTCTTCGCCGCCCTGCACCACGGCGGCGCGCGTGCCGAGGTCTCGTCCATTGTGGAACTGCAGACCGTGCTGAAGGCGGGTGCGCGGCCGGACGACATCATCTTCCTCGGCCCGGGCAAGAGCCAGGAGGAGCTGCGGGCGTGCCTGGACACCGGCGTCTACGCGATCGTCTGCGAGTCCTTCGACGAGCTGGACGACATCGAGCGGCTCGGCGCCGAGCTCGGGAAGCAGCAGCGGGTGCTGCTGCGGATCAACCCGACCTGCGCGATCAGCGGCTCCCGGCTCACCATGGGCGGCAAGCCGCGGCAGTTCGGCATCGACGAGGCCCAGGTCCTCGCGGCCGGGCCGCGGCTGGCGGAGTACCACCACGCCGACGTCGCCGGCATCCAGGTCTACATGGGCACGCGCATCCTCGACGCCGAGGTGATCGGCAAGAACACGCGCTACGCACTGGACCTGGCCGAGCGGGTCGCCGCGGAGACCGGGATCCGCCTGGAAGCGGTCGACATCGGCGGCGGCCTCGGCGTGGCCTACTTCGAGGGCGAGGACGACCTCGACGCCGCCGACGTGGCCGCCGAGATCAACCCGATGCTGGAGGCGTTCCACCGGGCGCACCCGGCGACCCGGCTGATCATGGAGTCCGGCCGGTTCCTGGCCGGCCGCGCCGGGGTCTACGTGCTCGGCGTCCGGTACGTCAAGGAGTCGATGGGGGAGCGGTTCGCGATCGCGGACGGCGGCACCCACCACCACATGGCGGCCGTCGGCATCGGCTCGTTCGTCAAGCGCAACTTCCCGGCCGTGCTGCTCACCCCGCGCGCGGCGGGCGAGGACACCGACGACACCGTCGAGCCCGGCCCCTGGACCGTCACCGGTCCGCTGTGCACGCCCAACGACACCCTGCTCAAGCAGGTGAAACTGCCCGACCTGCGCGCCGGCGACCTGGTCGGCGTCCTGAACTCCGGCGCCTACGGGCCGTCGGCCTCGCCCGGGCTGTTCCTCAGCCACGGGTTCCCCGCCGAGGTGCTCGTGCGCGGGGGAGCGGCCCACCTGGTCCGCGACCGCGACGAGCCCGCGGACCTGCTGCGCAAGCAGCACCTGCACCAGCCCACCACCAGCACGGAAAGCGAGCCGAGATGAACCGCACCGAGATCGTCGCCCACCTGGAGATCGCCCTGTCCGCCGTGCTCAACAAGGAGATCGGCGGCGTCACCCCGGAGCTGCGCCTGTTCGAGGACCTGGCGCTCGACTCCACCAGTGTCATCGAGCTGCTGATGAGCCTCGAGGACACCATCGGCCTCGAGATCGACCCGGACGAGCTCGGCCCGGAGGTCTTCCGCACGGTCGGCAGCCTGACCGACTACATCGAGTCGGCTTTCGCCCGGTCCGCCGCGGCGGTCTGAGCCATGTCCCTGCAAACGCTTGCGCCCCCGGGCCGGGCCGCGGTACCCCCGCGCCCGGCCGGGGTGCACCTGAGCGGCGTGACGCACCGGGTGTTCACCGAACGCGCCAAGCCGGTGTTCGGGATGCGCCCGGAGCTGGCCCGGCTCATGGTCGACACCTTCGGCGCCGCGGCGGACCGGGAGGACTTCCTGGCCCGCACCGGCAACGGGTTCATCGAGATGACCGAGGCGCTGCTGGCCGACGCCGGTGCGCCGCTGCCGCCGCTGGACGCGGTGGTGCTGGCCTACCACTCGCCGGACCTGTACCACTCGGAGGTCGCCGGCTGCTACCTCGCCGGGCGCCTGCCCGGCAACCCGGAACCGTGCTCGGTCGCGGCCCCGGGGCCGGGGGCGGCGTTCACGGCCCTGCGCCTGCTGGACGGCCTGTGCCGGATCGGCGAGGCGACCCAGGCGGCGCTGCTGGTGTACGACCAGAACGCCGTGCTGTGGGACAGCGGCCACCCGGCCACCCACCGGCCGGACGCGGCGGTGCTGCTGCAGGCCGGCGCGACCGGCGATGTCGCGGTGACCGAGCTGGAGGAGGTGCGGCTCGGCGGGACCGGGCCGCACACCGCCACGCTGGCGCTGGCCGACGTGCTGTACCGGCACCCGGGCGTGGCGGTGCTGGCCGGCGCCGGCCTGGCCAAGAGGCTCGCGGGCACGCCGTACGCGAGCCGGGTCGAGGCGGTGCCGGACCTGTGGTGCACGGGCGTGTGGGCGGGTCTCGCCCGCCGGTGGCCCTTGGACCAGCCGGTGCTGCTGGCCGACTTCGAGCCGGCGAGCGGCACGTTCTGCAGCTGCCTGCTCGTGCCGGGGAGGGAGCACTGATGGGCGCGCGGTCGGCGGCCTTCGCCCGTGCGCGAAGGGTCGACACGCGTGACCCGAGGGTCGACACGCGTGATCAGGAGGTCGACACGCGTCGCCGGGGGAGGGAGCACTGATGGACACGGGGCTGTCCCGGGTCGCCGTGCGGCTGCCCGGCCGGGTCGAGGCCGTCGACGACGTGCTCGTGCGGTCGGGCGCCAAACCCCTGGAGCGGCGCATGTTCGGCCGCATCTACGGCCTGCGCGACAGCCCGGTGCTCGCGCCGGGCGAACGGATGGCGGACCACCTGGCCGAGGCCGGGCGGGCCGCGCTCGGCGGCGGGCGGGCGAGCCTGGTGCTCTACGGCCACACGCTGCTCATCGCCGAGCTGGACCTGTGCGGGGAGTTCCCGGACCGGCTGCGCGACGCGCTCGGCCTGCCCGGCGTGCCGTTCTTCGGGGTGTCGCACGTCAACTGCACCTCGGTGCTGCGCTCGGTCGAGCTGGCCCGGCGTTACCTGGCCCGGCCCGGTGCCGCGCCGGACGACCGGGTGCTCGTGCTCGGCGGCGACCAGGGCAGCGCCAGCGACCGCGGCCGCTACATCCCGGGCACGACCGTCGCGGGCGACACCGCCGCCGCCCTCGTCGTGTCCCCCGGCCCGGCCCGCTACCGCTACCTCGGCGGGGCGAGCACCCGTGACACGCGGTTCCACCGCAGCCTGCGGATGACCAAGGAGGAGTTCACCCTCTTCGGCAAGGTCTGCTGCGAGCAGGCGGTGGCCGTCGTGGGCGCCGCGGCCCGCGACGCCGGCCTTGCACTGTCCGATGTGGACTGGGTGCTGCCCGACCTGTCCAACCGGATGTTCTGGCGCACCTTCAGCGGGCTGTCCGGCTTCCCGTTCGAGAAGATCCCGCTGGACCTGGTCGCCGAGCGCGGGCACAACTTCGGGGTCGACTCGCTGCTCGCCCTGCAGCACGCCGACGCGGCCGGACGGCTGCGCCCCGGCGAGCGCTGCGCCCTGGTCTCGGTGGGCCAGGGCGCCTACTTCCAGTCGGTGATCGTCGAGGTCGTGGAGGAGAAGTGACCACCAGCCTGCTCGAATGCGAGCGGACCGCACGCAGCGGCGGCCTCGCCGCCGGTCTCGCCGCGGCCCTGCCCGCCACCCCGGCCGACCGGCTGGCCCCCGGCCGGTACGCGGCCGTGCCCGCCGCGGCCGTGCCCGGAGGCGCCGAAGTGCGCACGCACAGCCTGGCCGACCGCGAGGACATCGTCTTCCTCGCCACCCCGGGCCGTCCCCGCGAAGAGCGGGACGCGCTCGAGCTCGCCGACTTCGGCCGGCACCTGGCGGCCGTCCGGCTGGGCGTGCTGCGCTCGGTGCTCGACCACGTCGTCGAGCACCTGTCGAACCGCACCAGCGGCGACGAACCGCTGATCCGCAAGCAGCTGATCGCCGGCGCGATCGGCGACGTGATGGCCGCGGTGGAACGGCTGCGCGCCCAGGTGCGCTCGCAGCGGCACCCGGCCGCCGTCGCCGACGTCCACCGCGAGCTGGACGAGCTGGGCTGGCGGGTGGCCCAGCACCTCGGCGCCTCGGGCTTCCTGGCCACCTCACCCGCGCGGTCGCTCTACGTCTCGGCCCTGGTGGCCGGCACCTGGGTGGACCGGGAACCGGAAGGAGAACCGGCATGATCGAGCTGAGCGAACGCGTCCGCGCGGTCCGCGACCTGAGCCGGGAGGCGGCGGTGGACCTGCGGTCGCGGGCCCTGGCCATCGACACCGACCCGGACGCGATGGAGGAGCACTACAACTCGCCCGTGTTCGAGATGGTGCGGCAGGCCGACACGCCGCCGCAGTACCGCGAGTCGCTGCCGTCGACGCCGTTGCTGCGGGCGATGGAACGCGGCTCGTGCCTGGAGAACGTGGCCGGGCTGATCGAACTGGCCCGCGGCGACGTCGGTGCGATCCTGGCCTGCCCGTCACCCGGGCTGGCCGGGGTGTTCGTCGAGCTGCTCGGCACGCCCGAGCAGCAGGAGTGGTTCTTCACCCGGATGCACGGCGGCCGCCGCTGGTCGTTCTTCGCGATGACCGAAGAGGGCCGCGGCAACGACGCGACCGCGATGGAGACCCGCTTCGACCGCGACGGCGACGGCTGGCGCCTCAACGGCGGCAAGTGCTACGTCGGCAACGCCGCCCGCGGCAGCGTCGGCGTGGTGTTCGGCCGCACCGGCCGCGGCGCGCTGTCGATCCGCGCGGCGCTGGTCGAGGTCCCGGCGCCGGGCTGGCAGGGCGAGAAGCTCGAGATGATCGGCCTGCGCGGCGCCTACATCAGCCGGCTGTCCTTTTCGGACGTCGAGGTGCCCGCGGGCCGGATGCTGGGCGACCACCTGCCGGCGACGCGGCGCGGGATCTTCGCCGCCATCACGACGTTCAACCACATGCGGGTGCGGATCGCCGCCTCCGCCGTGGGGACGGCGCTGGCGATGGTCGAGTACGTGCTGGAGCACCGGAAGAACGCCCCGGGCGGCCAGCTCGCCCTCGCCCGCGCCGAAGCGGGCCGTGAGCTCGTGTACGAGGCGGCGGCGCGGATCGACGGCGACCCCGAGCGCGGCTACCTCTCCAGCGCGGCGAAGCTCGGCGCGGTCGGCCTGGCGGTGGGGACGGCGCACTGGGCGTCGGCCGCACTCGGCCCGGCCGGCCTGATCGAGCACCCGCTGCTGGAGAAGTGGACGCGGGACGTGCACGCCTTCGAGTTCATGGAGGGCACCAGCAACATCCACCGCCTGCACGTGGCGCGCGGGTACCAGGCGGGAGACGCCGATGCCTGAGCTGGGGATCGACACGATCGCGTTCGCCGCGGCCCGGCGCGAGGAGTACGTGCCGCTGTCGACGTTGCCCGGGGCGGCCGACCTGGTCCCGCCGGAGCGGCTGGCCGCCGCCGGGATCCCGTTGTCCCGCCTGATGGTCCGGATCCCGGAGGACGACGACGTCGACGTCGCGGCGGAGGTGCTCGCCGCGCTGGGGCCGCCTGCCGTGCCGCAGCCGCTGTTCTTCGTGCGGTCGGGCCCGCTGCGCGACCCGAACGTCGCCGCGCTGGCCGGGCTGGTGCACCGCAGCGGCTGGGCGGGCGAGGACGTCGGCCTCTCCCACCTCGACGAGCTCGGCGGCACGGCCGTCTTCGGGCTGCTGGAGTGGGCGGTCGAGAGCGAAGCGACGGCGGTCGTCTGCGACGAGCCGCTGTTCGCCGACACGGCGGGCGCCCACCCGCGGTTCGCGGCCATCGGGTTGCGGGTCCGGCGCGGTGCCGCGGCGTTGACGGTTTCCGGCTGCGGCGAAGGAAAACCGGCGTTGGCGGCCGGCCACCGCTTCACCGGCCGCGGCCCGTGCGACGCGTGGCTGGCCTTCTGCGCGGCGCTGGCCGAGGGCGTGGTGGCCGACGGCGACCGCGTCCTGCTGCACACGCGCGGGCCGCTGCGCGAGGGCTGGCTTTCGCTGCTCGCGGTCGACGTCTCCGCGCTGCGGCTGGTGCCGGCGGCCACGGCGAGCCTGCTCGGGGGGCGGAGTGGATGAGAATCGGCGTGGACCTGATGTCGATCCCGCGGTTCGCGGAGGTCGCGGCGCACCGGCGCTACCGGACGCTGGTCTTCACCCCGGTCGAGCTGGAGCAGGCCGCCCGGATGGGTGCCGAACGGTCCCTGGAACGGCTGGCCGGGCGGTTTTCCGTCAAGGAGGCCACCTGCAAGATGCTGGGCCGTGGCTTCGGCCAGGGCCTGCGCTGGCGTGACATCGAGGTCACCAACGACGACTGGGGAGCGCCGTTGGTGACCCTGGGCGGCGGCGCGGCGCAGATCGCGGAAGAGGCGGGCCTGGAGGAGATCGTGGTGACGTTGAGCCACCAGGCCGACCTGGTGGTGGCGGTCGCGGCGGCGGGCTGCGCCCGGCCGCCCCGCCCGTTCCGCCGCACGGCCGCGCCTTCGGTGCCCGTCGTCCCGGCTCGCTTCGACGAGCTGGCGGCGCTGGCCGCCGACCTGTTCTCGGTACCCGCCACCGAGGTGGCCACCGCGACCTCGTTCGCGGGCGATCTGGGGGTCACGTCGGTGGTGGTGATCGAGCTGCTCGCCCGGATCGAGCACCGGTACGGCATCCGCATCCCGGAGGCCGGCATCTACCGGATGACCGATCTGCCGCGCACCTACGGTGTCGTTGCCGAGGCTGCGGGGTGGTAGGGCGGGCAGAGAAGAGGGGCCTTCCGTGAGCGGAAGGCCCCTCTTCGTGTGGCGCTCGAGCCGGTGGTGCCGGAGCTGGTGTGGTGGGGGAGCAGGCATTGGGTCAATTCGCCGCGGGCCCGGGCTGCCGGCTTCGGCCGGACCGGGCTGGGCCGCGGGGCGCCCCCCCGTTTTCCATTCTACCGACGGGCACCGACAATTTCAGCACTGCCGGACTGAGCTGGGCTGCCGAGCCGAGCCGGAGCCGGGCCGTCGGGCCGAATCGGGCTGGAGCCGGGCCGCGGCCTCACGCGAGCGTGAACCGTGAAGCGGCCTGCACTCCCGCCTGGAACCGCGACACCGCATCCAGGTTCTGCAGCATCGCCGCGATGTGCCGCCGGCACGTCCGCACCGACATCCCCAGCCGCCGCGCCACGACCTCGTCCGTCAGGCCCTGGGCCATCAACCGGGCGATCGTCTGCTGCATGTCGTGGGCGATCTCGCCGCTGTAGCCCTGGTCCTCCGCCGAGAACGGCGTCGCTCCGTCCCACAGCTGGTCGAACAAGCCCAGCAGGAAGCGCACCATGCCGCGGTCGCGGACCCGGCGGGCCGACAGGTCCGCGACGTCCAGCGTCACCGCCAGCGACCGGTCGAAGACCACCGCCGCCTCCGGGACGCGGCTGAGCGTGCGGATCTGCGCCCCGCGGCCGGCCAGCTGCGTCAACCGGGCGCGGGCCGCGTAGCCCGCGCGGCTGCGGTGGGGGCAGACCACCCGCACGCCGACGCCGTCGCCCAGCACCGAACAGCACGCGTCCAGCAGCTCGTCGACCAGGTCGTCGGCCGCCTCGCCCGGGTGCAGGACCACCAGCTCGTCGCGGCAGACCTCGGCCGCCAGCTTGACCAGGCCGCGGATCTCGGCCACGCCCTCCAGGCGGTCGAGCGTGCCCGCCGCGCCTGCCGGGGCGCGCGTGATGCCGTCGATGCGCTCGCGCAGGCGGTCGGCCATTTCGCGCCGCTCGTACATCGCGCGTTCCAGCGGGGTCACGACGAGCTCCGCGGCCGCCGAGGGTTCACGGGGGACGAAGCCGTCGTCGACCGCGCGCAGCAGCTGCAGCTCGACGAGCCGTGCCGCGGCGGCCTGGACCGTGTCCGCGGGCAGGCCGAGGTGGGCCGCGGCGGTGGCCACGGACGAGATGCGGCCGCAGCGGGCCGCGTAGCGGTACAGCTCGGCTTCGGGGTCCGGCTCGGGCACGGAGAACGCCCCGAGCGGCGGGAGGGTGGCCGTCGACATCGTGCCTCCAAAGGTCTGGCTTCTACCCTTTCCACCGTCGCAGCCGGTCTTCTCGGGGCGCTCTCACGCCGCTCTCGCCCGGGGAGTGGCGGGATGAGAGCGCGGTGATGGCCGGGTGATTCCGGCCGGTGGTGTTCTCGGGGGGACACGGTTGACCGCCGAAAGCGAAACAGGGTGACGAAATGCCTGACACACTCCCCATCCCGCCGGGGTTCCTCGAGATCCTGGTCGCGCACCTGCCGTACGCGCTCGGCGACCGGATCGCCGAGGACGACGACCTCGCCGCGCTCGGGCTCGACTCGATGGGCGTCGTGCAGCTCGTCACCGACCTGGAGGAGACCTTCGGCTTCGAGCTGCCCGACGAGCTGCTCACCGAGGACACCTTCGCCACCGCGGGCACCCTGTGGGCCGCCGTCGCGGAGTTCGTCGCGCCGGAGCCCGCCGATGTCTGAGGCGGCCGCCCCGGTGCGGCTCGACCAGCTGCTCGCCCGCGGCGCGGCCGGCGCCCCGGCCGTCACCTACAAGGACCGCACGCTCACCTACGCCGAGCTGGCCGACCAGGTGCAGCGCGTCGCCGCCGGCCTGCACCGGCTCGGCGTCCGCCGCGGCGACCGGGTCGCGGTGTACGCGGAGAAACGCCTCGAGACGGTCGTCGCGCTGTTCGCCACCGCGGCCGCCGGCGCGGTCCTGGTGCCGCTGAACCCGCTGTTCAAGGCCCGGCACATCGCGCACGTCGCCGCCGACTGCGCGCCGAAGGTGGTGTTCACGACCACCGAGCGGCTGGCGACGGTCCGCGAGGCGGTGCCGGGCGCGACCCCGGTCGTCGTGTTCGGCGAGCCCGCCTGGGACGCCTTGCTCGCCAACGACCCGGTCCCGGTGCCCGGCACCGTGATCGACCAGGACCCGGCCGCCATCATGTACACCTCCGGCAGCACCGGCGGTCCCAAGGGCGTCGTGCTCTCGCACCGCAACCTGCTCGCCGGCGCCGCGAGCGTCGCGGAGTACCTCGGCCACACGCGCGAAGACGTCGTGCTCGCCGCGCTGCCGCTCAGCTTCGACGCCGGCTTCAGCCAGCTCACCACCGCCTTCGCCGCCGGCGCGCACGTCGTGCTCGTGAACTACCTGCTGCCCAAGGAGATCGTCCGGCTCTGCGCCCGCCACGGCGTCACCGCGCTCACCTGCGTGCCGCCGCTGTGGCTGCAGCTGGTGACCCAGCAGTGGCCGGCCGAGGCGACCGCGCGGCTGCGCTACTTCGCCAACACCGGCGGCCGCATGCCCCGCGCCACGCTGACCCGGCTGCGCGAGATCTTCCCGGCCGCGCAACCGTTCCTGATGTACGGCCTGACCGAGGCGTTCCGCTCCACCTACCTCGACCCGGCCGAGGCGGACCGCCGTCCCGGCTCGATCGGGAAGGCGATCCCGAACGCCGAAGTGCTCGTGCTGCGCCCCGACGGCACGCCCTGCCTGCCCGGCGAGCACGGCGAGCTGGTGCACCGCGGCGCGCTCGTGGCGCTCGGCTACTGGAACGACCCGGGCCGCACCGCCGAACGCTTCCGCCCGGTGCCGGGCCCGGACGGCCTGGTGCGCCCGGAGATCGCCGTCTGGTCGGGCGACACCGTCTACCGCGACGAGGACGGCTTCCTCTACTTCGTCGGCCGGACCGACGAGATGATCAAGACGTCGGGCTACCGCGTCAGCCCCGCCGAGGTCGAGGAAGCGGCCTACGCCACGGGCCTGGTGGGGGAGGCGGCCGCGTTCGGCGTGCCGGATCCCGTGCTGGGCCAGCGGATCGTGCTGGCGGTCGCGCCGGAAGCCGACGTCGAGGCGGTTTCCCGCGCGCTGGCGAAGGAACTGCCCGCGTACATGCTGCCGCGGCGGATCGAGGTGCTGCCGAAGCTGCCCCGGTCGGTCAACGGCAAGTTCGACCGCGTCGCGTTGCGGGAGGCGCTGAGCGCGGTGCCCGCCGGCACCGAATGACGGCAGTTTCCTGCCACCGCGGGGGAGCGCCGTCCCGGCCGTCCCCGTGCGACATTGCAAGAGCCGTGAACCGCAAGGAGCGATCCCCCATGTTGCAAGCAATCGACCTCCGGAAACGCTACGACGAAGTGCAGGCCCTCGACGGCTTCAGCCTCGAGGTCGCCGCGGGCGAGATCGTCGGACTGGTCGGCCACAACGGCGCCGGCAAGACCACGTTCGTCGAAATGGTGTCCGGGCTGCTGCGCCCGGACAGCGGAACCGTGCTCGTCGACGGCGAATCGCCGACGCGCGCCCGCGACCGCATCGGCATCTCCCCGCAGCACATCGCGCTCTACCGCCCGCTGACCGTCCGCGAGCACCTGGAGCTGTACGGCCGCCTCGCCGGCCTGCGCCGGGCCGCGCTGCGCTCGGCCATCGACGACCTCACGGCCGCGCTGCGGCTGGAGAGCTTCCTGAACCGCACCTGCGGCCTGCTCTCGGGCGGCCAGCAGCGGCGGGCGCAGGCCGCGACGGCGCTGGTGCACCGGCCGGCGCTGCTGCTGCTCGACGAGCCGACCGCCGGTGCCGACCCCGAGACCCGTCAGGCGCTGCTCGACGTGGTCAAGCAACGAGCAGGCGAGGGAGCCGCAGTGGTCTACACCACCCACTACCTGACCGAACTGACCGATCTGCAGGCCACCATCGCGGTGGCCGCCGAAGGCCGGGTGATCGCGCGCGGCGGCGCCGACGAACTGCTGTCGGGCCTGCCCGGCGAGGTCCGCGTGCGCACCGCCGACGAGCAGCTGACCGTCTCGACCACCGACCCGACCGGCACGCTGCTGGAGCTGCTGCCGACGGTCGAGCGGCCGGTCGAGTCCGTCGAACTGCGCAACCCCAGCCTGGACGACCTCTACCACTCCCTGGCGGTGACCACCGATGTCGACGCGCACTGACTCCCTCTCCCGGGCCGGCGCCCTCGTCCGCTACAACGCGATCCTGCGCCTGCGCGACCCCTCGCAGCTGATCAGCTACCTGATCACGCCGATGATCTTCATGGTGCTGTTCCAGCCGCTGTACGTGAAGGCGCTGGGCACCGGCGCGGTCGAGGCGGTGACCGGGCAGCTGGTGATGTTCTCCGTGTTCGCCATGGCGATCGTGGGCAACGCGATCTTCGTCGAACGCGAGTGGCGCACCTGGGACCGGCTGCGCGCCAGCCGTGCCGCCCGCGCGGAACTGCTGATCGGCAAGGCGGTCCCGGTGTTCGTGGTGCTGCTGATCCAGCAGAGCGTGCTCATGGTGTACGGCTGGCTCGTCGTCGGGATGCCGTTCCCGGTGTCGCCCGGCCTGGTGCTCGGCGCGATGTGCCTGTGGGGCTTCATGCTGCTGGCCATGGGCGCCGCACTGTCCACTGTGGTCCGCAGCCGCGGTGACCTGATCGTCGCGGTCGACCTCGGCGCGATCACCATCAGCTCGCTCGGCGGCTCGCTGCTGCCGGTGTCGCTGATGCCGTCGTGGGCCCAGGCCATCGCGCCGTTCTCCCCGGGCTACTGGGGCCTGTCGCTGATCCGCGAGGCCGTGGCGGGCCACGCCGAAGCCATGCTGCGCCCGGGGCTGATCGTGCTCGGCATCGGCCTGGCCACCGGGGCGTTCGCCACCTACCGGCTCGCCCACGGCTGGGGCCGCAGCCACCTGCTCTGACCCCACCGGAGAAAGGACCTGCCGTGACGGAACCGGCACCCGAATCGGCCGTGGCGCTCGTCGGGATGGCGGGGCGCTTCCCGGGCGCCGCCGACGTCGAGCAGCTGCGCCGCAACCTCGCGGCCGGCGTCCCCGGCCTGCGCGAACTGACCGACGCCGAGCTCGCCGCCGCGGGGGTGGACCCGGCCACCCCGGGCCACGTCCGCGTCGGCGGGCCGGTGGCGGGCGGCGTCGAGACGTTCGACGCCGCCGCCTTCGGGCTGAGCCCGCGCGAGGCGGAAACCCTGGAGCCGCACCACCGGCTGCTGCTCGAATGCTCGTGGGAGGCGCTGGAGCGGGCCGGGTACCGGCCGACCGATCCCGGCCTGCCGGTCGGGCTGTTCGCCGGCTGCGCGTTCCCCGACTACCTGACCCGCAACCTCGCCGGACTGGCCGAAGAGCCCGGCGGCAAGCCGTTGCTGTCGGCCGGGGTGGAGCGTGACTCGCTGACGTCGCTCGTCTCGTACAAGCTGGGCCTGCGCGGCCCGGCGATCACCGTGCAGACGTACTGCTCGACGTCACTGGTCGCGGTGCACCTGGCCTGCCAGAGCCTGCTGACCTACGAGTGCGACCTGGCACTGGCCGGCGGGGCGGCGCTGCCGCTGCCGCAAACAGCCGGCCACCTCGCCGAAGAGGGCAGCATCCTCTCGCCCGACGGCCGGGTGCGCGCCCTCGACGCCGACGCGAACGGGACCGTGATGGGGTCCGGCGCGGCGGTCGTCGCGCTGAAGCGCCTGGAGGACGCCCTCGCCGACGGCGACGTCGTGCACGCCGTGCTCCTCGGCTCGGCGGTCAACAACGACGGCCGCGACCGCGCCGGCTACCCGGCTCCCGGCGTCGCCGGGCAGGCCGCGGTGGTCGACACCGCGCTGGCCGTGGCCGGGGTGAAGCCGGAGACGGTGGGGTACGTCGAGTGCCACGCCGTCGGCACCCCGCTGGGCGACTCGATCGAGCTGGCCGCGCTGAACCGGGTGTTCGGGCCCGGGCGGGCCGAGCCGTGCGTGCTCAGCTCGGTCAAGCCCAGCATCGGGCACCTCGACCGCGCCTCCGGCGTCACGTCGCTGATCCGGGCGGCGCTGAACCTGCGTGACGGCGTCCTGCCGGGCACGGCCGGGTTCCGCACGCCCAACCCCGCGCTCGGGGACCGGTTCACCGTGCTGCCCGCCGACGCGCCCTGGCCGGCGGACGCCCGCCCGCGGCGGGCGGGGGTCAGCTCGTTCGGGGTCGGCGGGACGAACGCGCACGTGGTCCTCGAGGAGCCGCCGGTGCGGGCGCCCCGGCCTTCGCGTGGCCCCTGGCTCCTGACCTTTTCCGCCGGTGACGCGGCCGCGCTGGACGAGGTGACCTCGCGGCTGCGCGCTCACCTGGCCGCTCATCCCGCGCTGGACCTCGGTGACGTCAGTTTCACGCTGCAGGTTTCGCGCGGGCACTTCGCGCTGCGCCGGGCGGTCGTGGTCCAGGACCACGCCGACGCGCTGGCCGCGCTCGCCGACCCCGGCCGGTGGCTCGACGGCGAGACCCGCCGCCGTGACCCGCGGTTCCGCCTGGTCGCGGGCACCGGCTCGGACTGGGCATCGACGGCCTCCGCCGCGCACCGCCTGCTGTCCGGGGCCGAAGTGCCCGCGCCGGCCGCCACCCGCGAGGGGGCGCTGTCGGCGTTGTCGGCCGGGCTGACCCGGCTGGGCGTCCGGCTGGACGAGAGCGCCACGGACACCCTGGTCGTCGACGGCGGTTCGTGCGTCCTTTCCGTCGTGGCCCGGCTGTGGCTGGCCGGTTCCACTGTGGACTGGGCCGCCCTGCACCGCGGCGAGGGGCGGCGGGTGGAGCTGCCGCCGTACCCGTTCCAGCGCAAGCGGTTCTGGGTCGATCCGGTGGCGCTCGCCCGCCCGGACGCGTACGTGCCGTCGTGGCGGCCCGACCCGCAGCCGGTGGCCGGCCTGGAGCGCCGGCTGCGGGCGGCGGGGCCGTGGCTGGTGTTCGCCGCCGATCCGGTGGGCGAGGCGCTGGCGTCCCGCATCACACTGGCGGGGGGCGAAGTGACCACCGTGCGGCCGGGAGCCGGGTTCGCGTTCCTGGACACCGGCGACTTCGTCGTCGGACCGGGCGACCTGCCGTTGCTGCGGCAGTCGCTGGTCGTCGTCCCGCGCACGGTCGTCCACGGCTTCGCACTGGGCGGCTCGCCAGGGGACGTCGAGGCGGCGGCCGAGCTGTGGCCGGGCATGGTGACGTTGACCTCCGGCGCGGTCGGCGTGCTCGGTCCGGACCTGACCACGCCGTCGCACGCGGCGCTGACCGTGCTGACGTCCCGACATGTCGACATCGGCCCGGCGGCGGCCGTGGACCAGGTCCTGGCGGCGGTGCTGAACGCCGAAACACCGCTGGCGGTCCGGGGCGACCAGGCGTGGCGGCCGCACCACGAGCCCTGCGCGCTGGCGGGGCACGCGGAGGCCGAAGTCCACCATAACGTGCCCGACCTGGACGGTCGCCGGGGGATCCTGCTGGTGCGGCCGGACGCGGCCGGGCGGGTCCTGGCCGCGGAGGCCCGCGTCGCCCGGCTGGCCGGGCGGGGGCGGTGGACGACCGTGGTGTCCACATCGGACCCGGGCCCGGAGGTCATCGCCGCGGTGGCGGCAGCGGAACACCTGACCGAGGTGGTGCTGTCCGGGCTGCCGCCGGTCCGTCCGGTGCGGGCGGCGGAGGCGGTCGGATCATCGTCGGCGGTCCGGGCCCGGCCGTCGCTGGGCACGCCGTTCGTGGAGCCGGAGCCGGGTCTCGAGCGCGAAGTGGCCGACCGCTGGGCGGAGGCACTGGGTTTCGAGGAGATCGGCGCGGACGACAACTTCTTCGAGCTGGGCGGCCGCTCGGCGGGGGCGGTCCGGATCGCGGCGCACTGGCAGCTGCCGGCCACGGCGGTGGTGGAGTTGCCGACGGTGCGGTTGCTCGCTGCGCGGATCGCGGAGCTGGCTTCCTGAGCCGGTTGGTGGTGTTTATGGATTGCGGGCTCGCGCCCTTTTTCGCGCTGGGCGGCCGGTCCGGATGGCGGCGTACTGAAACCTGCCGGCCACCGCGGTGGTGGAGTTGCCGACGGTCCGGTTGCACGCCGGCCGGATCGCCGAGCCGGGTTCCTGAGCCGGGCGGCCGCGGCGGGGGTGGTCAGCCTTTCCGGTGCCGGGGGAGTGCCGCGGCGACCTGGACCAGCCAGGCCACGTCCGCCGGGAGGTCGGCTTCCCCGGCGTGCGGCTCGGCGTGGGTTTCGCCCGGCTCGCCGGGGGCCTGGCCGGCGCGCAACCGGCGCAGGCCGGCGGCGAGCATCGCGGCTTCGGCCTGGGCCGCCCGGCGCCGGCCGGTCAGCGTCGACTCGCTCAGTGCGCGCTGGTAGTCGGCGGCCCGGCAGTGGCCGAGCAGCGCGCGCCGGGCGTCCCAGATCTGGATGACCCGCAGGTGCAGCCGCAGGTGGCGGTGCCGCGGCGACCACCGCGAAGCCGGCAGCGGCAGGCGGACGTGCGGGAAGGCGCCGGTGAGCTCGGCCCACAACGGGTGCAGGCGCCGGTGGGCGTGGTAGGCCCACCACCAGACCCTGACCCGGGACAGCCGTGGTCCCCAAGCGGGCGCGGTCAGCCCGAACACCGACAGCGGGACGGCGACCGCGAGCAGCCGGCCGATCAGCGCACCCTCCTTCGAAGCGGGCTGGTGACCGGTGGCGGCGAGCACGATGTACCCGGCGCGGAGCAGGAAGTAGAGCACGCCGGTGAGCAACCCCGCGGTGCCGGCCAGCAGTCCGCGGCGGATCCAGCGGTCGTCGACCCGGCGCGCCCACGTCCAGGACGTCCGGGCCAGGGCGGCCGCGACGATCCCGGCGTAGACCGTGAACACCGCCAGGTAGCTGCCGGCCACCGGGCCTTCGCCGTAGTGTCCCGTGTGCGCGGCGGTGAAGTCGCCGGGACCGGCGAGCACCGCCGGGACCAGCATGACCGTGACCGTCACCGCCAGCACCCAGCCCTGCCGGACGAGGTGGCGCACGGCTTCCCGCGGCTCGTGCACGAGGTGCGCGTAGGCGCAGTAACCGGCGTAGAGCCCCACGAGCGTGCAGACGTGCTGGGTGATCGCCGCGACCCGGGCCCACCGCGGGAGCGGGCGGGTGGCTTCCGCGCCGTATTCGAGCAGGCCGAGGTAGAGGCCGAACGCCAGGAACAGCGCGCTGAGCCACACGCACAGCACCGCGTCGTTGCGGGGATTGCGCAGCAGGGCGCGCAGGAACAGCAGCCACGCGGCCGTCGCGCCCGCCGCGGCGAGGACGGTGCTGTCGAGGAGGATCACCGGCGGGGCGCCCGGGTGAGCAGCGCGGCTTCGAACCGCTTGTTCGCCTCGGCGACGGCGTCCGATCGGCCCGGCCGGACGGTCCGGCGCCGGACGTCGCCGGCCCGCGAAGACATCAGCGCCGCCGCGATCTCCGCCACCCGCTCCTCGAGGGCCGGGTAACCGGCACGCCGGGCGAACCGCTGCGCGTCCCGCACCGTTTCCGGGTCCAGTTCGGTCAGTTCGTCCGCCGTCAGGTCCCCGACCGAGGTGCCGCGGTGCCCGAACAGGACGTGGGCCGCCTCGTGCAGGATCACGTGTTCCCGTTGCAGGGGCGGCAGGGTCTCGTCGACCACGATCACCAGGTCACGGTCGCGTTCGATGACCAGCCCGCCCGCCCCGTCCCGTGGCAGCGCGGTCGCGAGCAGCGCCACGCGCTTGCCGCGCCGGAGCGCGATCTGCCCCAGCAGGGCGTCGAGGTCGAACGGGACCGGCCAGGCCAGCTCGTCCAGGACGCGCTCGATCGCGCGCCGGAGGGCCGACAGGCTCGCCCCCGCGTCGCGGAGGGGATCGGTCATGGTTCGGGCGTGTCCAGCTGCTCGATCAGCCGGGCCACGGCGAGCAGGCTTTCCGGCGAAAGGCTGCCGAGACGGGCGTTGATGCCGGTGACGCCGCCCCGCTCGGCTGCTTCCTGGAGACGGCGCGCGGCGGCCAGCGACTCGAGCTGCTCGTCGGCGACCGCGGCCTTGCCGTCGTCGAGGAAGTAGGTCACCTTCACGCCGAAGAACCGGGCGAGGGCTTCGAGCGTCTCGATCTTGGGGTTCCGCTCCTGGCCGGTGCGCAGTTTCCACACGGTGGTGCGCGACTTCCCGATGTGCTCGCCGATGGCCTGGTCGGTGACGGTGTGCTCGCCGTCGCGGGCCGCCTTCATGGCGATCAGACTGGTCAGCGCCTGGTCGAGCGTGCGGCGCGGGTCGGGTTCGGCCATCGTCCACCTTGTTCAGTAAACTTTACTTGACGCTGTTGTCGGGTTCCTCCTAGTATTCCCGACGTCGCTCCCCGGTGTCCCGGGGCGGCGACGTGATGGGGGGCGACGGACGTGTGGGGGAGCACGTCCGTTCTTCATGCCGTGTCCGGCGCCCCGAGTTTCCCGATGACCCAGCGGAATGGGAGTGGATTTTCGATGTCTCGGAAAAGATCGCGGATCACCGCGGCGGTGGCACTCTGCGCACTCGGCGTGGTGTCGTTCGCTCAGCCGGCCTCGGCGGTCCAGGGCACCCGGTGGTACGCGTCCGCGTCGAACTGCCGGACGGTGTACCTGAACTCGAAGGCGAGCTCGTACTGGGTCGCCGCCGAACTCGGGGCCGACAACCGGCGGTTGCGCGCCCGCACCAACGGCGACAACGGACTGGGAGCCTGGGAAAGGTTCGTCCTGCGCGGCGTCGGCTACGACTACACCCTGCAGTCTTCGGAAGGGAGGTACGTCTCCGCCGATCTGGGGGGAGACGGAACGCTCTACGCCCGGGCCGAGTGGCCGAACGCGTGGGAGAAGTTCAACATCTACACCTATCAAGACGTCGATGCCCACAACAGCGACATCAACATCACGTCCGCGGCGAACGGCCGGTACGTCTCGGCCGACGTCAGCGGCGACGGAACGCTCCGCGCCCGCGCCACGGCTCCCGACCGGTGGGAGGGGTTCCGGATCTACCTGGTGGAAGACAACGCCTGGTCCTGCTGACGGGCTCCGCCGAGGGTGACGGGCTCCGCCGAGGGTGATGGGCCCGCCGCCAGGGGTATTGGCGGCGGACCCACCACGTTTCCAGGGGGTCAGTACCCCGATTCGCGATGTCCCACACGTGGGTGCTGCAGCTTCAGGACCAAGGGCGGAGGGCGGCGGCCAGGTGGGCCAGGGTGACGTCCTCCTGCTCCAGCACCGCGAAGTGCCCGCCCGCCAGCACGTGGCCGCGGAACGGCCGGACCGTCTGGTCCCGCCAGGCCAGCACCGACTCCACACTCGCGCGGACGTCCGAGGTGCCCGCCAGTGCCGTCACCGGCACCTCCAGCGGCGGGCCGGGAACGTAGGAGTACGTGTTCTTCACCGTCAGGTCCGCCCGGATCGGCGGCAGGATGAGCCGGAGCACGCGGGGGTCGTTGAGGAACACCTCCGGCGTTCCGCCCAGCGTGCGCAGCAGCGACACGATCTCCGCGTCGCCCATGCCCGCCACGATCGGGTCGTCGAAGGTCGGCCACTGCGGGGCCGGGCAGCCCGAGACCACCAGGTGCACCGGCAGGGGAGCGCCGCGGCGGGAGATCTCCCGCACCAGCTCGAACCCGACCAGCGCACCCAGGCTGTGGCCGTAGACCGCGTACGGCGCATCGCCGGAAGACAGCACGAAGTCCGCCAGGTCGGCGACGTACGAAGACATCGCCGTGTGCGGTTCGTCCTTCTGGCGCGTCTCGCGGCCCGGCGGCTGGACCGGACACACCGTCACCCCGGGCAGCCTGCCGATCCACGCGCGGAACGCCGAGGCCGAGCCGCCCGCGTGGGGGAGGCAGTACAGCCGCACGTTCCCCGCGGTCGCGGGGAACGGCAGCCAGCGGCTCGCCACCGCCGTCGTCACGACTCCACCTCGAGCGTCACGTACGCCGGCGGCTCCTGGATCTCGGACAGGTCCGCCGCGAGCACCACGTGAGAGCCGTCCCGCGACACCTCGCGGAACCCGCTGAACGCGTAGGTGATCTGCATCATCCGGTTGCGGCCGGTCTCGACGAAGTCCGCGCGCAGCCCCGCGCCCGCCGCCCGGGCCAGGCCCATCACGTGCCCGAGCAGGACCGTGCCGACCCCGCGGGACATCACCCGGCACGACATCAGCATCATGTTCAGCCGCCAGTCCGGCGTGCCCTTCTCCAGCAGCGCCAGGCCGATCTTGCCGTAGGAGCCGAACTTGTCGGTCAGCGACGCGACGAGCAGCACGTGCTCGGAAGACGAGCGCAACGCGTCCAGCTCGTCGTAGGAGTACGTGCGCCCGGTCGAGTTGAGCTGGTTGGTCCGGACCGTCAGCTCCTCCGCCCGCTGCAGGTCCTCCCGCTTGGCCGGCGCGATGGTGAACCGCAGGTCCAGGCTGGCCAGGAAGTCCTCGCCGGTGCCGGCGAAGTCCGCCTCGACGTCGTCGCGGGCGAGCTGGCTGAAGTACATCCCGCGCCGCTGCGCCGACTCGTCGGTGACGAACCGGGGCGCGAACTCCGGGCGCCGCAGCACCTCGTCGGCCTCCAGGATGTCCACAGTGGTCACCTGCGGCAGCGCGAACGCCACCTCGGCCCGCTCGAACTCCTGGTCGTCGACGAACGCGAACGCGTCCAGCCCGAGGTTGAGCTTCCGGGCGATCTGCCCGATCGACACCGACTTCGCGTTCCACGAGATGCGCGGGAACAGGAAGTACTCGTCCAGCCCGAACTCGCGCAGCTTCGCCATCGCGGTTTCGTGGTCGTTCTTGCTGGCGACCGAGTGCAGCACGCCCATCGCGTCGAGCCGCTTGACGTGCTCGACGACCCACGGGCGCAGCTGGACGTCGCCGTCCTCGAGCAGAACCCCGTCCCAGACGGTGTTGTCGAGGTCCCACACCACGCACTTGATCTTGCCCTGCACCGGCTTCGCCGGAGCCTGAGCGGGGACGGGGGAAAGGAGACTGGTCACGGTACCTGCTTCCGGTAGGCCTCGGCGGCGATGGTCATCCGCTGGATCTCGGTGCTGCCCTCGATGATCTCCATGACCTTCGAGTCCCGGTAGAACCGGGCCACGGGGTAGTCCCCGCTGCAGCCGTTGGCGCCGTGCACCTGCACGGCTTCCGACGCGTGCTTGGCGGCCGCGACCGAGGCGAAGTACTTCGCCACCCAGGTGGCCATGATCGTGGCCGAGTCGCCGCGGTCCTTGAGCCGGCCGGCCTCGGCCAGCAGCAGCCGGGCCGCGCGGACGTCGGTGACCATGTCCGACAGCTTCGCCTGGATCAGCGGCAGGTCCTTCAACGGCGTGCCGCCGACCGTGCGCCGGGTCGTGTAGTCCGCGCACGCGTCGGCGCACGCCTGGATGATGCCCACCGACCCGGCCGCGACGCTGTAGCGGCCGAGGTCGAGCGTGCCGGTGAGGACCATGCCGGAGGCGAAGCCGCTCGGCCCCAGCAGCGCGTCGGCGCCGAGCCGGACGCCGTCGAAGGAGATGGACGCCAGCATCGACGAGCGCGTCCCGAGGATGTCGTCGATCGGGGTGACCGTGACGCCGGGGGTGTCGCGCGGCACGAGCAGCGCGATCGTGCTGGCCGGGCCCTTCGCGAAGACCAGGAACAGGTCCGCGCGCTGCCCGTTGGTGGTCCACTTCTTGAGGCCGTCGAGCCGCCAGCCGTCACCTTCCGGAGTGGCCGTGGTGGTGATCGCGGCCGTGTCGCTGCCCGCGCCCGGCTCGGACAGGCAGAACGCGCCCAGGACGCGTCCGCTCGTCAGTTCCGGGCCCCACCGGTGTTGCTGCGCCTCGGTGCCGAAGCGCAGCAACGCCCAGGAGAGCATGGTGTGCACGGTCAGCAGGCTGCGGACCGACGAGCAGCCGCGGCCGACCTCCTCGTGGATCTCGCCGAGGGTGACCATGTCGGTGCCGGAGCCGCCGAGCGCGGGCGGCAGGAACGGTGCCCACAGCCCGGCCTCGGCGATCTTGCCCAGCAGGTCCTCGGGGATGCGCCCGGCTTTGTCCCACGCGTCGGCGAAGGGGACGATGTGCTCGTCCACGAAGGCCCGTGCGGCCTCGCGGCCGGGCGCGCGGACCGCGGTGAGTACCTCCGTCACGGGTCAGCCCACCGTCGCGGCCGGGCGCAGGCGGCCGACCAGCTCGGTCATCGCCGCCGCGGTGCGGAAGTTGTCGATCCGCAGTTCCTCGTTGGGGATGGTGACGGCGAACGTCTTCTCCAGGTGCATCACCAGCTCCATGGCGAACAGGGAGTTGATGTAGCCGAGCGAGAAGATGTCCTCGGTGGCGGTGATCTCGGCCTGCGGGAAGCGGCCGGTGATGAAGGCGAGGATGTCGCCGGTGGTCTCGGACATGGTCATTTCTCCTTCTGGGGTGGGGGATCAGCTGTAGGTGTAGAAGCCGCGGCCGGACTTGCGGCCGTGCAGGCCGGCGTCGGTCATCTGCTTGAGCAGCGGGCAGGGGCGGTACTTGGAGTCGGCGTAGTGCTCGTAGAGCACCTCGACGCTGTAGAGGATCGTGTCGACGCCGATCAGGTCGGCGGTCTCCAGCGGGCCCATCGGGTGGCCGAAGCAGCCGCGGAACACCTCGTCGACGGATTCGGCGGTGGCGACGCCCTCGTGCACCAGGTAGGCGGCCTCGTTGACGGTCAGCATGAGCACGCGGTTGGACACGAAGCCCGACGCGTCCTTCACGTCGACCCAGCGCTTGCCGATGCTGGTGAGCAGCTCGCGGGTGCGCAGGATGGTCTCCGGCGTGGTGTGGAAGCCGGGGATCAGCTCGACGACCGGCTTCTGCGGCACCGGGTTCATGAAGTGGACGCCGATGACCCGGCCCGGGTTCTTGCCGACCGAGGCGATCCGGGTGATCGGCACGGCCGAGGTGTTGGCGATGATCACCGTGTCCGGGCCGCAGACCTCGTCGAGCTCGGCGTGCACCGCGGCTTTGATGTCCCAGTCCTCGGTGACGTTCTCGACGAGGATCTCGGTCTTGTCCAGCGCGGCCAGGCCGACCGCGGTGGTGATCCGGGCGAGGATCTCGTCCGCGTCGAGCGCGGGGCCGCCCATCAGCCGGCTGAGCCGGCAGTTGCGCGTGATCGCGGCGCGGGCCTCTTCGAGGATCCGCTCGTCCTTGTCGACCAGGACGACCTCGTGGCCGGCGGCGGCGAAGTCCTGGGCGACGCCGATGCCCATGACGCCGGCGCCCACCACTCCCGTGACTGCCATGACTGTTCCCTTTCTGTGGAAGGACTTCTGGTTCAGGCCCGGCGCCGTCGGGCGGCCGCGGCCTTGATGCCGGAGCGGCGCAGCTGTGCCTGCGCGGCGCTGTCGGGTGCGGGTTCGGGGGTCCCGGGGTCGCCGGCGGCGATCTTCGCGAGCGCGGCGACGGTCGGGGCCTCGTGGATGATGTGCGGCGGCAGTTCGGCGTCCGGGAAGCTGCTCCGCAGCGTCGCCAGCAGCGAGATGCCGAGCAGGGACGTGCCGCCGAGTTCGAAGAAGTTGTCGGACGCGCCGACCCGGTCCAGGCGCAGTGCTTCGCACCACGCCTCGGCCACCGCGCGCTCGGCGTCGCCTTCGGGCTCCTGGAACGGTGTGACCAGTTCCGGCCGCGGGTGCCGGTCGGCCGTCGAGCCGCCGTTCGCCGCCGAGGTGACGGCGTCGACGCTGAACCGGGCCGCCACCGCCGTCACCGCGTCCAAGTCCTGGGTGGAGATCACGACGTGGGGTTCGCCCGAGGCCAGCGCCCGCAGCAGCGTGCGCCAGCCCTGCTCGAAGTCGATGCCGAACTTGGCGCGGTGCTCGCGGAAGTAGGTCTGGATGTCCTCCTCGTACCCGGAAAGCCCGTCGTCCCAAGCGTTCCAGGTCCATTCGCCCCAAGAGATCGACACCGTGCGGCCACCGTGGGAGGCGGCGTAGGCGTCGAGCCACGCGTTGCCGGCGCAGTAGTCGACCTGGCCAGGGCCACCGCCGGTGACCGACGTGATCGAGGAGAACAGCGCGACGAAGTCGAGGTCCAGGCCGTCGGTGGCCGCGCTGAGCGCCCGGGAGCCGGGCAGCTTCGGCGCCAGGACCTGGTCGGCGTCGCCGGGCTGCTTGAACTGCATCAGCCCGGTACCCGGCACGCCCGCGGTGTGCAGGATGCCGTGCAGCGCCCCGAACTTCTCGACGGCCACGGCGACCGCGCGCCGGACGTCGGCCTCCTCGGCGACATCGCCTTCGACGACCACGACTTCACCGCCGAGGGCCTCGATCTCCCGCACTCGGGCGACGCGGTCGCGGATCGTGCCGGGCACCTCGTCGGTGCCGTCGGCGATCCCGGCCCAGCGCTCGCGCGGCGGCAGGCCGCGGCGGCCGAACAGCACGAGCTTCGCGTGGCTGTCGCGGGCCAGCCGCTCGGCCATCGCCAGCCCGATCCCGCCGAGGCCGCCGGTGATCAGGTACACGCCCTGATCCCGCAGCACGCTCGCCGCCTGCTCGATCGGCTGCGGCGTCAGAACTTCGTAGCCGGGCAGCCAGCGCCGCGACCCGCGCAGCGCGACCGTGCGGCCGGGCGCCGGGCGGTGCAGTTCGGCGACCACGGCGGCGGCACCGGCGGCCGCGTCGACATCGATGAGTCGCGTTCGGACACCGGGGTACTCCATCGGGATGACCAGGTTCGGGCCGGTGAGCGTGGCCGCGTCGGGCCGCAGCTCGCCGTCGTGCAGGACGCGCTGGGTGCCGGTGGCGGCCAGGTCCAGTGTCCAGCCGCCGAGGCCCAGCTCGCCGGCCGCGCGGGCCAAAGCGACGAGCGTGTGCAGGCCGAGCAGCAGGGAGTCGTCGTCGAGGTTCCACAGGTGGACGACCCGGTCGAGGCGGGTGCTGCCGCGCTTGAGGTCGCGCAGCAGCTGCAGCAGGTCGTCGACGTCGCCGGGGCGGACGGTGGCGTCCGGGCCCGGCCGGTACCCCGCGCCCGGCCGGACCACGGTCACCGGGTCGCCGGTGCGGCGGATCCCGTCGAGGACGTCTTCGGCGAGGCCGGGACGGGCGAACACGAGCCAGGACGCGGGCTGCGGCGCGACGGGCGCGGCCGAGGTCTGGCGCCAGGTGGGCAGGCTGATCCACTGGTCCTCGGGCAGCAGCGGGATCCGGTCGAACTCCTCCAGCGGCCCGTCCGCGGGTGTCTCGACCCGGGCCGTCCCGGTGGCCGGCTTCGCCTCGATCCAGTAGCGCTGCCGCTGGAAGGGGTAGGTCGGCAGCGGCACCCGGCCCGGGGCGGTGCCGCGGTAGACCGGCGTCGCCGTGCCGCGGCCGTGGTAGGCCGACCAGTCGAAGGCCGCGCCGAGCAGCCACAGCCGGGCCAGGCCGTCGGTGAGCACCTCGTCGGCAGGCCGCGGGTCGTCGGCGGCGGGCAGGGTGGCGGTGATCATCGGCCAGCGGCTCGCCGGGCTGAGCCCGCGCAGCAGCGCGCCGAGCGACGGCCCGGGGCCGATCTCGACGACGGCCAGGTGCTCGTCGGCCAGCAGCGCGGTGGCCGCGTCGGCGAACCGGACGGTCTCGCACATGTGCCGGGCCCAGTACCCCGGGTCGGTGACGAGGTCCGCGGTCGCCGGGGCGCCGGTGACGTTGGACAGGTAGGGCAGCTCGGGGGCGTTCAGCGTGACGTTCGCGGCGATCCACGCGGTCAGCCCGGCCGCGGCCGGCGCCAGCATCCGCGAGTGGAACGCGTGGCTGGTGCGCAGCGGACGGCACGGGACGTCCGCGGCCCGCAGGTCCTGCGCGAGCCGCTCGACCGCCGTGGTCTCCCCGGCCACCACGACCAGCTCCGGGCCGTTCACCGCGGCGATGTCGAGGCCCGTCAGGTCGAACCGCGTCTCGAGCTCGGTGAGCGACAGCGGCACGGCCGCCATCCCCCCGCCGGGCAGCGCGGCGATGAGCTCCGCGCGCTTGGCGACCAGCGCCAGAGCGTCCTCGAGCGAGAGCACCCCGGCCAGGCAGGCGGCGACGTACTCGCCGAGGCTGTAGCCGAGCATCGCGGACGGCTTCAGCCCCCAGTCCACCAGCGTCCGGGCCAGGGCGTAGTCCACGGCGAACAGCAGCGGCTGCGCGAGTTCGGTCCGCTGCAGCCGGGCGGCGCGGGGGTCTTCGTCGCCGGTGCGGCCCAGCAGCGCGGCCAGGCTCGGCCCGCCGCCGCGCTCGCCGGTGACGAGGTCGCCGTCGGCGTCGAGGTGCGCCAGGCACTCGTCGAGGTGGGCGCGGAACACCGGCTCGCGCCGGTACAGCTCGCCCACCAGGCCGGGGTACTGCTCGCCGACGCCGGCGAAGAGGAAAGCCACCGGCCGGTCCTGCACCGGCTCGACGCGGGTCGCGGGAGCACTCAGCGCGGTGACCGCACTGTCCACATTGGACGCGACGACGACCCGCCGGTGCTCGAACGTCTTGCGCCCTTCCTGGAGCGTGAAGGCGACGTCGGCCAGCCGCGCGTCCGGGTGCCCGGCGAGGTGCTCGCCGAGGCGCCGGGCCGCGGTGTCGGCCGCGTCGGCGGTGCGGGCCGAGACCGGCAGCACCTGGTAGCGACGCTCGGTGTCCGGGTCACCCGGTGGCGGCGCGGGCCGGTCCGGCGGCTGCTCGACGACGACGTGCACGTTGGTCCCTCCCATGCCCAGCGAGTTGAGCCCGGCGATCCGCGGGCGGCCGTCGCCGGTGTTCCACGGCGCGAGCTCGGCCGCGACCCGGAACGGGCTGTGCTCGAAGTCGATCTCCGGGTTCGGCGCGGTGTAGTGCAGCGTCGGCGGGATCAGGCCCTCGCGGACCACCAGCGACGCCTTGATCAGCCCGGCCGTGCCCGCGGCGCGGTCGAGGTGCCCGACGTTCGGCTTCACCGAGCCCAGCGCGCAGTACTGCTTCTCGGCCGTGTCGCCGAACGCGCGGGTCAGCGCGGCGACCTCGATCGGGTCGCCCAGCTCGGTCGCGGTGCCGTGGGCCTCGACGTACCCGACGTCCTCGGCCGCGACGCGGGCGTCGGCCATCGCGTCGGCGATCACCCGCGACTGCCCGCCCACGCTCGGCGCGGTGTAGCCGACCTTGAGGGCACCGTCGTTGTTCATCGCCGAGCCGCGGATCACCGACCAGATGTGGTCGCCGTCGCGCAGGGCGGCACCCAGCTTCTTGAGGACGACGACGGTGGCGCCGTCGCCGAACATGCTGCCGTGGGCCTGGGCGTCGAAGGTGCGCACGTGCCCGTCCGGTGACTCCTGGCCGCCGGGGGAGTGCAGGTGCCCGATCCGGTCCGGCACGCGCACCGAGACCCCGCCGGCCAGCGCCATCTCGCAGTCGCCTGCCCGCAGGCTGCGCATCGCGGTGTGCACCGCGACCAGCGACGTCGAGCAGAACGTCTGCACCGCCATGCTGGGGCCGCGCAGGTCGAACAGGTAGGACACGGTGGTGGTGAGCGCGTCCTTGTCGTTGCCCATCACCAGCTCGTAGATGCTGGCGTCGGCGTCGGAGGTGAACTGCCCGGCGATGCCGAGCAGGTACGTCGAGAGGTTGCAGCCGCCGAACACGCCGACCCGGCCGCGTTCGCCGGGCTTCGCGTACCCGGCCCCTTCCAGGGCTTCCCAGCAGACCTCGAGGAACAGCCGCTGCTGCGGGTCGGTCAGCGCGGCCATCCGCGGGCTGAGGCCGAAGAACGCGGCGTCGAAGCCGGTGACGTCGTCGAGCACCGGCCGCGCCGGCACGTAGGCCGGGTCGCGGACCTGCGCCGGGTCGACGCCGGCCGCGATCAGCTCGTCGGGCGTGAAGAACGTGATCGACTCGACGCCGTCGCAGAGGTTGCGCCAGAACTCGTCGATCGTGCCCGCGCCGGGGAACCGGCCGGCCATGCCGACGATGGCGATGTGCCGGTCCAGCTCGTCGTCGTCCGGGTCCGCCGCGACGACCGGCGCGGCCGGGGCCACGACCCGCGCCGGGGCCTGCTCGTCGAGGGTGGCGGCGAGCGCCTGCACGGTGGGCAGCTCGAAGAGCGTGACGGTCGGGATGGCGACCCCGAAGCGCTCCTTGACCAGGGCGAGCATCTGCAGGGCGAGCAGCGAGTTGCCGTTGAGGTCGAAGAAGTTGTCCCGGGTGCCGACCGGTTCGACACCGAGCACGGACGACCAGACCTCGGCCAGGCCGCGTTCGGTGGCGCTCATCGGCGGGACGTAGGGCTGGGGCAGGTCGGGGCGGGGGAAGCGGTCGGCGGTGGTCGCGGTGGGCTTCGCGGCACCGGGCAGCCGGTCGTCGAGCCCGCCGGCGGCGACGACCACGACGGGGCCGCCGAGGCGGTCGAACGCGGCCAGTGCTTGGGCGCGGGTCATGGCGTGCTGGGCCATCGAGGCGCCGAGCCGGGCGTCGAGCCGGTCCAGGGTGCCGGGCCAGGTGTCCCAGGCGGCGGCGAGCCAGCCGGGACGGCCGTGGGCTTCGGCGAGCAGCGCGGCGTTGGCGGCGGCGTAGCTGCCGAAGGTGACCCCGCCGAGCAGCGCCGAGGTCGAGGAGAACAGCACTGTCCACTCAGGACGCTCGGGAAGCTCGTCCAGGGCCGCGGCCAGCACGCGGGCGCCACCGACCTTGGCGGCGAAGTGCCGGGCGATCGTGGCTTCGTCCACTTCGGACAGCGCGCGGAACCCGGCGGGGCCGGAGTCGGCGGCGGCGTGCACGATGCCGTCGAAGCGGTGTTCGGCGAGCAGGGCGCGCACGGCGGCGGGGTCGGTGATGTCCACTCTCGGGGTGTGGACTTCGGCACCGAGGGCACGCAGCCGCGCGACGGCGGCTTCGGTGCCCCCGCTGCGGCTGACCAGCACGAGGCGGCGGGCGCCGCGGGTGGCGAGGTGCTCGGCGACGGTGAGGCCGACGCTGCCGAGGCCGCCGGTGACGAGGTAGCTGCCGCCTTCGCGGACCGCGAGCGGGGCGGCGGGCGCGGCGGGCCGGTGGCCGGGAACGAGCCGCTCGTCGCCGCGGTAGGCGACCAGCGGAGTGCCGGGCGAGCGCAACTCCGCGGCCAGCACGGCGGCGGCTTCGGCCGGGGTGTGGGCCGCGTCGAGGTCGACGGTGCCCGCGTCGAGGTTCAGGTGCTCCTGGTTCGCGACGACCGGCAGCACGGCCACCGCGGCTTGGGCGGGGCGGACCGAGCCGCCTCCGGTCGCCTGCCCGGCGCGGGTGGCGACGAGGACCCGGACCGCGCGCGAGCCGTCACCCGCCGCCGTCGCCAGGGTCCGGGCCGCCGCGTGCACCGCGGCCACGTCGTCGTCGAGGTCGAGCACCGACAGGTCGACGATCGTGTCCGCGTCGGCCGTCTCGGCCACGTCCCCGAGCAGGGCGCTCAGCGCCGCGGCCACCCCGCCGGTGTCCGGCAGGATCGCCACCCGGCCGGTGGTCCCGGCGTCGGTGGCGGGCTGCGGCCGCCACGACGGCGTCAGCAGCTGCACGTGCTCGTCGGGCTCGGCGGCCAGCCGCGGGACCTCCGGGGCGACCGTGCCCGGCGCGTCGATCCAGTAGCGCGAGCGCTGGAACGGGTAGCCGGGCAGGCCGACCCGCCGGGCCCCGCGGCCGCCGCGGACGCCGGTCCAGTCGAGGTCGACGCCGGCCAGCCACAGCCGTCCGGCCGCCTCGGCGACGGCGACGGCCGCCGGGGCCGGGTCGTCGGCGCCCGGCAGCGTCGGGATCACCGAGGCCCAGCGCTTCGGCGCGCACGCCCGGTGCCCGCGGACCATCGCGCCCAGCGAGCGGCCCGGGCCCAGCTCCAGCAGCACGGTGTCCTCGTCGGCCAGCAGGGTGGCCAGCGCGTCGTCGAACCGGACGGGCGCGCACATGTGCTCCGCCCAGTACGCCGGGTCGGGTGCTTCGGTGACCAGCGCACCGGTCACGTTGGAGACGTACGGGATCGTGGGCGCGTCGAGGGTCACGTTCGCGGTGACCCAGGCGGTCAGCTCATCACGCAGCGGCGCGAGCTGCCGGGAGTGGAAGGCGTGCGTGGTGGCCAAGGGACGGCACGGCACGTCCTCGGCGGCCAGGGAAGCGCGGAGTGCGGCGACCGCCTCGGCGGTGCCGGAGACGACGGTCAGCTGCGGGCCGTTCAGCGCGGCGATGTCGAGGTCGGTGCCGGCGATCCGGGCGCGCACGTCGGCTTCGGGCAGCGGCACGGCGGCCATCGCGCCGCCGGGCAGCGCGGCCATCAGCTTCGCGCGGTGCGTCACCAGCGCCAGGGCGTCCTCGAGCGAGAGCACCCCGGCCAGGCACGCGGCGACGTACTCACCGAGGCTGTAGCCGGCCAGCACGGACGGCTCGACGCCCCACGAGCGCACGAGCTGCGCCAGCGCGTACTCGACGGCGAACAGCGCCGGGTGCAGGACCTCGGTGCGGTCGCCCGCGCGCTCGCCGCCGCCGGTGCGTCCCAGCAGGGCGGCCAGCCCACCCGGGGCTTCGCGCTCGCCGAGCATCCCGGCCAGGACGTCCGTGTCCAGCAGCGCCCGGCAGCGGTCCAGCTCGGCCCGGAACACCGGCGCCGTCGCGTACAGCTCGGCGGCCAGGCCCGGGTACTGCTCGCCGGTGCCCGCGAGGAGGAACCCGACGCGGCGGCCGGTGCCGGCGTCGCTCGAGGCCGAGACTTCGCCCGCGGCCAGCAGCCGGGCGGCGTCCTCGGCCGAACCGGAGACCAGCATCCGGCGGTGCCCGAACGTCGTCCGTCCACTCTGGAGGGTGTGGGCGACGTCGGCGAGTGCGTCCCCGGAGGTCTCCAGGTGTGCGGCGAGGTTCGCGGTGGCCGCGTCGGCCGCGGCGGCCGAGCGGGCCGACCAGACCAGCAGCTCCGGCCCGGCCGTTGCGGTGGGCACCGGCAGCGGCGCCTCCTCCAGCACGACGTGGGCGTTCGTGCCGCCGATGCCGAACGCACTGACCCCCGCCCGGCGGGGGACGTCGGTGCGCGGCCACGGCGTGCGCTCGGTGACCACGGTCAGCTCGGCGTCGCCCGCGGTGAGCTGCGGGTTCGGCGTGCCGAGGTTGCGGGTCGGCGGGATCTCCTCGTGGTGCAGCGCGAGCGCGGCCTTGATCAGGTTCGTCACGCCGGCGGCGCGGTCGAGGTGCCCGACGTTGGTCTTCACCGAGCCGATCCGCACCGACCGGCCCGCGAAGACCTGCTGCAGCGCGGCGATTTCGGCGGCGTCGCCGAGCGCGGTGCCGGTGCCGTGCGCCTCGACGTACCCGATGTCCGCCGGCTCCAGCCCGGCCGCGGCCAGCGCCTCGGCGATCACCGTGGCCTGGCCCTCGACGCCGGGCGCGGTGAAGCCGACCTTGCGGCCGGCGTCGTTGTTGACCGCCCAGCCGCGCAGCACCGCGTACACCCGGTCGCCGTCGGCGAGCGCGTCCTCCAGCCGGCGCAGCGCGACCACGCCGACGCCGCCGCCGAGCGGGGCGCCCAGGCCCGCGGCGTCGAACGCGCGGCACTCGCCGTCCGGCGGCGCGATGCCGCCCTGCTGGTAGAGGTAGCCGACGCGGTGCGGCACGCCGATCGACACGCCACCGGCCAGTGCGACGTCGCATTCGAAGTTCGCCAGGCTGCTCGCCGCGACGCAGACCGCGACCAGCGACGTCGAGCAGGCGCTCTGGATGCTGAACGCGGGCCCGGACAGGCCGAGGGTGTGCGAAACCCGGGTGGCCAGGGTGTCCTTGTCGTTGCCGAGGGCGATCGCGATTTCGCCCATCTCACCGGCGGCGTTCGCCGGGGTGAGGTTGTGGGTCAGGTAGGTGCTCCACGCGCAGCCGGCGAACACGCCGATCGCGCCGTCGAACCGCGCCGGGTCGCAGGCCGCGTCCTCCAGCGCGTGCTGGCTGTGCTCGAGGAAGAGCCGGTGCTGCGGGTCGAGGATCTGGGCTTCCTTCGGGTTGATGCCGAAGAAGCCCGCGTCGAAGTCCTCGACGCCGCGGACGACGGCGCCCGCTTTGACGTAGGCCGGGTCGCCGAGCCGGTCGGCGGGCACGCCGGCCTTCAGGAGCTCGTCGTCGGTGAAGCGGGTGATGCCGGAGCGGCCGGCGCGGACGGTCTCCCAGAGCGCGCCGACGTCGTCGGCGCCCGGGAAGCGGCCGGCCATGCCGACCACGGCGATGTCCGTGGGCGAAATTTCGCTGCTGTCGGTCACGGTGTCCCTCATTTCCGGGTGCCGGCCAGGCGGCGGCGCTGGCCCCGCGCGGATCCGGTGGTGGCCGCCCGCGGAGCGGGGGCGTCGGTGTCGGTCAGTGCGGCGGCGAAGGCGGCCACGGTGGGGTGGCCGAAGAGGACGGCGGGCGCGATCTTGCGGCCGAGGCGCTTCTCCAGCGCCGCCACCATGGCCATGCCGACCAGCGAGTTGCCGCCGAGGTCGAAGAACGGGTCGTGCACGCCGACGGCGTCGATGCCGAGGAACTCGCCCCAGACACCCGCGATGTCGGTCTCGAGCTCGCCGCGCGGGGCGGCGTACTCGGTGCGCAGCGGTGGCCGCGGGTAGCGCGTGGTGGCCGCCGGGGCCGCCTCCAAGAGCTCGCCGAGGTCGTTGAGGGCGGCCAGCTCGCGGCGGGCGGCCGGCAGGTCCTGGCGCAGGGCCACGACCGTGCCGCGGACGCCGTTGCCGACGAGCCGGTCGAGCACCGCGCAGCCGGCTTCGGCGGTGAAGCCGTAGCGGCGGCGGTAGGCGAGGCGGGCCTCGCCGGTGGCCGCGTCCGCCCAGGCGTCGTGCTGCCAGTGTCCCCAGGCGACGGTGACCACCTGGGTGTCCGCTGTGGACAGTGCGGCGCCGTGGGCGTCGAGGACGCTGTTGGCCGCGCAGTAGTCGGCTTCGCCGATCCCGCCGACGACCGTGACGATCGAGGAGAACAGGACCAGCCGCCGCGGCCGGGCTTCGAGGAGCGGGCCGACCGCGTTGACCTTCGGGGCGAGCGTGCGGTGCATGTCCCCGGCGGTGCGGCGCTGGGCGAGCCCGCCGCCCGGCAGGCCCGCGGCGTGCACGATCGAGTCGAGCTCGCCGAGCCGTGCCTTGGCTTCGGCCAGTGCGTTCCGCAGCTGCTCCGGGTCGCCGGCGTCGGCTTTGAGCACCAGCACCTCGGCGGTCAGCTCCGCGAGGTCGCCCGGGTCTGCCTCGCCGGTGCGGCTGATCAGGGCGAGCTTGCCGGCGCCGTGGCGGGCGAGGTGCTTGGCCACGACCATGCCGAGGCCGCGGGTGCCGCCGGTGACCACGTGCGTGCCGCCCCAGTCCGGTGCGGCGTCGTCGAGGGTGATCTCGGTGTACTCCTGGAGCCGGCGGCGGCCGCCGCGCCAGCCGGTGAGCACCGGCTCGGTCGCGGCCTCGCCGGTCCACGGGCGGGCCAGCTCCTCCAGGAGGTGCTTCGCCCCGGTGCCGGGTTCGACGTCGACCCCGCGCCACCGGAGGCCGGGGTACTCGGCGCGGACCCCGCGGCCGAGCCCGTGCACGCCGGCGGCGTCCGGGTCGGTCAGGTCGCCGCCGGTGATCTCGGCCGCGCCGGTGGTGACGGTGAGCAGGCGGACGTCGTGGCCGTCGAGGGCCTGGACGGTCCGCAGGAGGTCGTCGAAACCGCCTTCGTGGACGACGTGCACCGGCTGGGGCAGTGTCCCGGGGTCGGTGCCGACGGTCATCCCGGCCCGGGTGGCCAGTGCGGCGAGTTCGGCGTTGGTGGTGATCAGCGAGCCCTGCGGGGCGGCCGTGGGCCGGGTGGGGTCGAGGCGCCAGACCGGGGCGTAGAGCCGGCCGGCTTCCTCGACCGGGCCGGGGGCCTGCCGGGTCGCCGAGGGCCAGAACTTCTTGCGCTGGAACGGGTAGGTGGGCAGGGACACGGTCCGGCCGCCGGTCGGCAGCTTCGCGAAGTCGACGGTGACGCCCAGTTCCCACAGCCGCGCGAGGGTCTCCAGGAGCGCGGTGCCCTCGGCCGGGCGGTCCTCGACCGGCCACGGCGCCGGCAGGGTGCCGAGCACGGCGGGGCGGGCGTCGAACTGGTTCTGGCGGACGAGGCCACCGAGCGTCTGGCCGGGGCCGACCTCGACGTAGACGTCGACGCCCTCGCCGTCACAGTGCCGGACGCCCTCGGCGAACCGCACCGGCCGGCAGAGGTGCCCGGCCCAGTACTGCGGGTCGACGGCTTCGGCGTCGGTGAGGACGGTGCCGGTCGCGTTGGAGACGATCGGGATCTTCGGTGCCTGCCGCGGCACGGAGGCGACCAGCTCGGCCAGCTCGGCGCGGGCGGGTTCCAGCAGGGTCGAGTGGAACGGGTGGGCCGAGCGCAGGACCCGCGCGGCCAGCCCGGCGGCCTTCAGTTGCGTGGCCGCGGTGCCGACGTCCTCGGGCGATCCACTGAGGACGGTCATCTGCGGGCCGTTCAGCGCGGCGACGTCGACCCGCATCGGGGAGAGGGCTTCGGCGATCCGGCTCGCGGAAGCGGCGACGGCGAGCATCCGCCCGGCCGGAGCGCGCCCGATCAGCCGCGCCCGCCCGGTGACGACGTGCAGGGCGTCGCCGAGGGTGAAGACCCCGGCCAGGCAGGCGGCGACGTACTCGCCGAGGCTGTAGCCGACGAGCAGGTCCGGCCGGACACCCCGGTCGGCGAGCAGCTGCGCGAGCGCGTACTCGACGGTGAACAGCAGCGGGTGGGCGACCTCGGCGCGGTCGAGCAGGTCGTCTCCCGGGCCGGCGCCGAAGAAGGACGCTTCGACGGCTCGAGGTTCGGCGAAGAAGGCGGCCCGCAGGTCGACCCCGCACCGGTCGGCGGCGATGGCGCAGCACTCGTCGACGGCGGCGGCGAAGACGGGCTCGTCGCGGTAGAGCTCCCGAGCGAGACCCCGGTACTGGTCGCCGACCCCGGGCAGCAGGAAGGCGACCTTCGGAGCGGCGGGCTTCCGGTGCACCCCGGGGGTCCGCGCGGCGGAGGCGAGCTGCCGCGCGGCGTCTTCGAGACCGGTGGCGACGACGGCCCGCCGATGCTCCAGGTGCGCCCGCCCCTCGCGAAGGGTGTGGGCGAGGTCGGCCAGGCTCAGGGCCGTGTTCGCCGGGGCATCACGCGTGACTGCGCGGGCATCCTCTGCCGTGTGGGCGAGCTGAGCGAGGTGGGCGTGCAGCGCGGCTTCCGAGGCGGCCGAGACCGGGATCAGCTCGGCAACCTTGTCCACACCCTCCGCGCACACTTCGGTCGGCGGGGCGGCTTCGAGGACCAGGTGGGCGTTCGTGCCCGACCAGCCGAACGAACTCACCCCCGCGACCGCCGGGCGGCCGTGGTCCGGCAGCGGGGCCAAGCCGGCCGACGGGCGGACCGCCGCGTTCGCCAGCACCTGCTCCGCGGGGTCGTCCATGTGCAGGTTCGGCGGCACTTCGCCGTTCTCCAGCACCAGGACCGTCTTGATCAGCCCGGCGATGCCCGCCGCCGTGTGGGTGTGGCCGATGTTGGTCTTCACCGCTCCCACCGTCAGCGGGCGGCCGGCCGGCCGGTCGCCGAACACGTCGCCCAGCGCGCCCAGTTCGATCTCGTCGCCCAGCGGCGTCCCCGACCCGTGCGCCTCCAGGAAGTCCACGTCGGCCGGTTCGGCCGCCGCGTCGGCCAGTGCCCGGCGGATCACGTCGACCTGGGCGCTGCGGTTGGGGGCGGTCAGGCCGTTGCTGCGGCCGTCCTGGTTCACCGCCGAACCGCGGATGACCGCGCGGATGCGGTGGCCGTCGCGCAGGGCGTCGGACAGCCGGGCCAGCACCACCATCCCGCCGCCCTCGCCCATCATGTAGCCGTCCGCGCTCGTGTCGAACGTGTGGCAGCGGTCGGTCGGGGACAGCAGCGCGTTGCGGCTGCTGTAGACGTAGAGGAACGGGTGCAGCGCCAGGAACCCGCCGCCGGCCAGGGCGTAGTCGCACTCGCCCGCCCGCAGCGCGCGGGCCGCGAGGTGCACCGCCACCAGCGTCGACGAGCACGCCGTGTCCAGCGAGAACGCCGGCCCGCGCAGGTCGAAGTGGTAGGCCAGCCGGCCGGCGACGACGCTGGCGAGGCTGCCCTGGCCCATGTACGGGTCCGCGTACACGCCGGTGCCTTCGCGCTCGGCCTCCACCTGGCCGTACTGGAAGCTGTCGGAGAACCCGAGCAGCACGCCGGTGCGGCTGCCCCGCAGCCGCGGTGCCGGGGTGCCCGCGTCGTCCATCGCCTCCCAGGCCAGCTCCATCAGCAGCCGCTGCTGCGGGTCCATCCGCAGCGCCTCCTGCGGGGCGTAGCCGAAGAACCCGGCGTCCCAGCCGTCCACTTCGGACAGGAAGGCGCCGCGGCGGCCGGTGCCGGGGGCGTGGTCGAACCGGCCGTCGGGGACGTCTCCGACCTCGGCGGCCCGGCCCTCGCGCAGCAGCTGCCAGTACGCGTCGACGTCGGGCGCGCCGGGGAACCGGCACGACATGCCGATCACGGCGATGGGCTCGCTCTCGCGGGCCTCGTACTCGGCCAGCCGGCGGCGCGCGCCCGCGAGCTCGACCGTGGCCCGCTTCAGGTAGTCGCGAAGCTTGTCTTCGCCGGTCATAACCGAACCCCTATCCGTTCGCAAAACGTCACAGCTTGTCGATGAAGGCGAAGAGCTCGTCGTCGGAGGCGAGTTCCAGGTCCGGTGCCGCACCGAGCCCGTCGAGCGCCTCCCGCAGCACCTCCGCCAGCCGCCGGCGGTCCTCCTCGCCGGCGCCGGGCAGCACTTCGCCGAGGGCGTCACGCAGCCGCTGCGCCGGGTCGGGCGGCGGCGGGAGCAGCTCGCCGAGCAGGTGCGCGGCCAGCAGCTCGACGGTCGGGTGGTTGAACAGCAGCGACGCGGGCAGCCGCAGCCCGGTGCCGGCCCCGATGCGGTTGCGCAGCTCCACCGACGTCAGCGAGTCGATCCCCAGTTCGCTGAACGGCTTCGCCACCTCGACCGACGCCGGCGACCGGTGCCCCAGCGCGGTGGCGACCTCGGTCCGGACGAACCCGGTCACCGTGGCCGCCGCGGTCTCCCGGTCCAGCCCGGCGAGCTGCCCGGCCAGCCCGGCCGCGACCGGAGCGGCCGCGGCCACGCGGCGCACCGGCACGAGACTCCGCAGCACGGCGGGGACGTCGTCGGCCGCCCGCAGCGCCGCGGTGTCCCAACCGGACGCCACCACCGTGCCGGACAGCCCGAGCGCGGCGTCGAACGCGGCCAGCCCCTGCGCCGGCGTGATCGGCCGGACGCCGGTGAGCCGCGCGCGGTCCGTGGCGGTCATCGCGGCGGTCATGCCGGTGGCGGTGTCCCACAGGCCCCACGCGATCGACACGCCCGGCAGCCCGCGTGCCGCCCGGTGCTCCGCCAAAGCGTCGAGGGACGCGTTCGCGGCCGCGTAGTTCGCCTGGCCGCGGTTGCCGAGCACCCCGGCGATCGAGGAGAACAGCACGAACGCGGCGAGCGGCTGGTCTCCGGTCAGCTCGTGCAGCAGCCAGGCCGCGTCGCGCTTGGGCCGCAGCACGGTGTCCAGCTGCGCGGCCGTGAGCCCGGTGAGGGTCGAGTCGTCGAGGACGCCGGCCGCGTGCACCACCCCGGTGAGCGTCTCGCCCGCCAGCACCGCGGTGAGCGCGGCGCGGTCGGCGACGTCGGCCGCCACCACCCGGACGCGGGCGTCGAGCCCGGCCAGCCGCGCCGGGACGTCGCCGCCGCTGCGCGACACCAGCAGCAGGTCACGGACGCCGTGCGTGGTCACCAGCCGCTCGGCGACCAGCGCGCCGAGCCCGCCCGTGCCGCCGGTCACCAGCACGGTGCCGGTGCCGAAGTCCACTGTGGACGGCTCGGCGGCGAAGCGCGCCAGCCGGGGCACGAGCACCGCGCCGTCGCGCACGGCGAACTGCGGCTCTTCGGCCTCCAGCGCCGCGGCGAGCGGGGCGCCGGGCCGGGCGCCGGCGAGGGCGAAGCGGCCGGGGTGCTCGGCGATCGCCGAGCGCACCAGGCCCCACACGGCCGCGCCGCCGGGCGAGCCGGGGTCCTGCAGGAACACCAGCTTCGAGCCGTCGCAGCGGGCGTTGAGCAGCCAGCGCTGCACGAGGTCCAGCACGGCGGGCAGCTCGTGCGCGGTGGTGAGCACGACGGGCGGGACGACCTCGGGCAGCTCGGTGCCGATCACCGTCCACTCGCGCTCGGTGCCGGCACCGACCTCGGCCGGCTCCCATTCCACGCGGTACAGCTCGGCGGTCGCGGTCGCCTGCGAAGCGGGACGCAGCAGCAGCGATCCGACGCCGCCGAGCGGAGTGCCGGCAGTGTCGTAGAGGGTGATCTCGACGCCGCTGTCCGCGGAGCCGGACAGACGGGCCCGCACCGAACCCGGCAGCGGCGAGGTGATCCGCAGGCCGCCGAAGGAGAACGGCAGCAGCAGCTCGGTGCCGTCGAGGACCAGCGCGTGCAGCACCGCGTCGAGCACGGCCGGGTGCGCGGTGAACTCGCCTTCGGCGGGCAGCTCCACCTCGGCGTACTGGTCGTCGCCATCGCGCCACAGCGCGGTGAGGCCCCGGAACGCCGGGCCGTACTCGTACCCGCGTGCCGCCAGCCGCGGGTAGCCGTCAGCGAGGTCCACCGGCTCGGCGCCGACGGGCGGCCAGACCGGCAGGGGGGTGACGGGCAGCCGGTCCGGGCTCACCGTGCCGGTCGCGTGCCGCGTCCACGGCGCGTCGCCGAGTCGCGAGTGGACGGTCAACGGGCGGCGGCCGTCCTCGTCCGCGCCACCGAGGCCGACCTGGACCTCGACGACACCCGTGGCCGGCAGCACCAGCGGCGCTTCCAGCGTCAGGTCTTCGACGGTGCCGCCGTCGGCCGCTTCCAGGGCCAGCTCGGCGAACCCGGTGCCGGGGAACAGGACCGTGCCGCGGACGGCGTGGCCGGCCAGCCAGGGCAGCGAGGTGAGCGAGAGCCGCCCGGTGGCGACCAGCCCGTCGCCGTCGGCGACCGGCGTCGGCGCGCCGAGCAGGCCGGAGGTGCCCTCGGTGAGCCAGTAGCGCTGCCGGTCGAACGCCGAGGTCGGCACGTCCGGGTGGCGGGTGACCGGGCCGAGCAGCCGCGGCCAGTCCACGACGGCGCCCCGCACGTGCGCCGCGGCCAGTGCCAGCAGGAACCGGCGGCGGCCGCCTTCCCCGCGGCGCAGGGTGCCCACCGCGGTGCCGTCGATGCCCGCGTCGGCGAGGATCTCCTGCACCGCGCCCGCGAGGATGGGGTGCGGGCTGACCTCGACGAACAGCGGCCGCCGGTAACCGGCGAAGGCCCGGACGGCGGCGTCGAACTCGACCGGCTCGGCCAGGTTGCGGTACCAGTAGGCCGCGGTCAGCTCCGAGCCCGGCAGGAAACCGCCGGTGCAGGAGGAGCAGATCGTGGTCGCGGTGTCGGCGGGCGCCAGCGCGCCGATCTCCTCGAGCAGGGCGTCGCGGACCGCTTCGACGTGCGGGGTGTGCGCCGCGTAGGCCACCGGCGTGCGCCGGATCTGGACGTCGGCGCAGGCGGCCGCGAACTCCTCGATGGCGGCCAGCTCGCCGCCGACCACCGTGCCGGCCGGACCGTTGTCCACGGCCGGCCACAGCCGTCCCGCCCACGGCGCGAGCCGCTCCCGCACCTGCGCCACCGGCAGGCCGACGGCGAGGATCCCGCCGGTGCCGTCCAGTTCGGCGGTGAGCAGCCGGCTCCGGACGGCGAT
The DNA here is from genome assembly GCF_040610315.1 of Amycolatopsis sp. NPDC004169. NCBI lineage: Bacteria > Bacillati > Actinomycetota > Actinomycetes > Pseudonocardiales > Pseudonocardiaceae > Amycolatopsis > Amycolatopsis sp. NPDC004169. The sequence continues at coordinate 305,720 of NZ_JBEXMD010000006.1, forward strand.
GATCCGGGCGGCGTCGGCCAGCGGCAGCGCCCCGGCCACGACGGCCGCGGCCAGCTCGCCCTGGGAGTGGCCGACCACCGCGGCCGGAGCGACCCCGGCGGCCTGCCACAGTCCGGCGAGGGCGACCATGACGGCGAACAGCACCGGCTGCACGACATCGGTCCCCTCCAGGCCCGGCGCACCCGCGGCGCCGGTGAGCACGTCGAGCACCGACCAGCCGGTGTGCGGCTTCAGCGCCTCGGCGGCGTCGGTGAGCAGCTGCGCGAAGCCGGTGTCGGCGGCGAGCAGTTCGGCGGCCATGCCGGGCCACTGCGCGCCCTGGCCGGGGAAGACGAACACGGGCTTGGTCTCACCGGCCGCGGTACCGGTGACGAGCGCGGGGTGCGGGGCGCTCTCGGCGAGGGCATCGAGGGCCGCAACCAGCTCGGTGCGGTCTCCGGCGACGACGACCGCGCGGCAGGCACCGGGGCGGCGCCGGGCGAGGATCGCCGCGGTGGCGGCGAGGTCCTCGTCGGACGCGGTTTCGGCGTAGGCGCGCAGCCGGGCGGCCTGGGTGCGGAGAGCGGCGTCGGTGTGGGCGTGCAGGAGCCAGACCAGCGGCTGGGCGGGTGCGGCCCCGGGCTGGGAGCGGTAGGCGGTGCCGTCGGCGGCCTGCAGCGGCTCGGCGGGTGCCGGTGCGGGCTCTGCGGCTCGCCCGGCTTCGGCCCCGGGTCGGGGGCGCGGCCCCGCGGCAGGCGCTCCGGCCGGTGCGGTCTCGGTTCCGGCGTAGGCGGGCGCCGCAGCGGGTGCGGCTTCCAGTACCACGTGTGCGTTCGTGCCACTGATCCCGAAGCTCGACACCGCCGCCCGCCTCGGGCGGCCGTGGTCGGGCCACTCCTGGGCCGCCGACAGCACCTCGACCCGGCCGCTCGCCCAGTCGACGTGCGGGCTCGGCACCTCGGCGTGCAGCGTCCGGGGGATCGTGTCGTGCCGCAGCGCCTCGACCATCTTGATCACGCCCGCGATCCCCGCCGCGGCCTGGGTGTGGCCGATGTTGGACTTCAGCGACCCCAGCCACAGCGGCGTCTCGCGGTCCTGCCCGTACGTCGCCAGCAGCGCGTGCGCCTCGATCGGGTCGCCCAGCGCGGTGCCGGTGCCGTGCGCCTCGACCACGTCGACGTCCGATGTGGACAGTCCGGCGGCCGACAGCGCCCGGCGGATGACCTCTTGCTGCGCCTGGCCGTTCGGGGCCGTGAGACCGTTGCTGGCCCCGTCGGAGCCGGTCGCGCCGCCGCGCAGCAGGGCCAGCACCGGGTGGCCGTGGCGGCGGGCGTCGGACAGCCGCTCCAGCACCAGCATGCCCGCGCCTTCGGCGAACGCCGTGCCGTCGGCGTCGGCGGAGAACGCCTTCGCGCGGCCGTCGGCGGACAGGCCGTTCTGGCGGGTGAAGTCCACGAGGTTGCCCGGAGCGGCCATCACGGTGACGCCGCCGGCCAGCGCCAGCGAGCAGTCGCCGCGGTGCAGGGCGTCGGCGGCCAGCTGGATCGCGACCAGCGACGACGAGCACGCGGTGTCGACCGTCAAAGCGGGTCCGCGCAGCCCGTAGGTGTAGGCGATCCGGCCCGACGCCACGCTCGGCGACGTGCCGGTGAGGCGGTGGCCGTCGACCGACCCGGTCGGCTCGTGCAGGCGCGGGCCGTAGTCCATCGCCATCGCCCCGACGAACACCCCGGTGTCGGTTCCCTCGAGGGACCCGAGCCCGGCGCGCTCGATCGCCTCGTGGCTGATCTCCAGCAGCACCCGCTGCTGCGGGTCCATCGCCAGGGCCTCGCGCGGGCTCAGGCCGAAGAACGCGGGGTCGAACCGGTCGGCGTCGTGCAGGAAGCCGCCGAAGCGGGTGGCGCAGGAGCCGGGCCCGGTGTCGCCGAGGAGCGTGTCGAGGTCCCAGCCTCGGTTCGACGGCAGCTCGGTGACGGCTTCCCCGCCCGTGGCCACCAGGTCCCACAGCTCGGCGGGGGAGGTGATGCCGCCGGGGAAGCGGCAGCCCATGGCGACGATCGCGATCGGGTCGTCCTGCGGTGCCACAGGTTCCGCCACCGGAGCGGCTTCGCCCCGGGCCGCCCGCAGGTGGGTGATCAGGTGGTGCGGGGTCGGGAAGTCGAACAACACCGTGGTCGGCAGCTTGCGCCCGGTGGCCGCCTGCAGCCGGGTGCGCAGCTCCACCACGCTCACCGAGTCGAAACCGAGGTCCTTGAACGTGCTTGCCGGGTCGATGGCGCCGGCGTCCGCGTGGCCCAGGACGGCCGCGGCGGTGGCGAGCACCAGTTCCGCCACCTGCGTGGCATCCACGGTGACCGGCGCGGCGGCGGCTTCTTCGCCGAGCCAGTGCCGGGTCCGCTGGAAGGCGTACGTCGGCAGGTCGACCAGGCGCTCGCCGGGCACCGGCCAATGCACCCCGGCCCCGGCGACGAACGCTTCGGCGAAGCTGCGCCGCAGGCGGTCGCCGCCGCCGTCGTCCCGCCGGAGGGTGCCGATCACGGCCACGGTGTGGCCGCGGGCTTCGGCCGTCTCCTCGATGCTGCCCAGCAGCACCGGGTGCGGGCTGCACTCGACGAACCGCGCGCCGCCGGCGGCCAGCGCCCCGGCGGTCGCGTCGGCGAACCGGACCGGACGGCGCAGGCTCTCGAACCAGTACCCGGCGTCGAGGCCGGCGGTGTCGAACGGCTCGCCGGTGAGCGCGGACACGAAAGTGACCGAAGTGGACACCGGCCGCACCGGGGCCAGCAGCCGCAGGATCTCCTCGCGCAGCGGGTCCACGGCCGCCGAGTGCGACGCGTAGTCGACCGGCAGGATCTTCGCGCGGTAGCCGCTTTCGGTGAGGATCGCGTGCAGGGCCGCCAAGTCGCCGGACGGCCCGGACAGCACGACGGACCGGGTGCCGTTCACCGCGGCCACCGACACCCCGGCGGGCAGCAGCGGCCGGACGACGTCTTCGGGCGCCCCGGCGGACATCATCCCGCCGCCGCGGGGCATCCCGGCGATCACCCGGCTGCGCAGGGCGACCACGCGGGCGCCGTCCGCGAGCGACAACGCGCCGATCGCCGTGGCCGCCGCGATCTCACCCTGCGAGTGCCCGACCACGACCGACGGGGTGAGCCCGGCGTCGCGCCAGACCTCCGCCAGCGAGACCATGACCGCCCAGAGGGCGGGCTGCACGACGTCGACGCGGCCGAGGTCGGCGCTGCCGTCACGCAGGTCTTCCAGCAGGTCGTAGTCGACGAACTCGGCGAGCGCGGCCGAGCACCCGGCCAGCCGGCGGGCGAACACGGGCGAGTCGCGCAGCAGCGCGCGGGCCATCTCCGGCCACTGCGAACCCTGCCCGGGGAAGACGAGCACGTCACCGCCGTCGACGGTCCGCCCGGTCACCACGTTCTCCGACGGCGTGCCGCCGGCCAGTGACCCGAGGTCGCCGAACACGACCGCGCGGTGCTCGAACAGCTCGCGGGTGCGCAGCAGCGACCGGGCGACGTCACCGTGGGCGAGGGCCGGGTGCCCGGCGAGGTGGTCCGCGAGCGCACGGGCCTGGGCGGGCAGGGCGGCGGCCGACCGGGCCGAGAGCACCAGCGGGACGTGGTCGGCCACGACGTCTTCCGGCGGGGTGGCCGGCGGGGCTTCGGCCAGGACCAGGTGGCAGTTGGTGCCGCCGACGCCGAACGAGCTGACCCCGGCGACGAGCCGGTCCTGCGGGCGCGGCCAGTCCCGGGCTTCGCGCACGACTTCGAGGTTCAGCGTCCCGAACGGGATCGCCGGGTGGGGCGTCTCGAAGTTCAGGCTCGGGCTCAACCGGCGTTCTTGCAGGCACACCAGGATTTTCAGCAGTCCGGCGATGCCGGCCGCGCCTTCGAGGTGGCCGAGCACGGTCTTCACCGAACCGACCGGCAGCGGCTCCGGGCGGTCCCCGGCGAACGCGGCGCCGAGCGCCTCGGCCTCGATCGGGTCGCCGACCGGGGTGCCGGTGCCGTGCAGCTCGACGTACTGGACCTCGGCCGGGGTGACGCCGGCGTCGGCGCAGGCCAGCCGGATCACCTCGGTCTGCGCCTGCGCCCGCGGCACGGTGAGCCCCTCGCCGCCGCCGTCGTTGTTCACCGCGCCGCCGAGCAGGACCGCGTGCACGCGGTCGCCGTCGGCGAGCGCGGCGCTCAGCGGCTTGAGCACGACCAGGCCGCCGCCCTCGCCGCGGACGTACCCGTCGGCGCGGCTGTCGAAGGTGTGGCAGCGGCCCTGCGGGGACAGCGCGCCGAAGCGGTCCACGGTCTCGGTGCCGGCCGCCAGGAGGTTGAGGTTCACCCCGCCGGCGAGCGCGACGGCCGCGGTGCCGCGGCGCAGCTGCTCGGCCGCCAGGTGCACCGCGACCAGCGACGAGGACTGGCCCGAATCGACGGTCAGGCTCGGGCCGCGCAGGCCGAGCAGGTAGGAGACGCGGTTCGCGATCAGGCTGCGGTGGGTGCCGGTCAGCGTGTGCGGTCCGGCGCCGAGGCGGTCGTGCAGCAGCGCGTAGTCGCCGTTGATCGCGCCGACCACGACGGCCGTGCCGCTGCCGCGCAGCGTGCCGGGCGCGACCCGGGCGTCCTCGCAGGCCTCCCACGCCAGCTCCAGCACCAGCCGCTGCTGCGGGTCCATCGCCGCGGCCTCACGCGGGGAGACGCCGAAGAAGGGCGCGTCGAAACCGTCCACATCGGACACGAAGCCGCCGCGCCCGGCGCGGTCGCCGTCGGTCCACCGGCCCGGCGGAACCTCGCCGACGGCCTCGCGGCCCTCGGCCAGCAGCCGGCGCAACCGCGCGGGGCCGGCGGCGCCGGGCAGCCGGCAGGACATGCCGACCACCGCGATCGGCTCACCGGGAGCAGGCAGGGAAGACATAGTTCACCCATCGTCGGAAGGGATCGCGGAAATCGGGGAATGCGTGGTTCTGTCCGGAATGCGCCGGGTCCGGGAATTCCCGGGTGGCGCCGGTGGATTCCGATCGTGCGGGCTGCGCACCCCGTTCGTCAAGGGTGTTCCGCGGCGGCGGCGGTGGCAGGCAGGCGACGGCAGGAAGCTGCCACCGCGGCGGCCACCCGGCTGGAGCAGTGCGAGTGGGTGACTGCGCCGAACGGTGTGGTCAATTGCGCTGACCTGCGGAAACGACGGTCCGGTCCGGTGTGGATGGTGTCACGGGCGTGACCGTCCGGACACAGCAGGTACACCTGGGTACCGCCCTCCCCGCCCCGCCGCCGAATCTGGGTGAGGACTACCCATGTCCGGGTGGGTGGGTAGTTGCTTCAGTGGTCCCGTGCCGCCGAGGAAGTGTCCGAGGCGTCTTTCCGATATTCATTTCCCGTGCTCGAAGAAAAGGAAAGCGATGGCGAACACGACGGAAGCCGCGGCGGCGCCGCATCGCCGCGCCGGCGGTGTGCTCACCGTGGGCGGCGTGCCCGTGGACCGGCTCGCGGCGCGGGTCGGCACCACTCCCTTCTTCGCCTACGACCGCTCGCTCGTCACCACCCGCGTCGAGCGGGTCCGGGCCGCGCTGCCCGACGACGTCGAACTGAGCTACGCGGTCAAGGCCAACCCGATGCCCGCGCTGCTGCACCACCTCAGCGGCCTCGTCGACGGCCTCGACGTCGCCTCCGCCGGGGAACTGCGGCAGGCGCTCGACACGACCGTCCCCCCGGAACGGATCAGCTTCGCCGGGCCCGGCAAGACCGCGGCCGAGCTGGCCCGCGCGGTCGCCGCCGGGGTCACCGTCGAGCTCGAGTCCACCACCGAGCTCGCCCGGGTGCGGGAGGCCGGCGAGCGCCTCGGCCTCACCCCGCGCGTGGCGCTGCGGGTCAACCCGGACTTCGCGGTCCGCGGCTCCGGCATGCGCCTGGGCGGCGGCCCGCAGCAGTTCGGCATCGACGCCGAGCGCGTGCCCGCCGTCCTCGCCGAGGTCGGCGCGGCCGGCCTGGACTTCCAGGGCTTCCACGTCTTCGCCGGCTCCCAGAACCTGCGCGCGGAAAGCCTGTGCGAGGCCCAGCGCGCGACCGTCGATCTGGTGCTGCAGCTGGCCGAGGCCGCGCCCGGCCCGGTGCGGTCGGTGAACCTCGGCGGCGGCTTCGGCATCCCCTACACCGCCCGCGACACGGCACTGGACCTCGACGAGGTCGGCGAGAACCTGGCCAAGCTCCTGGACGTCTCGCTGCGGCCCGCGCTGCCCGACGCGCGCGTGGTGATCGAGCTCGGCCGCTACCTCGTCGGCGAGGCCGGGGTCTACCTCACCCGCGTGGTCGACCGGAAGGTCTCGCGCGGCACGACGTTCCTCGTCGTCGACGGCGGCCTGCACCACCAGCTCGCCGCGTCCGGCAACTTCGGCCAGGCCATCCGCCGCAACTACCCGCTCGCACTGGCGTCCGCGCCCGGCGGTCCGGAAGAGACGGTGACGGTGGTCGGCTGCCTGTGCACCCCGCTCGACCTGCTCGGCGACCGGGTTTCCCTGCCCGGGGCGGCGATCGGCGACCTGATCGCCATCTTCCAGGCCGGCGCCTACGGCCTGACCGCCAGCCCCACCGCCTTCCTCGGGCACCCGGCGCCGCCCGAAGTCCTCGTCTGACCCCGGAGGGAACACCGTGCAGACCACCGTGCCGACACCCGGAGCCACCGCGCTCCGCGCCGTCCCTGTGACATCCGGGGCTTCGCCCCGGGCCGGGGGCTCCGCCACCCGGAACCCCCGGACAGAAGCCGATCCTTTGCCCGATCCCGGTTTCCGCGTGCTGGGCCTGCTGCAGGTCCGCGGCAGCGAGCCGGTCGTCGTGACCGCGCGCCGCCAGCAGGTGGTGCTCGCGCTGCTGCTGCTCAACGGCAACCGCGTGGTACCGCTGGAGGTGCTGCTCGACGCGCTGTGGGGCCCCGAGCCGCCCGCGACCGCCCGCGCGCAGGTCCAGACCTGCGTGTCGGCCCTGCGGCGCGCGCTGGCGAAAGCCGGGCTGGGCGAACGGATCTCCGCCCGCGGCAGCGGCTACTGCCTCGACCTCGCGCCCGGGGAGCTGGACCTGCACGAGTTCGAGGCGCTGGTGGCCCGTGGCCGCGCCGCGCGGCGGCCGGAGGAAGCACGGGCGGCGTTCCGCGAAGCGCTGGCGCTCTGGCGCGGGGAACCGCTCACCGGGATCGACAGCGGCGTCGTGCGCGCCCACCAGGTCCGCATCGCCGAGCGCCGGGTGGAGGTGCTCGAGGACTGCCTCGACGCCGAGCTCGAGCTGGGCCTGCACCGCGAGGTCGTCGGCGAGATCTCGGTGCTGACCGAGGAGTACCCGCTGCGCGAGCGGTTCGTGCTCCAGCTGATGACCGCGCTGCACCGGTGCGGCCGCCGGGTCGAGGCGCTCGCCGCCTACCGGGCCGTGCGCCGCCGCTTCGTCGACGAACTGGGCCTGGAACCCGGCGTCGCGCTGCGCGAACTGCACCAGGACATCCTCGCCGGGTCGAGTGACACGCCGGCGAGCGGCCGCGCGGTCCCGCGGATGCTGCCGGCGCGGCTGCCGTACTTCACCGGGCACGAGCGGCTGCTGGCCGCGCTGCGGCGTGGCCTCACCGACGACGGCCCGGGCGCGGCCGTGGTCACCGTCCTCACCGGACGCGGCGGGGCGGGCAAGTCCGCCGTGGCGGCGGAAGCCGCGCACCGGGCCGCGCCGGCGTTCCCCGACGGGGTGCTCTACGCGCGGCTCGCCGACGAGGACGCCGCCGACGTGCTCGCGCGTTTCCTGCACGCGCTCGGCGTTCCCGCGGCGGGGATCCCCGACGACCTGGACGGCCGGGCCGCGCTGTACCGCAGCGTGCTCGCCGGGCGCCGGGTCCTGACCGTGCTGGAGGACGCCGCGAGCCTGGCGCGCGTCACGCCGTTCGTCGCCGACGCCCGTGGCTGCCGGCTGCTGGTCACCACCTGCGCCCGCGTCCCGGCGCTGCCCGGCGTGGCGGTGGCCGAGCTCGACGTGCTGGACGGCGCGGAGGGGGTCGAGCTGCTGTCCGCGCTGGTCGGCGAGGACCGCGTCACGGCGGAGCTGTCCGACGCGGTGGAGCTGGTCGAGCTGTGCGGCGGGCTGCCCGTGGCGGTGACGGCGGCGGCCACGCACGTCGCGGCGCGGCCGGGGCGCACGCTGGCCCAGGCGGTGGCCCGGCTGCGGGCCGAGGGCGACCGGATCGGCCGTCTCGGCGCGGGCGTCCGGGCGGCCGTCGGGCGCGGCCTGGCGGACGTGCCCGCGCCGGCCAGGGACCTGTTCGCCCGGCTGGCGCTGCTGCCCGCGGGCAGCTGGGCGGGCTGGGCCGCGACGGCACTGGCGGACGCCGGCCCGGCCGAAGCCGCCGACGCGCTGGAGTCGCTGGTGGACGCCCGTCTGGTCGACGTCGCCGGAGCCCGCTACCGGCTACCGTCCCTGACCCGGCTGCTGGCACTGGAAATGCTTGCGGCGCAACCACTTGACGCGCGCTCGGCGGCGTCCCGGCGGCTCTTCGGCGCCTGGCTGCACCTGACCGACGAGGTCCGGGGCGCCGAGGCAGGCCGCGCGCCGCGGACACCGGTGGTCGCCGACCTCGGCGACCGCGGCACGTGGTACGACCGGGAGTCGGCGGGCCTGCTGGCCGCGGTGCGCCAGGCCGCCGACGCGGGGGAGCCGGGGTACTGCGCGGAACTGGCGCTGGCGGTGGCCGACCTGGCGGGCGCGCGGGGCCGGCACGCGGACTGGCGCGAGAGCGGCGAAACGGCGTTGCGCGTGGTGGTCCCGGCGGGCGACCGGCGGGCCGAGGCGGCGTTGGAACGGTCCCTCGGTGAGCTGGCGGTCCGGGAAAGCCGGTTCGCCGACGCCGCGGGCCGCATCACACGGGCGCTGACCGCCGGCGAGCAGGCCGGGGGCGTGAGCTGGGACGAGCTGGTCCGCCAGGTCCTGGCCGGGGTCGACCGGGCCCGCGCCGCGATGCCGGCGTCCCCGGTCTCGCCGGTCGGGGTGCCCGGCGAGCCGGCGGCGGGCAACCGCACGGCGTCTCCGCGGATTGCGCTGGGCCGCAACCAGTTCGAGCTGGCGGCCGATCGCGCCCAGCCGGACGGCGCGCCCCGGTCGGTGGCCCGTGCGGGGCATCGCCGGTTGCCGCGCCCGAGGCCGATCTCGTGGCGGCGTGAGTCGGAATACCCCGAGGAAGCCTGATCGGAATGCCTGGCGAGCCGGCGGCGGGCAACCGCACGGCGTCTCCGCGGATTGCGCTGGGCCGCAACCAGTTCGAGCTGGCGGCCGATCGCGCCCAGCCGGACGGCGCGCCCCGGTCGGTGGCTCGTGCGGGGCATCGCCGGTTGCCGCGCCCGAGGCCGATCTCGTGGCGGCGTGAGTCTGAATACCCCGAGGAAGCCTGAAAGGAACGTCCATGATCATCGGTGCCGCGCTGCCCGCCGGAGACCTGTCCGGGGCCGCCAACAGCGTCGAGACGCTGCTCGCCCAGACCCGCGAGGCCGCGGCCGCCGGGCTGCGCTCGGTGTGGTTTTCGCAGCTGTTCGACCACGACGCCCTCACCCTCGCGGCCCTCGCCGGGCGGGAGGTACCCGGGATCGCGGTCGGGACGGCGGTGGTCCCGCTCTACCCGCGCCACCCGCTCCACCTGGCGGCCCAGGCCCAGACGGCCCAGGCGGCCACCGGCGGCCGGTTCACGCTCGGGGTGGGGCTGGGGGTGCGGGGGCTGCTGGAACCGGCGTTCGGGTTCGAATACCCGCCGCCGATCGCTTCGCTGCGTGAGTCGCTTGTCGTGCTGCGGGAGGTTTTCGAGGGTGGCCGTCCGGCGTTCGACGGCGAGACGCTGACGGCGTGCCCGCCGCTGCCGACGTCGGTGCCGGGCGGGGGTGGCGTCCCGATCGTGGTGGCGGCGATGGGCCGCCAGGCGTTGCGGGTGGCCGGGGAACTGGCCGACGGCACCCTGCCGTTCCTGGCCGGGCCGCGGGCACTGGCCGAGCACATCGTGCCGACGCTGACGAAGGCCGCCGCGGACGCGGGCCGGCCGGAGCCGCGGGTGATCGCGGCGGTTCCGGTGGTGGTGACCGAGGACGTCGAGCCGGTCCGGCAGATCGCCGCGGTGCACCTGGGGTACTACGGGGACATTCCGTCGTATCGCCGGATCCTGGACGTCGAAGGGGTCACGCACGCGGCCGAGCTGGCGTTGGTGGGGGACGAGCGGGTGGTGGCGGCGGGGTTGCGCCGGTACTTCGACGCCGGGGCGACGGAGGTGGTCCTGATCCAGTCGGGGATGCGGTCGTCGCGGGAGCGGCTGCGGACGTGGGAACTCGCCGGGTCGCTCAGCTGATCTCGGTCGGCCGGCCCGTCGCCACGGCGAACACAAAACGCCCGAGTGTCAAGGGTGTCTCGCCGCGGTGCCACGGATTGGGACGCCGGTTCAGCCAGTGGGACGAGGGTCCGGTGCATGGTTAGCGTCGCGTTCAGAAAGCGCAACCGCTCCCGCTGGAGGCCGTCCGGTGTCCCCCCTTTCCCCCGTCCGCAACGCCGCGGCCCTGCTCGCTCTGCCCGTTCTGCTGACCGCCTGCTCCGCCGCCGGCGGGGTGTCCGGGGCCGACACGGGACCGCCCAAGCCCGGCGGGACGCTGCGGCTCGGCATCTCGTCCGCCCCCGACTGCATCGACCCGCAGCAGACCGCCACCAACGCGTCGACCAACGTCGCCCGCCAGCTGGTCGACTCGCTCACCGACCAGGACCCGAAGACCGGCGAGAGCAAGCCGTGGCTGGCCGAGAAGTGGGAGGTCAACGCCGATTCGACGGCGTTCACCTTCCACCTGCGGCCCGGTGCCACCTTCTCCGACGGCAGCCCGGTCGACGCCGCCGCCGTGAAGACCAGCTTCGACGGCATCAAGGCCCTCGGCACCAAGGCCCAGCTCGGCTACGGCTACCTCGCCGCCTACAAGAGCTCGGCCGTGGTCGACCCGCAGACCGTCCGGATCGAGTTCTCCGCGCCCAGCGCCCAGTTCCTGCAGGCCAGCTCGACCGTCTCGCTCGGCGTTCTCGCCCCCGCGGCGTTCAAGCAGACCCCGGAACAGCGCTGCCAGGGCACCGGCCTGATCGGCTCCGGCCCGTTCGTCTTCGAAAGCCTGAAGCAGAACCAGGAAATCGTGCTGGCCAAGCGGAAGGGCTACGCCTGGGGCTCCCCGCTGTTCAAGCACCAGGGCGAGGCCTACCTCGACAAGATCGACTACAAGATCGTGCCCGAACCCGGCGTCCGCACCGGCAGCCTCGCCTCCGGCCAGCTCGACGCCGCCACCGACATCCAGCCGGTCGACGAGCCGCAGTTCAAGGGCAACGGCTTCAGCGAGAACATCCGGCCCAACCCCGGTGTCGTGTTCAACCTGCACGCCAACACCAGCCGCGGCGTGCTCACCGACGAGAAGGTGCGCCAGGCCGTGCTCAAGGGCGTCGACCGCCCCGAGGTCGTGAACACCGTCCTGACCCCGAGCTACCAAGCCGCCACCAGCATCCTCGGGTCGGCGACGCCGCTGCAGAGTGACCTCTCGCAGCAGCTCGCGTACGACCAGAAGGGCGCGGCCGCGCTGCTGGACGGCGACGGCTGGGTGCCCGGCCCGGACGGCATCCGCGTCAAGAACGGGCAGAAGCTGAGCGCCGCCGTCGTGTTCTCGCCGGTGTTCAACCAGAACCGGAGCGTGCTGGAGCTGATCCAGCAGCAGCTGCGCAAGATCGGCTTCGACCTGCGGATCGAGCAGCACACCACGGCCGAAACCACGCAGATCCAGCTGAGCGGCAACTACGACTTCCTCTGGTACAACGTCACCCGCGCCGACCCGGACATCCTGCGCGGCCAGTTCTCCACCAAGGCGGGCAACCGCAGCAAGCTCGCGCCGGGCAACCCGCTGGACGTGGCCCTCGACGCCCAGTCGTCCACTGTGGACGTCACCAAGCGCAAGGCGCCGGCCGAGGAGGCGCAGAAGCTGATCGTCGAGCACGCCTACGCGATCCCGGTGTTCGAGCTCACCCAGGTCGTCGCGCTGAGCTCGAAGGCGCACGCCGTCGACTTCGAGGCCTCGTCACGGCTGCAGCTATTCGACGCGTGGCTGTCGTGAGGCGCTACCTGCTGCGCCGCGCCGGGCAGGCGGTGTTCGTGCTCTGGGCGGCGTTCACGGTGTCGTTCCTGATCCTCTACCTGCTGCCGGGTGACGCCGTTTCGGCGAAGCTCGCCACCGGCGAGGCGGGCTCGTCGGCGACGCCGGAGCAGCTGGCCGCCGCCCGCGCGGAGTACGGCCTCGACTCGCCGCTGCCGGTCCAGTACCTGAAACGGCTGGTCTCGGCGCTGCACGGCGACTTCGGGCGCAGCATCGCCACCGGCGACGACGCGACGCACATGGTCGTCACGGCCCTGCCGCCGACCCTGGCGGTGACCGGCCTGGCGCTGGTGTTCGCGGTGCTGTTCGGCGGTGGCTCGGCGTTCCTCGGCACGTTCACCCGGTTCCGCTGGCTGCGGCAGGCGCTGCTCTCCCTGCCGTCGCTGGCGATCTCGCTGCCGCCGTTCTGGGTCGGGCTGCTGCTGATCCAGTTCTTCTCGTTCCGGCTGCGGCTGCTGCCCGCCCTCGGCACCCAGGGCTTCGAGACGATCATCCTGCCCGCGATCACCCTGGCCCTGCCGACCGGCGCGATCATCGGGCAGGTGCTGGCGCGCAGCCTCGCCACACAGCAGGAGGAGCCGTACGCGGAGATCGCGGCGGCCAAGGGCGCGAGCCGCTGGCGCGTCCACTTCGGACACCTGCTGCGCAACGCCGCCGTGCCGGCGCTGACCGTCGCCGGCGTGGTGGCGGGCAACATGGTCGCCGGTTCGGTGATCACCGAGACGGTGTTCTCGCGCGACGGCGTCGGCCGGATCACCGCGGCCGCCGTCACCGCGCAGGACATCCCGGTGGTGCAGGCGGTGATCGTGCTGGCCGCGCTCGTGTTCGTGGTGCTCAACCTGGTCGTCGACCTGCTCTACCCGCTGCTCGACCCGCGCATCGCCCGGACACCGGAGGTGGCTCGTGGTTGACCTCGCGCTCCCGAAGCGTCACCTGTCCGCGAAAGTGGCGCCGGGGCTGGTGCTGGCGGTGGCCGTGCTGGCGTTCGTGCTGCTCGCGGCGTTCGTGCCGGGACTGCTGACCGGGTACGACCCGCTCACCGGCGTCCCGGCCGAGCGGCTGCAGGAGCCGTCCCTGCACCACCTGTTCGGCACCGACGAGACCGGCCGGGACGTCTACGCGCGCGTGATCCACGGCGCGTCGCTCTCGCTGCGGGCGACCGCGATCGCCGTGCTCGTGGCGCTGGTGGCCGGCTCGGCCCTCGGCCTGGTCGCCGGCTTCCGCGGCGGCCTGCTCGACACGGTGATCATGCGGTTCGTCGACGTCTTCCTGGCCATCCCGCCGATCCTGCTGTCGCTGGCCCTGGTCACCGCGCTGGGGTTCGGCACGACGAACGTCGCGATCGCCGTCGGCATCGCGAACCTGGCGTCCTTCGCCCGGGTCATGCGTGCGGAGGTGCTCCGCGTGCGCAACGGCGTGTACGTCGAGGCCGCCCGGGCGTCCGGGGTGCGCTGGTCGGGCGTGCTGCTGCGGCACGTCCTGCCGAACGCGGCCGGCCCGGTGCTCGCGCTGGCGACGCTCACCCTCGGCACGGCCGTGCTCGAGGTCTCCGCGCTGAGCTTCCTCGGCTTCGGCGCGACCCCGCCCACCCCGGAGTGGGGCGCGCTCGTCGCGGGCGGGCGCAGTTTCCTGGCCACGGCCTGGTGGATGACGACGTTCCCGGGCCTGACGGTCGCGGCGGTGGTCCTGTCCGCGAACCGGCTGTCCCGCGCGCTGGACGGAGGAGACCGATGAGCCTGCTGCGGATTTCGGGCCTGGCCGTGTCGTACAAGAACGTCCCGGCCGTCCGGGACGTCGGGTTCGACGTCGGCGCCGGCGAAGTGGTGGCCGTCGTCGGCGAATCGGGCTCGGGCAAGTCGACGACCGCGCACGCGGCGATCGGGCTGCTGCCGCGCGGCGGCCGCGTCGACGGCGGCTCGATCACCTTCGACGGCCGCGACCTGCTGACCCTGTCGGACAAGCAGTGGCGCCGGGTGCGCGGCCGCGAGATCGCCCTGGTGCCGCAGGACCCGGCGGTGTCGCTGAACCCGGTGCACCGGATCGGCGACCAGGTCGCGGAGGTGCTGAAGATCCACGGCCTCGCGGACCGGCGTTCGGCGTCGGTGCAGGCGATCGAGCTGCTCGAACGCGCGGGCGTGCCGGAGCCGGAACTGCGGGCGCGGCAGTACCCGCACCAGCTCTCGGGCGGCCTGCGGCAGCGCGTGCTGATCGCGGCGGCGCTGGCCGGACGGCCGAAGCTGATCATCGCCGACGAACCGACGTCGGCGCTGGACGTCACCGTGCAGCGGCGGATCCTCGACCACCTGACGGCGCTGGCCGCCGAATCGGGCACGGCGATCCTGCTGATCACCCACGACCTCGGGGTCGCGGCCGACCGGGCGGCGCGGATCGTGGTGCTCTCGGAGGGTGCGGTCGTCGAGGAGGGTTCGTCGATCGTCACCGCGCCGACGCACCCGTACACGCAGCAGCTGATCGCGGCGGCGCCGAGCCTGTCGAGCACCTTGCGGCCACCCGCGCCTGCCGCCGAGCCGCTCGTGTCGGTGCGGGACCTGGCGAAGACGTTCGACGGCGGGATCCGCGCGGTCGACGGTGTTTCCTTCGACATCCCGCGCGGGCAGACCCTGGCGCTGGTCGGCGAATCCGGCTCGGGCAAGTCGACGACCGCCCGGATGGTGCTGCGGCTGGAAACCCCGTCGGCGGGCACGGTGTCGTTCGACGGCCGGGACATCACGGCTCTCGGCGGTGACGAACTGCGCCGGCTGCGGCGGCGGATGCAGGTCGTGTACCAGAACCCGTACGCGTCGCTGAACCCGAAGTTCTCCATCGAGGACGTGGTCGCCGAGCCGTTGCGGGCGTTCGGGCTGCCGGATCGCCGGGCCCGCGTGGCCGAGCTGCTGGAGCAGGTGGCGCTGCCGGCGTCGGTGGCGCGCCGGAAGCCGGCGGAGCTGTCCGGCGGCCAGCGGCAGCGGGTGGCGATCGCGCGGGCCCTGGCGCTGAACCCGGACCTGGTGGTGTGCGACGAGCCGGTGTCGGCGCTCGACGTCTCGGTGCAGGCCCAGATCCTGCGCCTGCTGGCGGAGCTGCAGTCGTCGCTGGGGTTGTCGTACCTGTTCATCTCGCACGACCTCGCGGTGGTCCGGCAGCTCGCCGACCACGTCGGCGTCATGCGCGCGGGCGCGCTGGTGGAGCTGGGCCCGGTGGCCCGGGTGCTCGAAGCGCCGGAGTCGGAGTACACGAAAGAACTGCTGGCCGCGATTCCCGGCCGTCGGAAAGTTTCCCAGCACGTGGATGCCTTTGCCGAGAGCTGACGCATGCCGCATTCTCCGGTCATGACCCAGCTCCACGAACCACTGAAATTCGCCTATTGGGTGCCGAACGTCAGCGGCGGCCTCGTCACCAGCGACATCGAACAGCGCACGGATTGGGGGTACGAATACAACCGGGACCTCGCGGTCATCGCCGAGAACAGCGGGTTCGAATACGCCCTCACGCAGGTCCGGTACACCGCCAGTTACGGCGCCGCCTACCAACACGAATCGACCGGGTTCAGCCTCGCACTGCTCCTGGCCACGCAGCGGCTGAAGGTGATCGCGGCCGTGCACCCCGGCCTGTGGCAGCCCGGCGTGCTGGCGAAGTTCATCGCCAGCGCGGACGTGCTGTCCGGCGGCCGGGCCGCGGTGAACGTGGTCAGCGGGTGGTTCAAGGACGAGTTCACCGGGCTCGGCGAACCCTGGCTGGAGCACGACGAGCGCTACCGCCGGTCCGAAGAGTTCATCCGGGTGCTCAAGGAACTGTGGACCGACGACCACGCCGAGTTCGCCGGCGACTTCTACCGGATCCACGACTTCGACATCAAGCCCAAACCCCTTTCGGGTGAGGGTCGTCCGCATCCCGAGATCTTCCAGGGCGGCAATTCCACGGCGGCCCGCAAGCTGGCAGGCCGCGTTTCGGACTGGTATTTCAGCAACGGCAATGACTACGACGGGTTCAGCGAGCAGGTGGCCGAGGTCCGCGGGTACGCCGCCGAAACTTCGCACGCCGTCAAATTCGGCCTGAACGGTTTCGTGATCGCCCGCGAAACCGAAGCCGAAGCGCGGGACGTGCTGCGCGAGATCGTCGCCAAGGCCAACGTCGAAGCGGTCGAAGGCTTCCGGTCGGCGGTGCAGCAGGCCGGCAACGCGACGGCGGACAAGAAGGGCATGTGGGCGGATTCGGAGTTCGCCGACCTCGTCCAGTACAACGACGGCTTCCGCACCCGGCTGATCGGCACCCCGGAGCAGATCGCCGAACGCGCCATCGAGTACAAGCGCCGCGGCGCGAGCCTGCTGCTGCTCGGTTTCCTGCACTTCCAGGAGGACGTCGAGCACTTCGGCAAGCACGTGCTGCCGATCATCCGTGAGCTGGAGAAGGACCTCGACCACAGCGCTGCGACGCCCGAACCCGTGGGGAGCCGAGCATGACCGACTGGATCGAACGCGCCCGTGAGGCCGCCGCCAAGCTCGCCGTCGACGCCGTCGAGCGCGACCGCCGCGGCGAGACCCCGTACCAGGAAGTGCAGCTGCTCAAGGACGCCGGCCTGGTCACCCTGCTCGGCCCGGCCGAGCACGGCGGCGGCGGGCAGACCTGGGAGACCGCGTACCGGGTGATCCGCGAGATCGCCAGGGCCGACGGCTCGATCGGGCAGCTGCTGGGCTACCACTACCTGTGGGCCTGGGCGGCTCGCCTGGTGGCCACGGACGCGCAGGTGGCCGCGGTCGAAGAGCTGTACACGAAGGAGAACCTGTTCTTCGGCGGCGCGGTCAACCCGCGCGACTCCGACCTGACGATCACCGAAGACGGCGACGAACTCGTCTACAACGGGCACAAGTCGTTCTCCACCGGCAGCAAGGTCTCCGACCTGACGGTGCTTGAAGGCGTCCTGGAGGGCACCGAGGACCACATCTTCGCGATCGTCCCGTCGCGGCAGGAGGGCATCACCTTCCACGACGACTGGGACAACATCGGCCAGCGGCTCACCGAATCCGGCAGCGTCACGATCTCCGGCGTCCGGGTGCCGTGGGAGTCGGCCGCCGGCTACGTCGACCGCGAGTTCCGGCCGCTGGTGTACAACACCCTCAACGTCCCGGCGATCCAGCTCGTCTTCACCAACTTCTACCTCGGCATCGCCCAGGGCGCACTCGAGACGGCGCTCGCCTACACGCGGGAGCGCACCCGGGCGTGGCCCTACGGTGGCGACGACAAGCAGGCCGCGTCCGAAGAGTGGTACATCCTCGACGGCTACGGCGACCTGCAGGCGAAGCTGTGGGCGGCGGAGGCACTGGTGGACCGGGCGGGCGCGGCGATCTCCCGCGTGCTCCACGCCCCGCGCGAAGAGCTGACGCCCGAGGCGCGCGGCGAGGTGGCGGTGCTGATCGCCGCGGCCAAGCAGCGCACGGTGGACACCGGCCTGGAGATCGGGACGAAGATCTTCGAGCTGACCGGGGCCAGGGCGAGCGCGTCGAAGTACGGCCTCGACCGGTTCTGGCGCAACCTGCGGACGCACTCGCTGCACGACCCGCTGCCGTACAAGCGCCGGGAAGTGGGGGAGTACGCCCTGCTCGGCGCGTACCCGACGCCGACCTGGTACACCTGAGGTCACGCCGGGACGAGCGCGAGCCGTCCGAACACCTCGCCGGTGTCGAGCTGCCGGTGGGCGAGCGTGGCGTGCGCCAACGGCAGCACGTCGTGGACAACGGCGTCCACCTCGCCCCGTCCCACCGCGGCCAGCAGCTCGGCGGCCGCGGCTCGGCGGTCCTCTGTGGACACCGTGTCCGCGCTGAACGTCGCGAACGACAGCGACTTCCGGAACGCCGCGAACATTTCCGCGGCCAGCCGCGCCGGTGGCGGCCCCGCGATCGCCCCCACCGCGACCAGCCGGCCGTTCGGGTTGAGCTTGCCCAGGAACGAGGGCAGCTCGTCCCCGGCCACGATGTCGATGACGACGTCGTAGCCGCCGGGGCCCGCACCGGAGCGGTCCAGCACGTCGGTGGCGCCCAGCGCCCGCAGGCGCGCACCCCGCTCGGCCGACGACGTCGTGACCGCGACCGTGCCGGTGCGGGCCGCCAGCTGGACCGCCAGCACCCCGATCCCGCCCGCCGCGCCGCGGACCAGCACCGACTCGCCGGGCGCGAAGCGGGCGTGCCGGAGCCCGAAGCGGGCCACCACCCCGGAACCGGCGACGGTCACCGCGTCGACCGGCGAGACGCCCGCCGGCACGGGCACGAGCGCCGCGGCCGAAGCGACCGCCTGCTCGGCGTACCCGCCGCCCAGTCCGGTGGGGGCCCAGACGCGCGTGCCGGTCCACGACTCGTCGACGCCCTCGCCGACGGCGGTGACGACGCCGGCGACCTCGCCGCCGGGGATGTGGCCCGCTTCGAAGCCGTAGGCGGCCAGGTCGCCGCGGCGGATGAGGGCGTCGACCCCGCCGACGCCGATCGCCTCGGTGGTGATCACCACTTCCCCGGCGCCCGGCCGCGGGTCGGGGCGCTCGACGACGGCCAGGCCGCCGGGATCGCCGAAGGTCTGCACGGCCACTGCTCTCACGATCATCTCCCGGGGTCTCGGTGCGGCCGCGAACGTAACGGACGCCCCCGTCCGGTACACCTAAAGTGAGACGATGACCGGTCAAGTGCCTCGGATCCGGCGTTCGGACGCCCGCGACAACCGCGAACGCCTCCTCGAAGCGGCCCGGGCCGTGTTCGCGGACGAGGGGCTGACCGCGCCGATGCGCGAGGTCGCCCGGCGGGCGGACGTCGGCCCGGCGACGCTGTACCGCCACTTCCCGACCAAGGAGCAACTGGTCACCGAGGCGTTCGCGGAGCAACTGCGCGCGTGTTACGCGGTCGTCGACGACGCGCTCGCCGACCCGGACCCCTGGCGTGGCCTCCAGGCCGTGCTGGTGCGGCTGGGTGAGCTCTACGCCCGCGACCGGGCCGTCACCGCGGCGCTGCTGTCGGCGTTCCCGATGGACTTCACCGCCGAGCGGGAGCGGGCGCTGAAGTCGCTGGCGGAGCTGGTGCGCCGCGCGCGGGACGCGGGTGCGGTGCGCCCCGAGACGACGCTGGACGACGTCGTCGTGGTGCTGGCGGCGGCCGGTGGGCTCCCGGCGGCCACGCCTGCGGCGCGGGTCGCGGCGGCCCGGCGGTTCACCACGATCGCGATCAACGGCCTCCGAGCCGTTCCGACCCTTCGCGACTAAGTGGGACACTGTCCCGGTAAGCTAACCGGGACAGTGTCCCACTTGAGGAATCGAGTCTCCCATGGCGATGACGTACGTGCTGGTCCACGGCGCTTGGCACACCGGGCAGTGCTGGGCGCGGGTGGTGCCGCGGCTGGCGGCGAGCGGGCAGCCGGTGTACACCCCGACGCTGACCGGCTACGGCGAGACGCGGCACCTGCTGAGCCCGGACGTCGGGCTTCGCACGCACACCGCCGACGTCGTGCGGCTGCTGACCGAGGCGGACCTGCACGACGTCGTCCTGGTCGGGCACAGCTACGCGGGCATGGTCATCTCCGCGGTGGCCAACGAGGTGCCGGAGCGGATCGCGCGGCTGGTGTACCTCGACGCGATGGTGCCCGCCGACGGGGAGACCGCGATCGACGTCATGCCGGTCACCCGCACCATGCTCGGCACCGGGTGGCGGGTCCCGCCGCTGCCCGAGCAGCCCGCCCCGTTCGGCCTGTTCGGGGTCACCGATCCCGGTGACATCGCCTGGTTGCGGACCATGATGTCCGACCAGTCGCTCCGGTGCCTCGAAGAGCCGGTCGCCCAGGACAACCCGGCGCTGCGGGCGATCCCGCGCACGCACATCCACTGCACGGTGAAGCCCGAGGGGTTCGACCACCGCCCGGTGCCCGCCGTGCAGCCGAACGGCGAGCCCGCGGACGTGCGCGAGCTGGCCGCCGGGCACGACTGCATGATCACCGCGCCGGCGGAGCTGGCCGAGCTGCTGCTGGGCGTCGGCGAGCCGGTGGGGGCCGGTAGCATGCGGTCGTGAGCGGATCCCGGACGGCAGCAGGAAAACCGCCGCAGCGCGCCGACGCGCGGCGCAACGCCGGGAACGTCCTGGAGGCCGCGGCCGCGGTGTTCGTGACGTCCGGCGTCGAAGCGCCGATCCGGGAGATCGCCGCCCGGGCCGGGGTGGGCACGGCGACCATCTACCGCCACTACCCGACCCGGGCCGACCTGATCCTCGCGGTGTACCGGCTGCAGGTCGAAGCCCTGGCCGAAGCCGGCCCCGCCCTGCTCGCCGAGAAGGCGGGGCCGCACCAGGCCCTCGTCGAGTGGATCGACCGGTTCGTCGACTTCGTCATCACCAAGCAGGGGCTGGCGTCGGTGCTGCAGTCCGACGACTCCTGCTACGACCCGCTGCACGCCTACTTCCTCGAACGCCTCGGCCCGGTGTGCACGCAGCTGCTCGACGAGGCCGCGGCGGCCGGCGAGATCGTCCCCGGCCAGGACGCCTACGAGCTGATGCGCGGTGTCGGCAGCCTCTGCGCCGGCGCCGGGACGGCGGCGCATTACGACGCCCGGCACCTGGTGAAGCTGCTGGTCAACGGCTTGCGCCGGTCAGAAGCGCGATAACAGGAACCGCTGGTTGGCGCCGCTGCCGGCGGCGTACTGGGAGATCCGGGCCCCGTCGGCGGTCGAGGCGCCCCAGACGTCCATCGCGAGGCCGCTGGCCCGGTTGACCAGGCTCACCACCCCGCCGCCCTGGTCGGTGACCTTCCACTGCTGGGTCGTCGCGCCGGTGTCCGGCTGCTGGGTGATGTCCGCGCCCGAAGCCGAGCTCGCGACCTGCAGCACCAGCCCGCTGTGCCGAGCCCGGATGCGGTGGTAGCCGCCGTCGGAGGCGAGGAAGTCGAACTGCTGGTTCAGCCCGCTGCCGGCCTGCCACTGGATCAGCGCGGCCCCCGCCGCGGTCGAGGCGCCGTTGATGTCGGCCGCCTTGCCGCTGTGCTGGGCGATGAGCCGGTAGTTCACCCCGGGCTCCACCACCGGCGGCGGGCCGCCGAGGGAGGTGACCCGGTAGGTGTGCCCCGCCTGACCGGTGAAGCGGACCAGATCGGTTTCGACGGACGTCGGCTGGACCTCGGCGCCGCTGGTGGTGTCGAGCACCTCGTAGGTGGTGGTGAACAGCCTGCTGCGGACCTTGACCTCGCCGTCGCGGTCCGGCGTGATGGTCAGCTGGGTCGCCGCACCGCCGCTCCAGGTCGCGCCGACCGTGTAGCCGCCGCGGCCGCGCAGGCCCGTGACGCTGCCGGCCGGCCAGGCGGGCGGCAGGGCGGGCAGGACGTGCAGTTCGCCGTTGTGGCTGTGCAGCAGCAGTTCCGCGATGCCGGAGGTCGCCCCGAAGTTGCCGTCGATCTGGAACGGGGGATGCAGGTCGAACATGTTGGGCGCCAAGCGGTCCGTCCGCACGAGCAGCCGGAGCAGGTCGTGCGCCTTGCTGCCCTCCTCCATCCGCGCCCAGTAGTTGATCTTCCACGCCAGCGACCACCCGGTGCCGTCGTCCCCGCGCAGCTGGAGCGTCTTGCGGGCGGCCGTGAACATTGTGGGCGTGCCACGCTTGGTGATCTGGTTGCTGGGGTACAGGCCGTAGAGGTGCGAGATGTGCCGGTGGGTCTGTTCGGTCTCCACCCAGTCGTAGAGCCATTCCTGGATGTTGCCGCGCGAGCCGACCTTCATCGGCGCCAGCTTCTGCCGGGCCGCCTTGACCTGGTCGGCGAAGGCGGCGTCCACGCCGAGCACCTGGCACGCGCCCGCGCAGCCGTCGAACAGGTCGCGCAGGATCTGCATGTCCATCGTCGGTCCGGCGCACACGGACGCGTTCGTGTGGTGGTTCAGCTCGGGGGAGTTCGCCGGGTTGGTGACCAGGTAGCCCAGCGACGGTTCGGTCACCAGCGTGTCGAGGAAGAACTGTGCGGCACCCTTCAGCAGCGGGTACCGGGCGCGCGGGAACTCGACATCGCCGGTGAACCGGTAGTGGTCCCAGATCATGGTGGCCAGCCACGCCCCGCCGGTCTGCCACATCCCGGCCTGCGCGAAGTCCACAATGGAGGATCCGCGCCACCCGTCGGTGTTGTGGTGGGTGACCCAGCCCCGGGCGCCGTACTCGACCTGCGCGGTGCGCGCCCCGGTCACCGAGAGATCGGCGATCATCGCGAACACCGGCTCGTAGCACTCGGCGAGGTTGGTGACGTCGGCCGGCCAGTAGTTCATCGGCAGGTTGGCGTTGAGCGTGTACTTCGACTCCCACGACGGGTTCAGCTGGTCGTTCCAGATGCCCTGCAGGTTGGCCGGCTGGGTGCCCGGCCGCGACGAGGAGATCAGCAGGTAGCGCCCGAACTGGAAGAGCAGGGCGGCGAACTGCGGGTCGCTGACGCTGTTGTGCTGGGCGATCCGGACGTCGGTCGGCTGGTCGGCGGCCGAGGTCCGGCCCAGGTCGAGCGTCGTGCGGTTGAACAGCTTCTGGTAGTCCGCCACGTGCCGGCTGCGCAGGGCGTCGAAGGAGAGGGACTGGGCGGCGGCCAGCTTCGACCGCGCGATGCCCTGGTAGTCCCCGTTCACCGTGCGGTAGTCGACGTAACTCGTGCCGATGGAGATCAGCAGCGTCACCGCGTTGGCGCCGGACACCCGCAGCGTGCCGCCGGAACTGCTGGTGGTCCCGCCCTCGGCGGTGGCGTTCGCCAGTGCGAGGAACCGGACCGAGCCGGGGATGCCGCGGCTGTCGGAGGAAACGCCGTCGAGCGCGATCGTGGTGCCGTTCGGGCTGGACGCCGTCGCCTGCTGCGGGGTGCCGAACGACGCGGAGAACGAGATCGAGCCGCGCGTCTCGGCGGTCAACCGCACGACGATCACCTGGTCCACCGCGCTGGCGAAGACTTCCCGCCGGTACCGCACGTTGTTCACGACGTAGCCGACGACCGTCGTCGCCGTGGTCAGGTCGAGCCAGCGCTGGTAGGAGGACGCGGTGCCACCCGGGAGCGCGAGGCTGAGCGTGCCGACGGGCTGGTAGGGCTGCTGGGCGGCCGGCGTGCCCAGCATCTTCTGGTCGATCAGCGACTGCGCCTGCGTCCACTGGTTCGCGAACACCAGCTGCCGGATCTGGGCGAGGGCGCCCGCGCCCTGGGTGTTGCTGTAGTCGTGCGGGCCGCCCGCCCAGACCGTGTCCTCGTTGAGCTGCAGGCGTTCGGTGTCGGTGTTGCCGAACACCATGGCGCCCAGCCTGCCGTTGCCGATCGGCAGCGCGCGCAGCCACTCGGTGCCCGCCGGTTTGTCGTACCACAGCGCCAGGTCGTTCACCGCCCGGACGTCGGCAGGCGCGGCCGAGCCGGGCCGGGCGGTCGCCGTCCACACGAGGGGCACCAGCGCGGCACCGAGCCGGATGGCCTGCCGCCGGGTCAGGTCGGGCATCGTCGTCCTCCGTGTCTCAGGCGCGCTGGAGCTGGAAGCGCTGGTTGGCGCCGCCGGAGGCGGCGTACTGCGAAATCCGCGCGCCGTCGGCGGTCGAGGCGCCCCAGACGTCCATCGCGAGGCCGCTGGCCCGGTTGACGAGGGTGACCGCACCGCCGCCGGCGTCGGTGACCTGCCACTGCTGGGTCGCGGCGCCGGTGTCCGGCTGCTGGGTGATGTCCGCACCGGAGGCGGTGCCGGCGACCTGCAGCACGAGGCCGCTGTGCCGGGCCCGGATCCGGTAGTAGCCGTCGGTGGAGGCGAGGAAGTCGAACTGCTGGTTGGCCGCGGCGTGCGAGGTCCACTGGATCAGGGCGGCGCCCGCGGCGGTGGACGCGCCGCTGATGTCCGCCGCCTTGCCGCTGTGCGCGGCGACCAGGGAGTAGTTCACGCCGACCTGCACCGGCGAGGTGGGCGGGTTCGGGTCGGTGCCGCCGCCGAACTGGCTGAAGAACTTCCAGATCTCGGCCTTGTCCCAGCTGCGCGCGCCGCTCTCGCAGCCGGTGCAGCCGTCCACCGGGCCCTGCTGGTGGCCGCCGTCGAAGGGTGCCCAGACCACCGGGTAGCCGGTCCGGCAGCCCGAGTAGACGGTCAGGTAGTGGGTCTTGCTGCCCGCGGCGGGTTCGGGGGCGTTCTGCGGGGTGCAGCCGTTGTTCCGCACGAAGGTGTCCCGCAGCCCGCGCCCGGCGCCGATGTTGTCCGAGACCCCGTGGATCCCCATGTACGCGATGGGTTGCGTGCCCCCGCTGCAGCCGCTGATCGCCCCGGGCGCGGCGATGGCCACGACCGCGCGGAAGACGTTCGCCCGGGCGCAGGCCAGCGCGTAGCTCATCGCGCCGCCGTAGCTGAAACCGATGGAGAACAGCTGCGTCGTGTCGACGCAGAGGTCGTTTTCGATCAGCCGGACCATGTCGTCGGTGAACGTCACGTCCTCGCCGCCGGAATTGCCCCAGCCGTTGTTGAGGCCCTGCGGTGCCACGAAGATCGTGCTGTTGCCCGACTGCGACTGCATGCCGTAGTAGGCCCAGGCGTAGCCGTCGCTGCCGCCCGAGGCGACCTGCTCGGCGGTGCCGCCGAGCCAGTGGAAGCCGAAGGTCAGCCGGTGCGGCGTGCTCTTGTCGTAGCTGTCGGGGATCTTGAGGATGAAGCTGCGGCTCTTGCCGTTGCTCTGGATCGTGCGCGTGCCGCTGGTGAGCGTGGGGTTCTTGCCGCAGCCGGCACTCGGCGTGCCGGCCAGTGGCGCGGGGGACGCGGCGGCGCCCGGGGGAGTGGCGGTCACGGACAGCACGAGCAACGCGGCGGTCGCGAAGATCCGGAACGGTGAGCCGGGCCTGGGCATGCGGAACCCTTTCGGGCGAGGAGGAAATACTCGGTCCCCCGGCACGGGAAAGCGGCTCCAGGGGTATTCGGGTTGTAGCACGGATTTCGAATGGGTGTCCAGCTCGAAATGAAACTTTCATTTCCATTGTTGGCGCGGTAAATTGTTCCGTGAAAATCCTCTGAAAGTTGTTCCTGGGCCGGAGTCCGCGCGGTGCAGTCGGCCGGGACCGGTGGCCCGTCCGGAACGAGGGTCGTGACAAGGCGGTTTGTTAGCGCTAACATGCTCGCCGGGCCCACCCCCATGTCCGCTCAACGACGAACGGAGCACCCGGTGACCTCCTCGTTCAGCCGCCGGCGGCTGCTGCAAGCCGCCGGCGCCACCGCCATCGCTTCCGCGGCCGGCTCGGCCGGATTCGCCCTCGGCGGAGCACCCGCCGCCGCCGCGACTGCCGCCGCGGCCGTCGGGCCGGTCCGCCCGGACGCCGGGGTGGCCGCGTCCCCGTTCGAGCTCGGCCAGGTGCGGCTGACCGCGAGCCGCTGGCTGGACAACCAGAACCGCACGCAGAACTACCTGCGGTTCGTCGACGTCGACCGGCTGCTCTACAACTTCCGCGCCAACCACCGGCTCTCCACCAACGGCGCCGCCACCAACGGCGGCTGGGACGCGCCGAACTTCCCGTTCCGCAGCCACGTCCAGGGGCACTTCCTGTCCGCGTGGGCCCAGCTGTGGGCCGTCGCCGGCGACACCTCGTGCCGGGACAAGGCCACCACCATGGTGGCCGAACTGGCCAAGTGCCAGGCCAACAACAGCGCCGCCGGGTTCGCCGCCGGCTACCTCTCCGGTTTCCCCGAGGCCGACTTCGACAACCTCGAAGCCGGGCGGCTGAGCAACGGAAACGTGCCGTACTACTGCATCCACAAGACCATGGCCGGCCTGCTCGACGTGTGGCGCTATGTCGGCAGCACCCAGGCCAGGGATGTACTGCTGAACCTGGCCGGCTGGGTCGACCGGCGCACCGCCCGGCTGTCGGCGAGCCAGCTGCAGTCCGTGCTGAACACCGAGTTCGGAGGCATGAACGCCGTGCTCACCGACCTCTACCAGTACACCGGCGACGCGCGGTGGCTGACGGCCGCGCAGCGGTTCGACCACGCCGCCGTGTTCGACCCGCTGGCCGCCAACCGGGACCAGCTCAACGGGCTGCACGCCAACACCCAGATCCCCAAGTGGATCGGGGCCGCGCGGGAGTACAAGGCCACCGGCACCACCCGCTACCGCGACATCGCCACGAACGCCTGGAACATCACCGTCGGCGCGCACACCTACGCCATCGGCGGCAACAGCCAGGCCGAGCACTTCCGCGCCCCCAATGCGATCGCCGGCTACCTCAACGCCGACACCTGCGAAAGCTGCAACACCTACAACATGCTCAAGCTGACGCGGGAACTGATCGCGCTGTACCCGGACCGCGCCGACCTGGCCGACTACTACGAGCGGGCGCTGCTCAACCAGATGATCGGCCAGCAGAACCCGGCCGACAGCCACGGGCACATCACGTACTTCAGCTCGCTCAACCCGGGCGGCCGCCGCGGCCTCGGCCCGGCGTGGGGCGGCGGCACGTGGAGCACCGACTACAACTCGTTCTGGTGCTGCCAGGGCAGCGGCCTGGAAACCCAGACGAAGCTCGCGGACTCCATCTACTTCTTCAGCGACACGACGCTGATCGTGAACCTGTTCCTGCCGTCGGTGCTGACCTGGACCCAGCGCGGCATCACGGTCACCCAGACCACGTCGTTCCCGGCGAGCGACACCAGCACGCTGACGGTGACCGGGAGCGTGAGCGGCACCTGGGCGATGCGCATCCGCATCCCGGGCTGGACGAGCGGGGCGACGATCAGCGTCAACGGCGTCGCGCAGAACGTGACCGCCACGCCCGGGAGCTACGCCACGCTGTCGCGGTCCTGGACGTCCGGCGACACGGTCACGGTCCGGCTGCCGATGAAGGTCGCGCTGAAACCGGCCAACGACAACGCGAACGTCGCGGCGGTCACCTACGGCCCGGTGGTGCTGGCCGGCAACTACGGGTCCAGCACGCTGCCGTCGTTGAACCCGGCCTCGGTCACCCGGACCAGCAGCACGGCGTTGACGTTCAGCGCCACGGCGAACGGGTCGGCGGTCAGCCTGGTGCCGTTCTACGACGCCCAGGGCTTCAGCTACACGGCGTACTGGAACACCGGCAGCGCCGGCGCGACGACGTACCGGCTGGTCAACGTCGGCAGCGGGCTGCTGCTGGGGGTGGAGAACATGTCCACCGCCGACGGCGGCCGCGCGCTGCAGTGGTCGGACAACGGCACCGCGGACCACAACTGGGAGCTGATCACCGACGGCAGCGCGGTGCGTTTCCGCAACGCCAACAGCGGAAAGGTCCTCGGCGTCCTGGACATGTCGACCGCGGACGGCGCCCGAGTCATCCAGTGGTCGGACAACGGAACGGCCGACCACCGCTGGACGGTGCTCGACCAGGGCGACGGAACGGCGAAGATCCGCAACGTCAACAGCGGCAAGCTGCTGACGATCGAGAACGGTTCGACGGCGGCAGGAGCGTATGCCGTGCAGGGCCCGGACAACGGCGCCGCGGCCACCCGCTGGCGGCTGGTGCGCAACGGCTGAGGTTCCGTTTTTGTCGGTGGTCGCCGATACGCTGGAACCGGGGGGGCCCTATGTGGTTGT
The DNA here is from genome assembly GCF_040610315.1 of Amycolatopsis sp. NPDC004169. Taxonomy (NCBI): domain Bacteria; kingdom Bacillati; phylum Actinomycetota; class Actinomycetes; order Pseudonocardiales; family Pseudonocardiaceae; genus Amycolatopsis; species Amycolatopsis sp. NPDC004169. The sequence continues at coordinate 333,410 of NZ_JBEXMD010000006.1, forward strand.
CAAGCCGCAGTGGGGGCTGGTTCGGGGTGGCGGTAGTGGGTGCCGGTACGGAGAATGTCGCAGCGGCGGCGGACCAGGCAGATCGGTGCGGCGTTGTGTTTCTTGCCCTCGGCTCGTTTGCGGTGTCCGTGGCCGCGGTGCCCGGGACGGTGATGGTCTGCTCGCCGAGCGCGGTCATGATCGCTTCGACCAGCCGTTCGCCGATGTGCGGCGCGTGGGCTTTGGCGATCGCGGTGAGTTTGCGGCAGCCGGCGTTGGCGATGCCGGCCGGGCCTCCGCAGCGGGAGGGGATTTCCAGCACGGCCGGGTGGCTGATCTTGGGGCCGATGGCGTGTTCGAGGCGGGGTGGATGCCGGTGAGCAGGCCGCGGATGCGGTTGCTGATGCGGGTGGCTTCGCCGGCGAGGTCGTCGTCGAATTCGACCAGCACCTCCAGTTCGGCGAGGGCGTGTCCGGCGGCGCGGGCGACTGCGACCGGCAGTGCGCCGATGGTGGCCGGCTGGTCGACCACGACCAGCAGTGGTCCGTGTGCGGCGAGCTTATCGAACAGGGCTTTCAGCTTGGGTTCGGTGTTGGGCAGCGGGCCGTCATGCAGTCGCTTGCCGTCCGGGTCGAGACCGACCGCGTGGTGGGCGTCCTTGCCCACGTCCAGGCCGAGACCTACCCAGCGCTGGCCGTGTCCCTATCAGCAGTCGGTCGATGCCACCAGACCCGGTGACACCACCCCCCCGGATCATGCCTGCGACTGGGGACAAAGTCATGCCGGACCTGGTGACCACAGCTCCTTGATCAGGAACTACGAAAACGGTAACGGGGGCGCCCCCCCGCGGGCCGGCTGCCGGGCAGAGGCTCCTTGATCAAGGACCAGGGGCCGCACACGATCGGTAGGACCAGCGCGGATCAAGACGGTGACCGGTCGGCGCTTCCCCACGGCCTGCCCGATCCGGGGTGGGCGGCAACCGCCGGCGCGTAACGGCAGGTCCCCGGCCCGGCCGCGCCTACCGTGGTCGCGATCGACGGCACCGGCGCGGACGCCGCGGTTCGTCGACGTCCGCGCCGAGGACCGGCGGTGTGGTGGGTCCGGCGCGGAGACTCGCGGCGGCCCACCTGAGCAACCCGGCCCCCACACGAGTTCGACCTCAGCGATGCAGGGCGGCCGCGAGTGCCTCGGCCAGTGTCACGGGCGGGCGGCCGATCAGGCGGCGCAGATCGCCGGAGGCGGTGTGCATCTCGCCGCGGCTCATGCCGCGGTCGGCGTCGGCGAGGACCTCCGCCAGCTCGGCGGGCAGGCCCGCCGCGGCCAGCGTCCGGGCGAAGCCGGGCACCGGGAGGTCGGCGTAGGTCACCTGCTTTCCGGCCGCGGCGGAGATCGCGGCGGCGAGCTCGGTCAGGGTGAAGGCTTCGTCGCCGCCGAGCTCGTACACGGCGCCGGTGTGACCTTCGGTGGTGAGGACGACCGCTGCGGCCTCGGCGTAGTCGGCGCGGGACGCGGCGCTGATCCGCCCCTCGCCCGCGGCGCCGGCGAGCGCGCCGTTCTGCAGGATCTGCGGCAGCTGGCCGGTGTAGTTCTCCAGGTACCAGCCGTTGCGCAGCAGTACGCCGGGGATTCCGCGCTCCCGCAGGTACTCCTCGGTCTCGCGGTGCGTGGCGCCGATGACGGTGGTGGCCGTGTCCGCGTGCGCCGTGCTCGTGTACGCCACCAGCGACACGCCCGCGGATGCCGCGGCATCGATCACGCGGCGGTGGTTGGCGACCCGCTCACCGACCGGGACCGAGGCCGAGACCAGCAGCAGCCTGTCCGCCCCCGCGAAGGCCTCGGCCAGGCTGTCGGTGTCCGCGAAGTCGGCGCGGCGGACCGTGATGCCCCGGTCGGCCAGATCCTTGATCCCGGCGATGTCCCGGCCGGTCGCGATGACGTCCGCGGCCGGGACTCCGCGCCGCAGCAGTGCCTCGACGGTGAGCCTGCCCAGCTGGCCGGTGGCTCCGGTGACGACGATCGGCATGGTGGTCATTCCTTCCTTCCCGCGTGCCGCGGTCCGTCCGCCGCGGCGTGGAACTCAGAATGACCTGGACACTCTCTGCTGGGGAGTAGCCACTTCTTGGTAGGGTACTTACCGCAGCGAAAGCATTGAGGTGAGCCGGATGACTGCTGTCGGGGATGTGACCGGGCCCATGCCGTCGTTCGATCCGTACGAGCGCGGCTGCCCGTCGCGGGACCTGCTCGACCAGATCGGCAGCAAGTGGGCGGTCCTCGTGCTGGGCGAACTCGGCCGGAACGGGACCTCCCGGTTCGGTCATCTCCGGCAGGCGCTGGCCGGCGTGAGCGAGAAGATGCTCACCCAGACGCTGCGCACCCTCGAACGCGACGGGCTGGTCAGCCGGACCGTGTACCCGGAGGTGCCGCCGCACGTGGAGTATCAGCTGACCGCGCTCGGCCAGACGCTCCGCGAACCGCTGAAGGCGCTCACGGAGTGGTCCGTGCGGCACATCGGAGAAGTCATCACCGCCCGCGAAGAGTACGACGACCGCACCAGGTGATCGTCGCCTGCGCCGGCTCTTCCTTCCTTTGACCAGCTCGCTTCGCGACCCCGATTCGCCCATGGTGACTACGGCCGGCGGCACCGCGTCAAGGCGGGAAAGCGTACCTTGACCCGGCACCGCCGGCCGTGTGGTGGCTGCGGATCGGGGTTGCGCGGGGTGTGGGTCCCGGACCTCTCGTTTCGTGGGCTGCCGGGCATTCCTGCCTTGGTCAGGTCGGCGGGGTGAAGCGGCCGTCCACCGCCGTCCAGCCGCCATCCACCATCAAGGTCGTTCCTGTTACGTACGTTGCCGCGTCCGAGGACAGGTACACCACGGCTCCGGCCAGCTCCTCGGGCTGGGCCCACCGGCCCAACGCCCCCTTGGTCGCGTACGCGTGGTACCAGGCCTCGTTCTGCTTGATCTGTTCGGTCAGCGGTGTTTCCACCACGCCGGGGGCGATCGCGTTCACCCGCACGCCCGACTCGCCGAACTCGGCCGCCGCCGTTTTCACCAGCTGGATCGCCCCCGCCTTCGTGGCCGCGTACACCGCCTGGCCCGGCTCCACCACGTACCCCCTCACCGAGGAGAACACCACGATGCTGCCCCGTCCTCTTCGGACCATCCGGCGGCCGAACGCCTGCAGGACCGTGAAAGTCGCCTTGAGGTTGAGGTTCACCACGCGGTCGAACTCCGCCGGGGTGTAGTCGAGGATGCGCTTGCGGACGTTCGTGGCCGCGGTCAGGACCAGGATGTCGAGGTCGGCCGCGCTGCCCGCCGCCCGCTCGACCGCGTCGGAGTCGGTGATGTCCAGCTCCAGTGCTTCACCGTCCACCTCCCTCGCCGTGGCCTTGGCCGTGGCCGGGTCCTTGTCCGCGCACGTCACCTCGGCGCCGTGGGCCTTCAGGGCCAGCGCGGCTTCGCGGCCGATGCCGCCCGCTCCGAGCACGGCCGCCTTCTTGCCGGCCAAGCTGAACAACTTCGTGTAGTCCGTCATGGGTTCGCTCATTCCGGCCGGATCACGGCCATGCGGGTGACGGTCAGTTCTTCGATCGCGAAGCGGGGGCCTTCACGGCCCACGCCGGAGTCCTTGATGCCGCCGTACGGCATGATGTCCGAGCGGAAGCCGGGAGCCTCGTTCACGATCACGCCGCCGACCTCCAGCTCCGCCACCGCCTTGAACGCCGTGGCCAGGGAGCGGGTGTACACGCTCGCGTGGAGGCCGTAACGCGACCGGTTGACCAGGTCGAACGCCGCCGGCAGGTCCGGGACCGAGCGGAGGGCCACCACCGGCGCGAAGATCTCCTCGCACCACGCCTCCTCCTGCTCCGGGACGTCGAGCAGGATCGTCGGCTCGATGGCGCGGCCCGCCCGGCGGCCGCCCGCCAGGAGCTTCGCGCCCGCCTGCTCCGCCTTCTCGATCCAGCTCAGCGCGCGGTCCGTCGACGCTTCGTCGATCAGGGGAGCCACCCGGGTGGCCGGGTCGCGGGGGTCGCCGGTGGTGAGCTCGCCGATGCCCGCGGTCAACCGGGCGACGAACTCCTCGCGGACCGGCTCGCACACGATCACCCGCTGCACCGCGATGCACGCCTGCCCGTTGAAGTAGAAGCCGCCGCGGAGGACGGCTTCGGCCGCCTTCTCCAGATCCGCGTCGGGGGCCACCACCAGCGCCGCGTTCGACCCCAGCTCCAGGAGCACCTTGCGGGGCGCCGCGTCCTTCGCGATGCGGTGGCCGACCGCCGCCGAGCCGGTGAACGACACCGCCGCCACCCTCGGGTCGGTCACCAGCCTGCGGCCCACCTCGGCGTCCCCGGTCACCACCTGGACGATCTCCGGCGGTGCGCCGTGCCGCTCCGCCGCCTCCCGGACCAGCTCCGCCAGCCAGAGCGCCGACAACGGGGTGGCCGGGGCCGGCTTGCAGATCACCGGGCAGCCCGCCGCGATCGACGGGGCGATCTTGTGGCTGGCCAGCAGCAGCGGGGCGTTGAAGCCCGCGATGCCCACCACCAGGCCGATCGGCCTGCGGTTCCAGTAGCCGATCAGGCCCGCTCCGGATTCCTGGATGTCCAGCGGCACCGTCTCGCCGTGGATGTGGGCGACCTCCTCCGCGGTCGCCGACCAGGTGAACAGCGTCCGGGACAGCTCGAGCGCGCAGTCGGCGCGGGTCTTGCCGGTCTCGGCGACCAGCAGCTCGGTGAACTCGGCCGAACGCGCGCGGACGGCGGTCTCGACGTCCAGCAGGATCGACCGGCGCGCCGCCGAGGTCAGCGCACCGACCCGCTTGACGGCCGCCGCGCCCGCGTCGAGGGCGGCGTCGGCGTGGGCGGCCGAACCGACCGGGGCGTGCGCCACCACCGATCCGTCGTAGGGGAACACCACCGGTGCCGTATCGGTGCCGGTGAGCCACCCCGGCCCGATCGGCAGCCCGGACCGCAGTGCCGGGACGGTGAAGCCCGTCATCAGCAACCCCTCCTCAAACGCCATTGTCCAAGGTCAGCCGGGATTGTTGTCCGCGTACTTCACGGTGATGTTCTTGAAGCCCAGCGACTGCAACAGCCCGGTCAGCATCGTCCGCGTGTTCCGCTCCGCGTCCGCCACCAGCGAGCTCTTCGCGGCCGCCGCCTGGATCTGCTTCTGGGCGAGCTCGTACAGCGCCTGCTGCGAGTTCGGGTTGCCGGTCAGGAACTCGTTGATCCGGGTGAACAGACCCTGCTGCTGCGCGTACACGTGCGACTCGTGCACGTCCAGCGTAGCCGGTTCCAGCTGGGCGTGGCCCAGGGTGATCGTGGCGGACTGGCGGTCGTCGGAGACCTGGACCGCGTCGCCCTTCAGCCGCGAGAAGTCCACGTACGCGTTGTCCGTGCCGACGCCGATGAACAGCGTGTCGCTGCCGGCCAGGAAGCTCGGCAGGATGGAACTGGTCGTGATGTCGACGACCACCTGGAACGAACCGCTGGCCGCCTCGTAGCGGGAGAGCTCCACGATCGACTGCAGCAGCACCGGACCCGAGTGCTCTTCGGTCTTTTCGGCGAACGGATTGCGCAACTGGGGTAACAGGTGCACCGCCGATGCGACCAGTACCGCTGCCACCAGCACCACCACTGCCACGCCCAACGCGACGAGCCGTCTGCCCCAAGCACCCATGCCGCCAGGAATACCCAACCGGCCGCCGGACGAATCGGGCGGTACGGTGTGTCCGGCTCCGACGGGAGGAGAACTGTGCGCAAGTCCGTGTGGCTGTGGATCCTGCTGGCCATCCTCGTCATCCTGGTGCTCGGGATGATCTTCGGCGGCTACCGCAAGGGCACCAAGATCGGAGCGCCCGCCGCCCCGGTGGCGGTCCTGGCCGTGCACCGGGCGGCCTGAACCCGCCCGGTCCGGCTTCGGTCCACAAAGGACGGCACGTGGCCGGCCGCGCCGGCCGGCCACGCACCGAGGGGCCTCAGGAGCAGGCCGTCCCGTTGAGCGTCGGCTGCTGGAACGGCGGTGTGCCACCGCTGTAGTCCGCGTTGTAGCCGAGCGTGGTCGTCGCGTTCGTGCCCAGGTTGCCGTTCCACGCCGCGTTGGCCACCGTGACGACGTCGCCGCCGTCGGTCCAGGTGCCGTTCCAGCCGTTGGTGACGGTCACGCCGGGCGCGGAGAACTTCAGCGTCCAGCTCGTCAGGGCGGCGCCGCGGTTCTCGATGACGATCTCGCCGGTGTACCCGGTCGGCCAGCTGCTGACCACCCGGTGGGTGACCTTGCAGCCCCCGGTCGGCTGCGGGGTCGTGGTGGTGGGCGTGGTCGGCGTGGTGGGGGTCGTCGGCGTGGTCGGAGTGGTCGGCGTCGTCGGGGTGGTGGTCTGGATCGGCCCGGCGGCGATGGCGAGGTCGTAGGCCCGCTGGGGCACGAACTGGCCGGCCGTGGCGATGCAGCCGTCCGCCTCGCCCGGCGGCTTGACCCACAGGAACGCGTCGATCTGGGCGTCGCCGGTCTGGTTGGTGCTCGGCGTGCCGATCGCCCGCCCGCCGGGGTCGCACCACTCGCTGCCCTGCGGCCCGTTGCCGTTGCGGCTCGTGTCGATCACGGCCTTCAGCCGCGAGTCGCCGAGCTGGCCGAGGACCGCCTTGTCGTAGGCGACTTCGTCGGACGTCGAGCGGTAGTTGGACACGTTGGTGGAGATGCCGTCGGCGCTGTTGGAGATGTCGGCGGCCCGCAGCCGCGAGGCGGCGTCGGCGGGGGAGAGCCAGGCGGAGTGGCCGATGTCGAAGTACACCTTCGCCTGCGAGGAGCCGGCCTTCAGCTTCTTGCCCGCGTAGGCCATCGACGCCGAGGTCTGGCGCTGCTGGTCGCTGTTCTGGCAGCTCGTCATCTGCGGGAGCACGTCGGGCTCGAGCACGATGGCCGCGGGCCGGCCCGCGAGACCGGCCGACACCTGGTCGATCCAGGCCCGGTAGGCGTCGTGGGACGGCGCGCCGCCGCTGCTCGCGCCGCCGCAGTCGCGGTTGGGGATGTCGTAGACGACCAGGATCGGGATCTTGCCCGCCGCGGCGGCCGCGCCGGTGTAGGCGTCGACCTCGCTGCGCACGGTCGAGGTGTTGGTGGTGGTGAACCACCGCGCCTGCGGTACCGCGGCGATCCGGTCGCGGATGACCGCGGCGCGCGAGTCGCCGGGGTTGGCCGCGACCCACTTGGCCGCGTTGGTGCCCGGGTCGACGTAGTACGCCGAGGCGGCGGCCTGCGCGCCGGCCCACGTGGTCGTGGCGACGACGCCGGTGACGGCGACGGCGGCGAGCCCGCCGGCGGCCACTGTCCTGCTGCGCATGCACGTTCTCCTTCGAACGGTGGGGAGGCGCCGGAAATGTCTGCTGGGAGCGCTCCCAGTAAACGGAGACTGTAGCCGGGGAAGGCGGCGCGGGAAAGGGGCTGCCGGTGTTCCGCGCGCTTGTCCGCGGGAAAGTTACATTTGCGCGCCTTGTTGCCGGACAGCCGAAAGAACGCGCTGAACTGCGGTGATGGCCGCCGCAAAGTGTGCCGGCCGCGGTGTTTCGTAACCTGCGCGCCGAAAGTTGTCGGGCAGCGATGGTGACTGTTAGCGTTAACGCCCAGCTGTTCGCCATCGACGAAGATGGGGTTCTCACGAGCGATTTCCCCCTTCGCTGAGCGACCGATTGTTACGTCGGCGCGCCCGAAAGTTTCGCCGGGCGCCGTCCCTTCGTCGGAAGTGAGGACACCCATGTTCCGGAGCGCGCGAGCCGCGGCCGCGGCGGTGCTCTTGGTCGTGGCCGGCGGCGTGGTCGCCGCGGCACCGGCCGCACAGGCCGCCACCTCGATCACGGTCAACGGCGGTTCGGGCGGCCGCACGTTCGACGGCGTCGGCGCGGTGAGCGGCGGCGGGGGCAACAGCCGCCTGCTGATCGACTACCCGGAGCCGCAGCGCGGCCAGATCCTCGACTACCTGTTCAAGCCCGGCTACGGCGCCGCCCTGCAGATCCTCAAGGTGGAAATGGGCGGGGACACCAACTCCACCAGCGGCGCCGAGCCCAGCCACGCCCACTTCCGCGGCGACCTGGACTGCAACCGCGGGTACGAGTGGTGGCTCATGGAGCAGGCGAAGGCCCGCAACCCCGGGATCAAGCTGGTGGGCCTGCCCTGGGGCGCGCCGGGCTGGATCGGCAACGGCACCTTCTTCTCCAACGACCTGACCGACTACTACCTGTCGTGGCTGGGGTGCGCGAAGCAGCACGGGCTGACCATCGACTACCTCACGTCGGTCCAGAACGAGAAGCAGTGGAGCGCCGACTGGACGGTCACCCTGCGGAACGCGCTCAACGCCAACGGGTACAGCGCGGTGAAGATCATCTCCGGTGACTCGTGGCCGGGGGACTGGGGGCCGGCGAGCGCGATCTCGACGAACACCGCCTACCGCAACGCCACCGACGTGCTCAGCGCCCACTACACGTGCGGCTACCTCAGCGCGCAGACCTCCTGCAGCGTCCCGGCGAACGTCACCAACACCGGCAAGACGCTGTGGTCGAGCGAAAACGGCTCCCAGGACTACAACGACGGCGCCAAGCCGCTGGCCCGCGGGATCAACCGCGTCTACCTCGACGGCAAGATGACCGCCTACCTCAACTGGGACCTGATCGCCGCCGTCACCCCGAACATCCCGTGGCCGACGGTGGGCCTGATCCTGGCCAACCAGCCGTGGTCCGGGTACTACTCCGTCGGCAAGGACGCGTGGGCGCTGGCGCACACGACGCAGTTCACCGCGCCCGGCTGGAAGTACCTCGACGCCTCCAGCGGGTACCTCGGCGGCAACCGTTCCAACGGCAGCTACGTCTCGCTGAAGTCGCCGAACAACACCGACTACAGCACGATCATCGAGACGATGGACGCGACCTCGGCCCAGACGCTGAACCTGAACGTCACCGGCGGCCTGTCCACCGGCCAGGTGCACGTGTGGGCGACCAACCTCAACTCGAACAACGGCAGCGACCACTTCGTCCACAGCGCCGACATCACGCCGAACGGCGGCGCCTTCTCCCTGACCGCCCAGCCCGGCTACCTCTACACGATCACGACGACCACCGGGCAGGGCAAGGGCACCGCGACCAGCCCGCCGCAGGGCTCGCTGAACCTGCCCTACAGCGACGACTTCGACTCCTACGCCAAGGGCAAGGAAGCCAAGTACCTGATGGACATGGAGGGCGCCTTCGAGACCGCCGCCTGCGGGGCGGGCCGCGCCGGGACGTGCGTGCGCCAGGCCGCGACGCAGAAGACGATCCCGTGGAAGAAGTTCGTCGACCCGTACGCGCTGCTGGGCAACATCGCCTGGAGCAACTACACCCTCAGCACGGACGTGCTGCTGGAGAAGTCCGGGTACGTCGAGCTCCTCGGCCGGGCCGGCTCGCAGGACACCGGCAACCAGGGCGCGCTGAACGCGTACTACTTCCGGATCAGCGACACCGGCGCCTGGTCGCTCCGGCGCAACAACACCAGCCAGCAGAACACCACCCTGCGCACCGGCACCACGACCGCGCTCGGCACCGGCAGCTGGCACAAGCTCGCACTGGGCTTCTCGGGTACCACGATCACCGTTTCGGTCGACGGCACGGTGCTCGGCACGGTCACCGACAGCACCTTCCCGGCCGGCCAGGTCGGCATCGGCACGGCGGTCGGGGAGACCGCGCAGTTCGACAACCTCGAGGTCGCCGGCTCGGGCGGCGGGTCGACGTCGGTGCTGCGCAACACCGGGGCCGGGCGCTGCCTCGACGTCCCGAACGTGTCCCAGACCAACGGCACCCAGGTGACCCTGTGGGACTGCAACGGTGGCAGCAACCAGCAGTGGACGCTCACCTCGGGCAAGCAGCTGCAGGTCTACGGCAGCAAGTGCCTCGACGCCGAGGGCGCGGGGACGAGCGCCGGGACCCGGGCGATCATCTGGGACTGCACGGGCGGCACCAACCAGCAGTGGAACGCCGCCGCCGACGGCACGCTCACCGGTGTCCAATCCGGACTGTGCCTCGCCCCGAGCGGGAACGGCACCGCGAACAGCACGCCGGTCACGCTGCAGGCCTGCACCGGCGCGAACACCCAGAAGTGGACGCGGAGCTAGACGAGTAATGCGTAAGTCTGGGTGGTGACCGGAGACGGGCGAAGGGTGTTCAAGATCCGTTTGTGACGACAGACCTGAACACCCTTCTCAC